>JAWCEH010000006.1:0-92746 GCA_038859955.1 Bathyarchaeia archaeon | reverse complement strand
TATATGAAGAGCATAATATTTTTATCAATTATCACATGCGTGCCTGGATGAGTATAATACAAAATTATTAAGAAGAAAATATAAATAACCACATTTGATGCGGCTTTTTTCCTCCCTTCCTCAAAAAAGAAGAAGGATACGACAACGCTAAATACTGAAAGTACAGCTGGAAGATAGATAGCTTGACTCTCAGCAAAAAGTAATTTATCTCCCAGTATCCTCGAAATACTGTCCATCTCATTAAGGGCCTTTCTAAGGGTTAACCAAACTTTCTCAAAATCCTCATCTCTTTGCGCGTTGTATAACAATGACTCAGCTTCTATAATGCTTTGACTTGCATGACTTAACATTCTTCTTTCGTCAAAAACTGTAAACCCAATTGCCTGTGCTCCATCGATTCTACGGGAAACATCCGCGAAAACCGATCTAGTATACTCTAATCCTCTCCTAAGGCTATAGGCTGGAATTTTTATCTGAGATAGATAGCCTCCTTGAGAGATTAAAAATGGCAAAGATTTATTGTCAATACGGAAAATTTCGCGCTTTACTGATATACCGAGGTGCTCTCTCTGCAAGTATGATGCCTCAACCTCAAGGAAAAAGTGAATATTTGCTGGAACAGCCACAACGTTACTATTTAGACCCAAAAAATACGCATCTAAAGAAGAACCATACTCTCTGACAAAGGAGTAATTAAAGGGTTTTGTCTCCGTCACAACCCTTATTATCATGCGGCGCATCTCTGGACTTGGCGACTGAGCAATATAAGGAACCCCTTCAACCTCAATTAATGCTCCCGGAACTAATTGTAAAGTTACATTCTTACTCTCTACTCTCTCTAGATATATTTCTCGTTCAAATTTAACTGGAACGTAATCGACAATCTTCCTTTCAAAATCGCCTCTATAAGCATATAGCCAATAGGAACGCTTAAGCTTAATGTGATCCCCAGAAATGTTACATTCGCCACGTTCGTTGGTAAAATATCTGTATTCATTGAAATCGAAGAGATCCCAAAGTATTACTGTTGCATTTTGCACCGGTTGACTTGTTATAGCATCTATAATTACCACGTTTACTGAAATTGAAGTTTTCGTTTGCTCAGTTACGTTAAATATTTGAGTAGACTTGTTAGTGATGAAATTATTTCCAGATGATGCGGTCATGGGATAAAACAGTAATAAGAGGAATACGAAAAGCAAACATTTTACACATGTGGTTTTCTGCATACTTTTCACATAGTCTCTAGATTAAAGCGCAATTTATAAGTTTTTTTAGACTTAGTTTTCTCTTATTTGAAAGATTTTTATTCTCCATCATTTAGTATGTGAGTGTTTGAGGGAAAAATAAAATGGGCGAGATTGCACCATTCAAACTTCTTATATCGCGTGAAGAGGCTTTAAAATTGATCTTAGATTCTATTGAACCTATAAATCGGGTTGAACTTGTCCCGATTGAGAGGGCTACTAGCAGGGTTTTAGCAGAGAACGTAGTAGCTAATATGGATGTACCTCCATTTGACAGGGCTGCAATGGATGGTTATGCTATAAGGGCTGAGGATTCATATGGTGCATCGGAGTTTAATCCCAAAGTTTTGAAGCTTATAGGTGTTTTACGCGCCGGTGAATCAACGGACAAAAGTATAGGACCTGGTGAATGCATTCGTATAGCTACTGGTTGCCCGTTACCATCAGGCGCCGATGCGGTTGTTATGGCTGAGTTCGCAGAGGAGGAGGGGGAGAACGTCTCAGTCTTTAAGCCAGTGCACCCCTTGGAAAATATTTCACCACGAGGGGAAGATATAAAGAGGGGTGAGGTGGTACTAAAGGAGGGAGAAATTCTAACGCCGGCTAAAATAGGAGTTTTTGCATCTTTAGGTCTCAGGAAAGCACTAGTTTATCAAAAGCCTCGTGTAGCGGTGATACCTACAGGTGTAGAGGTTTGTGAGTTGGGCTTAGAGCTTAACAGAGGACAAGTTTACGATATAAATTCTTATACTTTGACGGCTCTCCTCTTAGAAAATGGCGCTCTGGTTACAAGAGCACGGATAATTCCGGATTCTTATGAGGCTTTAAAGTCTGCATTACATTATTTTTTGGATCATGATCTAATTATTTTTACTGGTGGAAGTTCAGTTGGCGAACGAGACATGTTAGCCAATATAATAGAGGAGGAAGGGAAGCTCTTATTTCATGGAGTTCAAATAAAGCCGGGCAAACCAACATTGTTTGGCATTGTGGAGGATAAACCAGTTATGGGAATGCCTGGTTATCCAGCATCATGCTTAAGTAACGCATATATCTTTTTGATCCCATCTATACGCAAAATGGCTAGACTACCCCTTAAAAAGCCGGTCGTTGTTAAAGCCAAGATAGCTAAGCGAATTGTTTCAGCTTCTGGTCGAGAACAATTTCTCACGGTGAAGATAGATGATGATAAAGCATATCCAGTTTTCAAGAAATCTGGTGATATAACAAGCCTATCAAAAGCAGATGGATATATAATATTGCCTGTCAACTTAGACGTAATAGAAGAGGGTGAGGAGGTTATGGTGAATTTATTTGAGTAATATTAGCAATGAAATAAAACGGTGCCCTCTTCTCACCTTTACCCTTATTGCTGACCGCCTATGTATATAGCATATAGTGTAATGTATTTAAGTAAGATTGCCTCTTTAGAAAAAGGAGATAAAAATACAGACATGTTAGAGGAAGACGCTTGGGTAAAAAGAAAGTTATTAGCGAAGAAGAAATGGAAGAAGAACTTATGTTACCCTCCGGAAGTGATGTTTTAGGGGTAGCTGTAAAACTGCTTGGCTATGATCGCGTATTAGTTAAGTGTCAAGATGGACATGAGCGCGTATGCCGAATAAGAGGAAAACTAAAACGGAGATTCTGGATAAGAGTTGGCGATGTTGTTCTTGTGTCTCCATGGGATTTTCAACACGAGACACGGGGCGACATAATTTGGCGTTATACAAAAGGTCAGGCAGAACATCTGCGCAAAATAGGTCTTTTAACCATCCAGTAAAATTCCGATGTTAATTTAAGTTTTGGAGTCATTTACCTTACCTAAATTCGGAGCATCTTTTTCTATTAACAATTTATTAGCAGATTTATAATTATTCTTAAATAGGAATAGAGTTCTTACTACTTCATAAATTTTTGCAAGTTCCCTTATCACTATTATTCCGTCATCTATTACGAGAGTTCCGTCATCGTCCCTAACTGTTGAGAGCCACTGAGATATTTTAATTGGCCGTTCTATTCGTAACATGGATCAATCATTGATGAATGAAACTCCTAATTAAAATGGTCGGGGTCCTTAAGTATTGTACAGGCAAATGCGATAAGCTGTTTTTGTCTAGCTGAAAGTCAGAGACCCTTTTCACTAACCAAGGTTTAATAGTCATCTGGCAGACAAATTATGAAAGTCATACGCCCTACAGTCTTTGCAGCATCCATTATCTCCTCGTCAGTGAAATTAGGAGAGTTTCTCGCAGTATATTTTCCATCTATTTATGCAGCGATTCTGTGTAAATATTCTCAAGTGGCCCATTCGATTTTATTGAATCTTTAGGATTATAGGACTTACAGACAGTTCAATAATAGCGCTTTTGTGATGGTAATTGGCTAAGAGTTGATATTAACAAAATCAACGCATTTATTTAAGAGCAAGTCAACATATTAATTTAAGTCTAAGGTTTCAATAGAGGAGAGGTTACTTGCGGAAGGAAAACGAAGAAGAATTTGAGGCGAGAAAAGACGGAACACGCGTGGAGAATCAAAGTTTAGTCGATTCAGTAATTTTGAGGTTTTTATATGTCACTTAGAGATAGATTGCGTAAGAAACTTGAGCGCAAAGAAAAATCTTATGAAGTTAAGCAACTCATGAAGGAGAAACGGAGTGAGGAGTACGAAGTTCTAGAAGAGGTTTTTGATCGGTCAACCCTCATGACAATATATGATTTTATGAACGGTGGAGTAATAAAGGAAATATTTGGTGTCGTAAATTCTGGTAAGGAGTCACGTATATATTGGGGGATAGGACCAAGTAATGAAGAAATTGCCATAAAAATATTTTTGACAGTTTCAGCCGAGTTTAGAAGGGGGAGGCTACCCTATATTCTGGGGGATCCTAGATTTAAAGGCATCAAGAAAGATTTGAGGAACTTGGTTTTTTTATGGGCCCAAAAAGAATTTAAAAATTTAAACTTAGCATATAATGCTAAAGTTAGGGTTCCGCGCCCAATAGCCATAAAAAATAACGTGCTAATTATGGAGTTTATAGGAAGGAATGGTGTGAGCGCACCGCTCCTAAGAGACGTCGAACTAGCAAATCCAGCGAGAATTTATCGCGCTATTCTCCTGCATGTTAAAAAGCTTTATAGGAACGCTCGCCTAGTTCATGGTGATCTGAGCGAGTATAATGTCATGGTTTGGAGAGGGAGACCTGTTTTATTCGATTTCTCGCAAGCAGTCCCAATTGAACACCCAAGTTCAAGCCAATTTCTTATTAGGGACATTGAAAATATAAATAAATACTTTTTAAGGTTTGATGTAGACGTAATTGAAGTTGACGAAGCATATAAGGTGATAACTGGTGGCGCAATCGTTCGTTAAGATACCTAGAGAAAGAGTTGGAGTTTTAATAGGAACAAATGGTAGTGTAAAAGATTACATACAAGAAAAGCTACCAGTTAAACTTGATATTGATAGCGAAACGGGTGATGTAACTATAACATTAAAGAAGGAAGCTGATGATCCGTCATTACTTTTTAAAGCTAAAGATATAGTTTTAGCTATTGGCAGAGGATTTTCGCCAGAAAGAGCATTTAAGCTTCTGGAGGAGGATTATATGCTTGACATTATTGACCTGAGAGAAATTTTTGGCAAATCCGAGTCGGATTTAAGGCGAATTAAAGGTAGAATAATTGGGAGAGATGGTAGAACAAGGGAGATTATTGAAGAGATGAGTGGCGCCCTAGTATCCGTCTATGGGCATACGGTCGCAATAATAGGCGACATTGAGCAGGTTAGCATAGCCCGAGAAGCAATAAATATGCTGATTAATGGTAGTGAGCACTCAACAGTTTACAAATTTCTGCAAAGAAGAAGGCAAGATCTTAAGAGAAGGCGTTTTGAGCTCTGGGAAGGCAGCTCCTTATTACCCGGATCTAAATGAGCATGTTATATGTAAATAAATATATATGAGCGAAAATTAATAGGGTCGCTCTTATAGCGAAATGTGGAGCGTGGGGGCAATAAGCCAAATCTTTCAGGAGATAAGCCCTGCTGATTTCTTTTATAGAAATAAGGAGATAGCTGGCTTCGCCAATCCAGCGAGAGCTATTTTTTCAGCAATTAGAGAACTCGTTGAAAATTCGCTTGATGCTACGGAGCCCATAGGCATTCTGCCAGAAATCTATATACGCTTATCATCAATAAATGGGGATGAAAACGAAAATTTTTATGTCTTAAGGGTTGAAGATAATGGTTCAGGCATACCATCGGACTATGTTCCATTAGCCTTCTGCCAATTCTTATTCAGTTCAAAGTATAAATTGAAACAGTCTCGCGGGACATTTGGTTTAGGCGGAACTATGACTATACTTTATGGACAGATAACAACTAATAAACCAGTTAAGGTTATATCAAGCACAGGAAATCAAAAGATTTATGAGTACACTTTAATGATAGATATCGAACGCAACCGCCCTGTTATCTTAGATAGAAAGATACATGATAATAATGAGCAATGGCATGGAACAATAGTTGAAGTGAACCTCGAAGGTGATTACTCGAAAGCAATGTCTAAAATACTCGATTACCTTAAGCAAACAGCTATCGTTAACCCATATGCTAAT
Source organism: Bathyarchaeia archaeon (assembly GCA_038859955.1). Taxonomy (GTDB): domain Archaea; phylum Thermoproteota; class Bathyarchaeia; order Bathyarchaeales; family DTEX01; genus DTEX01. The sequence goes on along the minus strand of JAWCEH010000006.1, from coordinate 86,880 downwards.
ATAATGTTTGTTGACCCAAAAGGACGACTATATATGTTTGAAAGGACAGTTTCAACTCTTCCATCACAACCAAAAGAAACATTACCCCATCCACATGGCGTAGATGTTGAAACAATGTATCGCATAATACGTGTGACACGTTGCGAAACGTTACTCGATTTCATGCAAGAGCACTTCCACAGAGTTGGAAAACGAACCGCTCAACATTTCCTTGAATTCGCTGGTTTCCCTGAAGATACTGATCCAAAAAAGCTTAAACCAGACGAGATAGTTAGACTTGTTCAAGCCATGAAAAACTTTAACGAATTTTTACCGCCAGATGCTGATTGCCTTTCACCTTTAGGAGAGGATATTCTCAAAGCCGGAATATTAAAGGAACTCGAACCTGAATTCGTAGCAGTTACCCAACGTAAACCATCAGCCTACTCCGGTCACCCATTTATTATCGAGGTTGGAATAGCATACGGCGGTAAGGTTCCCGTGAGAGAAGATATAGTTTTGTACAGGTTCGCTAACAAGATTCCTTTAGTGTACGATGAATCGGGTGACGTTAGCTGGAAGATTGTTAAGTCAATTAATTGGAGGAAATATGGACTGGCTCCCGGAATGCCCTTTGCCATTCTAGTTCACATATGTAGCACCAAGATCCCATGGAAAACCGTTGGAAAGGAGATGGTTGCTGATAGACCTGAGGTTAGCCGCGAAATTCTTAACGGAATAAGAGATGTTGCACGTCGACTTGAAGTTTACTTATCTAGGAAAGAAAGAGTTAAGCGTGAAAAGATTCGTCTTTCCATCTTCGCAAAATATTTGCCTAAGATAGCTGAATTCTCAACAAAACTCGCAGGGAAGGAGAAAGTACCTAATATAGATGATCTTTTAAGGAGGGCTAAGAAGATTGAAGAAGATTAGCGCCACAGCCAAGGAAAAAAGGAAAGAAGTCTTAGCAAAACTCGAAAATTTTGGGCGTGAATTATACGAGCAAGTAGAAAGAGGTGTTTTTCCACATATTACTATGCCAAGTAGGTCAACTGATAATATATATTATAGTCCGGAACTTAGGCAGTATATTCTGGGCGATAAGAGAGTGAAGAGGAGCGCAGGTAACATCAGGCACCTAAGGCCTCTCACGCAACTTGTTTGGATGGCATACTTCACTCACGAGCTGACATTAAATCAGAAAACTTCAACCTTAAGAGATGTCTTTTACTCGGCTCAGGCATACGACATATCTTTTCAAGACCAAGATGAATCTGACAATATAATTACTGATCTAGAGACAGTCTTAGGTTATACTAGAGAGGATTTTAATGTTTTTCCAGAAGAAAGATCTGCAGTCTTTGGGAATCTAACAATAGAGTACACGATTCCAAACTATGAGGGAAAACGCCTAAACCTTACATCACATCCTGATGGAGTGATGATCGGTCCAGCGCTTACTTCAGCAGAATTTATAGAAACAAACGCCGATAAGATCATAGCCGTTGAGAAGGGCGGCCTATTCACAAGGTTTATTGAGGAGAGAGTTCATGAAAAATTTAATGCAATATTAGTGTTTTTGGGCGGCCAAGCTCCTCGTTCGACAAGATATTTTATTCGCAGGTTAAATCAGGAATTAGATCTACCAGTCTACATATTTACTGATGCTGATCCATGGGGTATGCATATTGCTATGGTTATAATCTCTGGTTCAGCTAATGCGGCCCACGTGAGGGAGTTGACCACACCAGATGCTAAGTGGGCAGGTGTCTGGGCCTCAGATATCATAGAATACAGGTTACCTAGCGATAAGCTTGAGGACATAGATATAAAACGACTGCACGAGCTTATGCGTGACCCAAGGTATAAGGGGGCTTTATGGCAAAGGGAGATTAATGTTTTCATGAAGAACCAGAAAAAATGTGAACTTGAGGCTTTCTCAAGATATGGTCTAACTCATATAGTTGACAAGTATCTGCCGCAAAGACTAAAAGAAATTGAGGACTAAAAATTTATTTGCATCCACTAATAATCTCTAGAAATTTAGTTAAAAGTTTGAGGGAGCAACTTGAGAAGAGAAGGAAGATCAATAATACTGAGTCTAGTGTTCTTGGAGAAAATATCCGGCTTCATATTATTTATAATTGGTGCGATGCTGGCCTATTACGCGAACGCGAATCTAAACTACTTGGGTGCTTTCGGCTTCTTCTTTTTAGCGATTGGCGTATTATTGGTTGTTGCAGGCCTATTGATGATTCTCGCGAAAGTAGAATGAGGAACCTCATGCTCTTTTTAGAAAATCTTTATCTTCAGTTTAGTTAATCTCTTAATGAGGTGTGTAATAAATGAGTGAGAGAATAAATGTAACAGTCTGGAATGAATTCATCCATGAGAGGGAAGACCCTAGGGTTGCTAAAATATATCCCGGTGGGATGCATCTTACTCTAGCTAGGTATTTGCAGAGCCAAGGCTTTAATGTTCAAACGGCTACGCTTGATGAGCCTGAACACGGCTTAACTGAAAAATCTCTTAATAGTACTGACGTATTGATTTGGTGGGGACATGCCGCACATGATAAGGTTAGTGATTCTGTTGTCGATCGAATATATAAACGGGTAACAATTGACGGTATGGGTCTAATAGTCTTACATTCTGGACACTTCTCAAAAATCTTTAAACGTCTTCTTGGAACTTCATGTAATCTTAAATGGAGAGAGGCAGGTGAGAGAGAGCGAATATGGGTTGTTGCCGGTGGACATCCCATCGCTGAAGGACTCGGAGACTACTTTGAAATCGAACAAGAGGAAATGTACGGCGAACCCTTTGATATACCACCTCCAGATGAACTAGTATTTATAAGCTGGTTTAAAGGCGGCGAGGTATTCCGTAGCGGGTGCTGCTTCTATAGAGGATTGGGCAAAATATTTTATTTTAGGCCGGGACATGAAACATACCCAACCTATCATAACCCTAATGTTCTAAGAGTTATTAGTAACGCTATTAAGTGGTGCGCTCCAGTCAAAAGACCAAAACCAGTTATGGGCAACGTTAAACCTCTTGAGCAACTCTAAAACTCTGCTATTCTTTTCGTATTATTTATAGGTTTGTTTATGAACAATTATTTTTCGGGTTTGAGGGATTGTCTAGATCATTAATCTTTAGGGACAGGAATAAGCTTTCACCCTATTATATTCCCAAGCGTCTTCCTCATAGAGAACAACAGGTAAATATGCTACTTTCAATTTATGGTGGTCTTTTGAGGGATATCTGGAACGCATATCCTCGTTTTACGCAAATTGTGGGGGCCACTGGAACTGGGAAGACTTGTACAACAATTAGATTTGGCGAATTGATTGTCGAGAGAGCGCGTAAGGAGGATATTAACCTGCAACATGTTTATATGAACTGTAAAGTTGACGGCGTAACTCGTTATGTTCTTTACGGAAATCTCGTAAAGAAGGTTACGCCGAAAATATCAACTAAGAGCCTAAGTCCTGAGGAGATGATTAGGCAGCTGATCGAATACTTGAGATTTGAAGACGCTTTTCTCATAATCACGTTTGATGAGATAGATTATTTTGTTCAAATGAGCCCTAAAGAACATATAATTTATGACTTGACGCGTATACCGGAAATGCGCCCGGGAGAACCTATACCCATTATTGGTGAAATATTTATCGCTAGATCGCTTAGATGGCATGATCTCCTCGAGCCCGGTGAGAGATCAACCCTTGGGATGGGCATAATAGAATTTCCGAGATACACAAGTAAGCAGATTAGGGATATACTTGAGGACAGGACCAATGAAGCCTTTCAACCGTATGTAGTCTTAGACGACACACTTAACTTGATAAGCGAAATAACCGCTAATCCGCCAGTCAATGGCGATATTAGAGTTGGACTTGAGCTCCTCTATTACTCAGGTGTTCTAGCTGAAAACACTGGCTCCAGTAAAGTTTTGCCAGAACATGTTCGCAGAGTTTACGGTGAGATAAATCCGACAATAACAACAGAAGATATAATAAGTCTCGATAAAGATGGAAGGCTAATTCTCTTGGCTCTTATTAGGGGGTTAAAATCGGGTGGATTAGCATATATAAGTTTAAGGGAACTTCGGAAATTCTATGATATTGTCTGTGAAGAATATAACGCTAAGCCAGTTGAGAACTTTGAAGAACACGTCCAAGACCTCATTTATCGCGGAATAGTTGATATGAAATCTTTGATGGAGATTGGTATATCAGGCGCAACTCTAGTGGATCTTGAAAAATTCCTAAATAATCTTTTGAGACAGTTAGAGCGAGTAGAGCGAAGAATATGAAAGAAAAGGAAGGAAAGGGTAAAAGAGATATATGGCAAGAATTAGAGCTAGGTTTAGGTGGAGGAAGAAAATTTAGGATTTTAGTTTGCTTGGCATTAAACCCAAATAAGGCTTTCACTAAATATGCACTAACAAAGGCTACTGGTTTGAGAACGCCGTCAATTGAGAAGCAGCTTAAAACATTGATGGAGTTAGGTTGGGTTAAGGAAAATGAGTTTAAACCAAAAACATATCAGATAAACCCTGAGAATGAAGTTGTTATAGCCCTATTGGACTTCTTTCAAAGATTACGAACATATTTTATGGTTTAGAGCGGATATTTTCTATCCCCCTCCCCCCTACCTAAATTTTCACAGATACCTTAAATAGTCCTTAATATAGGTGTTAAATTGGTTATAGGAAAATGGATAGGATTAAAAATAGACTTAGAGTTAAAGAGAGTTATTCTTCACCTAATGATGTTGGAGTTAGCGTAGAACGATGCTTAAATCCGTGGAATGATAATTGCGGAAACACCGACATAGCCCTTTATATTATGTACAAAGGTGAAAGAATACCAATATGCTGGAGGTGCTGGAGTAAGATTTCAAGGAAAGATGTTATGTGGGAGGCATATTAGATGGAGGATTTAGAGGCCCTAGACGGTGTTGGATCAGCAACAGCATCCAAACTTAAGGCTGCGGGCTTCACAACAATAGAGGCTATCGCTGTTACTCCTCCTATGGAAATAGTAGAGAAGACAAACATAGGCTTAAATACAATACTTAAAATTCAAGAGTCCGCACGGAAGATGCTATCAGCAGACTTTAAAACAGCACAAGAATATTATGAGCGAAGGAAGAATATGCGGCGCTGCACAACGGGATGCAAAAACCTTAATGATATACTTGGTGGTGGAATAGAGACTCAAGCGATAACCGAGCTTATAGGCGAATATGGTTCTGGGAAGACACAAATATGCATGATGCTCTCTGTTACAACTCAGCTACCACAAGAGAAAGGAGGTTTAGAGGGTAAAGTTGCTTTCATAGATACTGAAGGAACATTTATGCCTGAACGTATATACCAGATAGCAACTGGTTTAGGGCTTAATTCGCGCGAGGTTGCGGATAACATATTTGTTGCAAGAGCTTATAATAGCAGTCATCAATGTCTACTTATAGATAGATTGTTCACACTTTGTCCGGAGAATAATATAAAGCTTGTTGTCGTTGACAGCATGATAAGCCACTTCAGAGGTGAATATATTGGGCGTGAGACACTTTCAGAGAGACAACAGAAACTAAACCAGTATTTGCATAAGTTGCTTAGGTTGGCAGAAGCCTATAATTTGGCCGTTGTTATAACAAACCAGGTTCAAGCTAATCCAGCCACATACTTTACTGATCCAAATAGGCCTGCTGGTGGGAATATAATGGCGCATGCTTGCACTCACAGAGTTTACTTGAGAAGAGGTTCTAAAGGCGTTAGGGTTGCGAAGATAATTGATAGCCCATATCTACCCGAGAAAGAAGCCCACTTTATGATAACTGAAAAGGGTATAGTTGACGCTGAGGGAGAAGAATAACTTTAAATGCCAGTTTATTCGGCTCTAATAATATTATAGCCCGCAGCCCTTCTAAGCCTGTTCATTAAAGCTAGCCCTAACCCTTTTTGTGGAACACCTTCAGCAATTATTATATCAACTCCCTCCTCATCAAACTCCCTAAGCAGTCTGAACAGATTTCTAGCCGCTGATGAAAGTTCTTTTCGGCTTCCCATGGACTTCACGATCCCAGAATCATATTTACGCACACTTTCATCTGTGGCTAATACGCCAACTCTTCTACCAGCTTTAGCATACTGCTCGGCTAACTCTTTAACCTTCTCAATGATAGCGTTAAATTCTCCCTCAATGACAATCATTTCAGCTTTAGGCGCGTAATGCTTATGCTTCATTCCAGGTGAGCAAGCATGTCTGATGTAAACTTCACTTTCAGCTAAGGCAGCCGGGTGTATGCTAACCTCACCTAAAACTTTCTTCAACTCTTCATACGTTACTCCACCAGGTCTAAGAATTTGGGGTGGTTCATGTATCATGTTTAAGACTGTCGACTCAACGCCAATGTTTGTTGGCCCAGCGTCGAGTATAGCATCTATTCGACCGTAAAGGTCCTGAATAACATGTTCAGCCATTGTTGGACTTGGTCTGCCAGCTAAATTTGCGCTTGGAGCTGCTATCGGTGTTCCTGATGCTTCTATTAGGGTTAGGGCAGCTTTATGCCTAGGCATCCTTATGGCTATAGTGTCTAAACCTCCGGTTGTTATTCTGGGAACCATATTTGAAGCCTTAAGAATTAATGTTAATGGGCCTGGCCAGAATCTCCTTATAAGAGTTTCAGCAAATTCCGGAACATCTACAGCAAGTTTATAAATTTCCTCTTTATTGGCTACATGAACTATTATTGGATTATCCAAAGGTCTCATTTTAGCTAGATAAATGTCTCTAACAGCATTGGGGTTTAATGCATCTGCCCCCAAACCATAAACCGTTTCTGTTGGAAAAGCCACTAATCCACCTCTTCGTATTATGTCAGCTGCTATACTGATTTTCTCATGCTCAGGTTTCTCCCCATTGATCTTCAATATGATTGTTTTTTTCATTGGACCGCTATCCATTAACAAGAGTAATAACAATATTGCACTTTAATATACATTACAGATGCAATTAATCTCGGTGATCTCTATTGGCTGAAGCAAACTTAAGGGACTATTTTCCCTTCATATATAAGTACTCTAATCTTAATGAAATCTTATGTGATAAAGATTTGGCCTCATTAGGAGATGCCTTTATCAATTTTGTTTACTCATTATTTTTATCTAAAACTGCTGGTAAACCAATCGGGCGAAAACTTGACAGCTATACACTTTCATTAGCTTTGAGGAAAGCTGGGATACGAGCATTATTACCACGTAGAACTGACAGGCACCGACAGGCTGATGCGGCTGAGGCCTTAATGGTTTACGGCTGGCTCCGAGGCGTCATATCAATTAATGAGACACTTGATATTTTGGCGCGCAAGGAGGATATTTCAGACAACATAGGCACGATTTTGAAGTTAATTTTAGAGAGAAGCGAAATGTTATAGTAGATGCACTTTTTATTTGCTGTTTTTAAATACTCTATCAAACTCTTTTCTTAGTTCTCTACCTCTATCAAGAATCTTTGTGACAGCTTCTTTTAACGCATCTTCTGGGCGTTTATCCCCCTTTGTTCGTACAGTAATTACTGGTTTAGCCACTAATGGATGTGATATATTATAGCTAGCGAATTCGACGTTCTCATCCTCTAGTAGTACTGACTCCAGAAGGTTACATAGCGTATGCCCTTCGCCGTCAACTTCAATCACGAGCTCGTTCGGTTTTCTATCCAATATTCTTAATTGCATATTAACCAACCTTTCACGATTGATTATACCACTAAAGGTTTCCTAAACCATAGTCGGAGGCAATTTTTCTAGTCTCATTATTTCCACATTTATCGCAATATAATTTTTTACTCCTCTTGGTTTTCAATCTAAGAGCTTCACCACATTTAGAGCATAACGCCAATATTACACCTAAATTATCACCTTTCGTAGTTAAATGGAAGGTTCTATTAGCTTCGCTTATAACTTTTGCGCGTACAAGATCACCAAGCTTAATTGCATCAGAAATATCTTTGGTATATTTTACGTCAATATCTGAAACATGCAATACCCCAGTAAAGAAACCGGAAAGAAATTTTTTCCCAACTTTTATAATGCGAATAAAGGCCATGGCGCTTTGAACATTCACGACGTGCCCCACAACTACGCTTCCAGTCTTTGGAACACATGCTCCGCGTGTTAATGGATAAACAGAGACTTTCCTATTGACGGAGTCTACCAGTAAATATCCTACATTATTTGAGTATATAACTCCGTTCTCAACGTATGTTCCATAGTCCGGTATGAACTCCTCTATTACACCAATTTTATCTCCGGGAACAACGAATCGCCCGCTCTTCTTTGCCTCCGACATATCCAACAATCCATATCTAAATTGTCCTTAAAAATACTTATAAACAGTGATATTAGCTTTGCTGTTTATATATTTCAGGTGTTATGCTTCTTTCAGTATACGGTATAAATCTGCTTTAACAATATAGCGTCTCTTTCTGTGAAATTTGTATGTTCGTTTTATGACAATGTTCATCTCGTAAATATGGTCAATGATGCCGCCTAGCTCAGGGATTTGACTGTTAAGAAACTCTCTGACAAGCGTGCTTCGCTTATGAAGAGAATACACAACATCAGATATCTCCAGAGCTTTCTTTAAGAACACTACATCGGCCCCTTTATGCCAGCTTCCAAATGGCGGATTCATTAAAGTCGTATTAAAGTGTCCGTTTACGCAGTTTATATCTCCTACTATAAAGTCAACTTTAGCGTTGAGTTTATCAGCATTCTCGATCGCAACTATTATCGCTTCTTTGTCTATGTCAACGCCGACAACCCATTCTGCGCCAGAGAGTGAAGCTGCTATTGCCAAGATGCCTGAACCACAGCCTAAATCAATAACCCTCTTGCCGCAAATATCGTTATACTTCCATCCCGCAATATAAATCATAGTAGCGGCGCTTTCAGCATCAAGCGTGTAACCCTCCCACTTAAGCTTTGGATGCGGGATAGGTGCGAGTTGTGAGAGCAGGAGAGCAAGATGCTTTCTCCTTATCACTTTCCCACCAAACTTAAAGTCAAAGTAAACCGGATTGTAAATGTTCCTCCCAAGATTTCCTTCCAAGCGCAATATATGTTTCCTTGGGCGTTAAAATAGGCCTAGAAAACTTAGATTCGTAGAAGGAAATTCTTGGGCACGCCGTATTCACGTAGGCTTCTATTGATGGGAATTCAAGTAAAATATCAGGAGTAATTTCTCTCATAGCTAATAAAATTGCTTCTCTTCCAGAACTCTCGAGATCGTTTTTAATCTTTAAGGCCGCCTCAAAATTGAATTGGCCTGATTTAAGTCCTATTATTATACCCCACTTCTTAGCTTTTGTCGCTTCTGAGATATCTGCCCATCGCCTATTAATCATGCGTTTGGCTTCATCATCAATTCTGAGGGCTTTGCCTTCAAAAGGATTCGCTGCAATGGTAGGCTTCATTGTAGCTAAAAATAAACCTATCGCATGGAATAGCCCACCGCCAATAAATAAGAAGGCTTCAACCCTATTTGACACTATTTTAGCGTTTCTATAGTCGCATCCTAACACTTGGCCGGGATATTTTAGCCCTGGCTCGCATCCGACATAAACTTTCTTGCCTGCATTCGTTAGTATCTCCCCAGCTTTATGTAGTAAGTGAATATGCTGAACAGTTGTCACTAGGCCAATGCTTTTCCAAGGTTCTAGATAGTGTAATGCATCGTTCACAGCGCTCTCTATGCTAATGTTCGCTCTTGCCTCAATGAATATTATTGGTGTGTTAGTAGGACATATAAAATTCTCTATTTCAGAATGCCCGTAATGGATTATTAAGTCAACCGATAACATTTCAGCTTCGTTTAGGGCTAAGTCGCATGCGCCATAACATGGATCAGCAGATATTATAGGTAGCGCTTTAGTCTCCTCTATGACTGATGCTATCATCTGGGCCGCGGATTTAAGCCCTTCGGGTAGCTGAACTAAAACTTTGCGAGCTCCACGCTTAATAATCTCTCTTCTTATCCTATCCTCTTCCAGATCAAACATCGTAAACAATTCGATTAAAAAGAAAAACTTTGAAGGTATTAACTGTTTCCATAAAATGAGGTGAAAAATATTTGGAACTTTTAGAGAGGGAAACTACACTTAATCGTCGAGAGGTATATCTATATCTGGGTCTTCGCGGACACCTTTACCTGTTGCCTTCTCCACCAGTATTCGTTGCTCAATGGATGCCACCAACTTCCTTGTCTGCGCAACAACATCTGGATTAACGGATACGCTGTCTATTCCGCTTCTAACCAGAAACTCAGTGAACTCTGGATAAACGCTTGGAGCCTGTCCACATATGCTCACAGTTTTGCCGTCTCTGTGAGCTAATTTAATGAGCAGCCTAATTGCCCTTTTAACAGCTAAGTCTCTTTCATCAAATAGATGGGCAACTGTCTCGTTATCCCTGTCGCAGCCGAGAATTGTCATTGTTAGATCGTTGCTGCCAATACTATAGCCGTCAATATATTTGTTAAACTTATCTGCTATTATGCAGTTGCTCGGTATTTCAGCCATGAGCCAAACTTTGAAGTCTGGTCCCCTACGCAGTCCTTCCTCCTCCATTATCCTGATGATCTTCTCTAACTCATCGACCCGCCTACAGAAGGGTATCATAACCCAGAGGTTTTTGAGCCCATATTCTTCCCTGACCTTCTTGACTGCTTTGATCTCTAGTCTGAACGCTTCAACGTATTTTGGATCGTAGTATCGTGATGCACCTCTCCAGCCTAATAGGGCTGAGGGTTCCACAGGCTCGTATTTTTCTCCACCCTTAAGCTCCCTATATTCTGATGATTTGAAGTCGCTGAAGCGCATTACAACTGGCCTAGGATAGAATGCTGAGCATATACGCCGGAATGCTTCGGCAAGCTTGTTAACGAACTCCTCGGCTCTACCGCTTTCAATCATGTAGAGTGGATGCTCACCAATCTCACTTGACCAGACAAACTCCTGCCTGAGTAAGCCAACGCCGTCAGCAGGTAGGGCTGCAACTTTCTCGGCGAGCTCTGGCTCGCCAAGGTTCACGTAAACTTTTGTTCCAGTAATTATGTATGGCTCAGCAAAGGCAACAGTCGTTGGCGCAGCCTCAACTTTTTCAGCAGCTTTCTCAGCGTATTCCTCAACAACGCCCTCGTAAACTACGCCGAGCTTTGCATCAACAGTTACCATCATTCCGTCTTTAAGAACCTCTGTTGCTGGAGAACCCCTAGAAGATGTTCCAACAATGCATGGTATACCTAGCTCTCTCGAGACTATTGCTGCGTGACATGTCATTCCACCCGAGTTCGTTATGATCGCTGCTGCCTTTCGCATGGCAGGAACCCAATCTGGCGCAGTCATCTCAGTGACTAGTATTTCACCTTTCTGAAATTCATTAATCTTATCAACAGTAGGTATAACGTGGACTTTACCAACAGCTATGCCCGGTGACGCTGGAAGACCCTGAACTAAAACTTTACGCTCCTTCGTTACAGTTGGTTTCTCTTCAACAGCCTCAACCTTCTTTAAAGCCCAGACAGTCTCCGGTCTCGCTTGAAGTATGAATAGCTTATTTGTTCTTTCGTCTAGAGCCCATTCGATATCCATTGGCTTACCATAATGGTTCTCAATCATGATAGCGTATTTAGCCAACTCTTTAATCTGCTCATCCGTGAGAACCTGCTTGTCCTGTAGATCTGATGGAACTGGTTCTTCCACGGTTCCACCAGTTGGGAGCCTCACTAGTTGAACAGTCTTTCTAGAGACATTTTTCTTAACAATCTCAAGGTCAGATTTCCTAACGTAATATTCATCGGGGGTTATTTTTCCCTGAACGACATATTCGCCTAGTCCATAACCAGCTTCTATTAAAACAACGCTTCTATCTCCAGTAGCAACGTCAAGCGTAAATATCACGCCGCTTGCTTTGCTGTAAACCATTAATTGAACAACCGAGCTTAACGCGACGGCCATGTGATCAAAGCCTTTCTGGACCCTATAAAATATGGCTCTATCAGTGAATAAACTTGCATAGCAATGCTTTATTTTCTCAACGACTTCCTCAGCTGTGTGAACGTTAAGATAAGTTTCTTGTTGCCCAGCGAAGCTTGCATCTGGAAGATCCTCAGCAGTCGCCGAGCTTCGAACGGCGACGAATGGATCTTTTTCGCCAACTCTTTCAGATAGCTCTTTATAAGCCTTAATAATCTCTTTCTCTAGGTCTTTAGGCATCTCTGCTGAAGCTATTATATTCCTTATCGTTGCACCAACCCTTTGCAGAGTTGGCGTATCGTTTGGGTCTTTAAGCTCCTTAAGAACCTCAGATATCTTTTCATCGAGTTTATTTGCTTTTATATAGTATCTATAGGCTTCGGCTGTCGTTGCAAATCCGTAAGGTACTGGAACACCAGTCCTTCTCGTCATTTCGCCTAGGCTTGCGCTTTTGCCGCCAACAAGCGGTACATCCTCGATCCCTATCTCATCAAACCATAACACGTATTTCCCTTTCTTCTCTGACATGTTATTCTTCACCTCCATAATTTAGCTTTTAACTTGATTTGTTTGAAGAGGTAACTTTTCAATAACTATCCGGCATGGAGTTGGCAATTTAGCCTCAGCCCTTCTAAGGGCTTCTTTAGCTACCTCCAAACCGCTCTCGTCAACGTGAACGATAATTATTTCTTGATTCGGCTCAACACGGGCCGCCCTGCCTATAGGCTTACCAAAAGCCCTGCGCATACCCTCCTGAAGCCTATCTGCATGGGCACCAAATATCATTTTATTCTCCCTCAAAACAACGTGTGGAAAAACCAAGACGCGCATAAAAAATCTATTACCTAACTTCTCCTGCAAGTATCTGTTGGCTGCAATACGAGCGGCCTCAAGAGCATTATGCCTAATCTGAACTCTTTTTTCAGATACAAGCGAAACTTGATAAGTATAATTTTCAGAGGGTTTCCCAAAGGTAAACTTAGTTATTTTAGGCTGTGGGGCACCATGGATATACTCATATCTAGCATATGGCATGCCCTTAACTTCCCGATAGTTCCTCGCCTTCATACCGAATTTCCTCCTAGCATAAAAAAGAGTGGAAATATTTAAACCTTAACTATCCTTTACGTAAAGGATATTTTACTTAGTTTGCTAACGAAACAAAATTAGAGGTGAAACTCTATTATTAAATCTTATAATCTCAGTTGTCTGTTTTTAAACCATATTTTAGCTAGTTCATCGTGATTCTTGAAAACACTTTTTAAAACTGGAATGTACATTTTTATTTCCTCGTCTGTCATATATTGGAATTGATATTCACCAGTATACGGTGATGGGGCGCCCATTCTCGTTATGAATTCTATGTGCATGAATGGATCTCCACGCTTAATTGTTATTGGAGTCCTGTCATTATTTAGGTTTACCACTTCAAGGGCTAACCTTCCCACAAAGCCGCTGTGAACTTTTGCTGCGTTAAGAAATGACAAGCCCATTCTACCATATTTACTCTTGGCTGTTAAATGCGCAACTATGTCTGGTGGAGTAAAGACAATTTCATTTGAAATGAGATTCTTATGCTCGAGGTATTGTAGTGTAGTCTCTTCTTTAACAGTTAATACATATCCATCTCCATCAAGAAGATTCAAGTCAAATGGATAAATACACTTGTATTTCTCTATCAATTCAAGCAATTTATCTTTGCCAAGGATGCACATCTCAATTCACTGTAAATTAAAAGTCTAGATGTGAATTTTAAATCTTACTTGTTACGCATGTGTATATCCTAAAAACATAGCAGAAAAGCGTGTTCACATCAAAGTTTAAATTAGACTATTTGCAGAAATAAAATGGGGCCGCTGGGAGCGACGAGAGAAGGGGCCCGTGAAATCAGGGCCCTAAACGCCCGATTCGGGAGGCGTAGCCCGGATAGCGCGTCGGCCCTCTAAAGCATGAAAAACGGAAAAATCTGATGAAAGCCGGAGATCCTGGGTTCAAATCCCAGCGGGCCCGCCAATTTTTCAAGTTCATAAAGCTTTTCAATTAAGATAATAATCCAAAATTTACTCTACTTAGTGCTTATTGCAACAGTAATCATCTTCTTGATGGAGATGGATATGTACTTTTAAATCCTTATCTAACTGAAAATGAGTTGCATACTTACCATAAGAGCAGAGCTAATATTTTATAATAAGGTTCCCATTTTATAAAGCACTAGTTTGGTGGGAAAATGTCTGGTAAAATACCGCCCAAAATTATGGAGAAAGTGGTATACGTGAAACTTGGTGCTTTCGACCCCAGCGTCTTGGTTGGACCTGCGGTTGGTGAGGATGCAGCGGTTATCGACCTTGAGAATGGAAGGGTTCTAGTAGTTCATAATGACGCTATTACTGGTGCAAGTGAGTTTCTTGGCTGGCTTGCAGTCCATATAGTCGCTAATGACATAGCCGTTAGAGGTGCAAAACCGAGGTGGTTCCTGATCTCGCTTTTTCTCCCAGAAGGAGTCTCAGAAAATATTCTCGAGAAAATCGCGACCCAAGTTGATGGAGCCGCTAGGGGACTGGGGATCATGGTGGTTGGCGGTCATACGGAGACCACATCTGGGCTTAATAGACCATTAGCAGGTACAACCGCGATCGGGATCGCAGAAAAGAGTAAGATTGTAACAACATCCGGGGCAAGAACTGGCGATTATGTAATTATGACTAAGACTGCGGCTATTGAGGGAACAGCAATACTATGCACGGATTTCGCCAATTCGCTAAGAAATAAGGGTATTGATGATGAAACTCTTGAAAGAGGCTCTAAATTCTTGTGGAATATTAGTGTTGTAAGAGAAGCCTTGGCTCTAGCGGAAAGGGGCTTAGCCACATCCATGCATGATCCAACAGAGGGTGGAATACTAGGTGGTGTCGCCGAAATTGCGTATGCCTCAAGAAAAACCATCGAGTTTTGGGCTGATAGAGTGCCAGTTGCTGAGGAAACAAAAATTGTTACTAAGGCGCTTAATATAGACGCATTGAAATTAATTAGCTCAGGTGCACTAATGGCAGCGGTATCGCCAGCTAATATAAGCGAGGCGCTTAGTGTTCTAGGGAGGCTTGGTGTTGAAGCAACCGTTGTTGGAAAAGTTAAGGACTATGAAGGCCATTTAGTTGAAGTCGTAAAGGGCTCCACAGTGGAGCTAGTGAGAGATGTATATGTGGCGGATGAGTTATTTCGTTTATGGAAGAGGATTAATTAAATTCTTCTCTAAGCAGTACACCTCTAGAATCAAAGTTTATGATAGAGTATTTTTTTAAGGATGAATTTTAAAATGAATAACTTTGTTGGTGCAAGATATCTATGCTCGTGATCGCCGAGAAGCCTTCGGTTGCGAGAACAATTAAGTTATCTATAAAACCCCCGCCGCCCGTTGTAGCCCTAAAAGGACACGTCCTCGAACTAGATTTTCCAGCGCGTTATTCCAATTGGAGGAGGGTTGATCCACGCGAACTCTTTAAGGCCCCAACAGAATGGGTCATTAAGGATAATGAAACTTATAAGATCTTGAAAGATTCACTTAAAGAATCAGAGATGCTGATTCTGGCAACCGACAACGATCCGGAAGGCGAATTAATAGCCTATGAAGCCCTTTTAATCGCAAAAGAGGTTCTGGGAGACACACCAAAATATGGCCGAATGAGGTTCAACGCTGCCACCCAAAACGAGCTTAGGCGTGCCTGGGAAAACCTTGAACAGGATCTTAGATGGAGCTGGGTTTGGAAGGCTTTGCTACGCCACAAATTTGATTTAGTTACTGGCGCGGCGTATACGAGGCTCTTAACACTATCAAAGAGATTGAATAACGGTAGCAGCTTAATTTCATGGGGCTCCTGCGTTAAAGGTGACACAATAATACCGGGAGATTATAAGCCGATATCAGAAGTAAAGGTTGGAGATTCTTGTATCGGTTGGAATTCATGCGATAGCAGGGTTATTAAAAAATTTGTAAGAATGTATTCTGGGCAGCTTGTTAAAGTTAAGGCCGCAGGTTTGCTTCCTCTGGAATTAACTCCGGAGCACCCAGTGCTCGTTTCAGAAGATATTAAAAAGCCAGACGTTGGTTTTCCTAGGTTTCTTTGGAAAAGCGCTAAATACTTGATGCCAAAAAGTAAAGGTAAGTTTGGGGACTATCTTGTTATACCACGTATTAAAGGCATAACCGATGCGACGGAGATTTCATTAAAAGAATTTGGAAATGAAAATGAGAGTACTCCCCTAATACTTCCACTAAATGAGGAAACATCATGGCTGTTGGGCAGATACGTTGCTAATGGCCGCTTATTAGATGACCAATTATACATTCCAATAAGCAGGCACGATCTGGAAACACTAAATCGAATTACAAACATTATAAGAAACATAGGAGCTTCACTATTCTTTAAGGAAAAACAAAAGACATTGATTGCCTGTATATATTCTAGGTTACTTTGTAAAGCGCTTGCCGCGTGGTGTGGAGATAAAGCTGAGCACAAGCGTATTCCAGAATTCATACTTCTGCATAAGGATCCGAATCTTGTTAGAGCTTTTCTTGATGGATACTTTAAAGATACTTTATGTAAAAGGCAATATAGTAATAAACAAATTATCTCCGCAAAAACGCGATCAAAAGTTTTAGCCATTCAAATTCAGTTGCTCTGCTTTAAGCTTGGTTATCCTTTATATATTTATGTTAATAATAACAGGTTTCATAGTACTGTTTATTCCATGCGTCTTAAATTTAATCCGGGAGACTCCAGCTTTCGTACTTTCAGCGAATATGTATTGACGCCTATTAGATGTGTTGAGTATATTCCCTATTCAGGTCTAGTTTATAATCTGGAGACCAGCGATAATACTTATCTAGTCTCTAATGCTGTTGTGCATAATTGCCAAATACCCACATTATGGTTTGTTTATAAGAGGGAGATGGAGATTAGAGACTTTAAGCCAGAGAAATATTATGTTATATCCGCCTTGATTGATGCCTTCGGCGTTAAAGTTAAGGTTACATCTGAACCTATTAAGGATTCTCTTAAGGCGCAGCATGCATACACTTTAGCTAAAAGTGCCAAATATGCTTTAGTTAGGGATTTTCAGTTGAAGGATGATATTGAGCATAAACCTCTTCCCACCGATACCGACGTAATGCTACAAGAGCTTTCTAAGATTACAGGCTTAAGTGCGGCGAAGATCATGGCTTTAGCCGAATCCCTTTATGGTGACGGTTACATAAGCTACCCTAGAACCCAGACAAATATGTGGTTGACTGTGGACCATAAATCCATACTATCTATGCTCTCATCTACCCTGCTGGGTAAGTACATCAATATGTTTTATTTTAGTCCAAAAGACGGTAAGAAAAACGATGGAGCACATCCACCAATTTATCCAACAGGGTATTATTCTGGACATGATATTAAGGGTAAAGTTTGGGAATATATTGCTAGGCGCTATTTAGCGAATGTCGTCGGTAAGGATGCAATCCTAAAAAAATGGAAATTGAACGTTGATTTAGGCGGTGTGCAAATGAACGCATCTAGTAAATACTTCACTGATGAGGGTTTTCACCAAATATTTCCATACTTCAAGCCTAAAGATACACTTTGGATTCCACAACTACAAATCAATAGTAAGTTGCCTGTGATCAAAGTTGATCTAGAAGAACGTGAGACCAAGCCTCCGGCACGCTTAACAGAATCAGAGCTACTCAGGCACTTGGAAAGATATTCCATCGGAACTGATGCGACTAGAGCGGATTACCCACACATAATTATTGAGAGAGGCTATGCTGAGAAGAGGAAGAAATCATTTTATATAACCGGTTTAGGTGAGGCGTTAATAAATCTTTTGAAAAATGTGGATGAAAGGCTTGTTACACCAGATACAAGACGTTATGTTGAACGATTGATGACTAATGTAGAGGAAGGAAAAATTAACTTAGATAGCGCTTTAAACGAGGCGCTGAAAATATATGAGCAACTCTTCGAGAGAGTTTCAATAAAACTTAAGACTGGCGTATGGTAAAAACAAAATTTTAATTTTAGCAGTCTTATACGCTTATTTTCTGAAAGCCGGATTTCATAAATACATCTATTCTATTAATGATCTTCTCCATTTTTGCATGAACCTTCATTTCTCTCTTCCAGTCCTCCGGAAGTTTTTGCTTAAACTTTCCGACAGCGCGTCTATCCATTAAGATAATTATCCCCTTATCTTCCGGGCTGCGTAAAAGCCTTCCAACGGATTGTGCAAGGGCATTTAAGCATGGAATATTATTCACGCATTCAACGGCTTTGTCACCAAACTTTTTCTCGAAATATTCTTGTAATGCTTCATGAAGCTCGGTCCTCTTTGGATATGGTAAACCAGCAATAATGACGGCTGAAAGCATACTATGCCCTCCAATAGACATATCCACACCCTCGCTTATCTTTCCCCTCGCAACACCAAATAGCGCACATTGATTATTATCTTTGAGAAAATCGAGTACATCGGCTATTCTGGTATTTTTATCCTCTATAATGGTTGGTATGCTTAATTTTACATGGCTCATAACTCCTCGCATAACATCATATGAGGGAAAATAAACTGCTACTCTTCCCTTAACTGCCTGAATTACTCGAGTTATATGCTCAGCCATTCTGATCCACTGGGTTTCATTTCGCTCCTCAAATTTTGTTGTAACTGCCATATCGACAAGAATCAATCTATTCTCCGGCGGGAAGGGGTTTGGGAGCTCTAGGCTTTTGCAGCGAGATTTATCAAGACCTAGCATATCAATATAATAGTCCATGTTCCATAATGTTCCGGACATTAAAATTGCCGAACGCATTTCATTTATCACATTTGTAGCTAAAGATGGATCTAAACATTTTATTCCCAGCTTAACATTCTTCTTTCCTTCAGCACTCTCCTCAACTCTGATATATCTTGCATATTCCTGGTCATTAAGGTTAATCCAATCGATGAGAAAGGCTGCGCAACGTGAGAGATAGGATACTGGGCTTTTACCAGCTTCAATCCTTCTCTGCCTAATTATTTCGCCTGTCACCATAAGTTCCTCAAATATTTCTGGCAAACCATCCGTGTCAATACCCGTCTTCTCAGTAATAGCATTAACTAAGCCTTGTTTTGCAATTATATGCTCAACCTCCGGACCATAAGCTCTATACACAGCCTTACCAAACTTGATCAACGAGTTGTATAGGGCCTCTAGAATCACGTAACCATTTAACCCAAATCTTTCAATCTCCTTAATCGCCCTCTTAATAGACTTTTGCGATATCTCGTCTGAAAGTATTCCAGAAGCATAGTATGGTAAGCTATGAGCTTCATCAAATATGCAATTGACATTCTTTATGCGAACACCAGCTCTTCCAAGCGTCGAGCCTCTGACAGCTTCAAGAAGAACATAATTGTAGTTCCCGACGATTATATCGGCTCTTCTGGTAAGAATTCTTGCGACCTCATAAGGGCATAATCCCATATGACGGCATAATTTGTAGGTCTCCTCAGGCATTAATGGACCTATCTTTCTAATTTTTTCAACAGTATCTTGTGCGAGCCTACTTGGTTTCCAACCTCCATCACTATACGTTATATTGTAGTACTTGCATGATTCCCCGAAAAACCCGCTTTTTAATCCCTTACAGTATTGCAGGAAGTCACGGTAGCTTATCTCCCTGAGCTTTTGATCCTCTAAAGCGTGAGGACACATTTCTCTTTTACTCTTAAATATCGACGCAGTAAACTCAACCTTACATATTTCCCTAATATTCTTGAGCTCGCGTGAGTAAATTTCAAGCTGATTCTTTGTTCTCGTTAAAATTAAAAGCCTGCCAAGTGAAGAATTAATATTCCTAGCAGCGAAATATGCTGATAAAGTTGATATCGACTTTCCAGTTCCACATGGAGAGGATAGCAGACCTATCTTGCCATCAGAGATGACCTCAAAGGAAAAATTTATAGCCTCGATTTGAAATGGTCGAAAGCTCGGATAGGGAAAGAATCCTCTGATAATCCCTTGAACTTCCTTTAACCCCTTTTCGACCCCCTCCGTCTTCACTTCCCGGCGCCTCAATCCCCAGGTAATAGTTCAAAGATAAAAACATGGAGAGTCAGAAAATAAATTCTTCTTGCAAACCTAAACATACTTTACTACTTTTAAACCTCGGACCTCCTGCTTTCAAGCCATTCTTTAATGAACTTTAGGTTTGCTACAGTTTTTGGGATAAACCCGGAATAAGGTAAGCTGCTTCTGTAACCCTCTTCTACACCATTAATAATTTCATCGATGTTTTCTTTTGTTAAATTCTTTAATTGTTCTCTAAGTTTTTTAAAGCTCTCTATAGCTTCTTCGACTTCATGTGAAAAATATTTATATCGACTTAACTCCTCTATGCACTCGTTAATCTTATTCTCAATTTGAGACTCGGACATAAAATACACCTCTCCAAAAAAGAGGTATAGCTGTTTATTTATTAAAGGTTTGTGAGACAATAGTTATATAAGGCTCTAAGTGAAAACCTTGAATATGTAATATGCGAGGGAAAATATTGCTTAGGGAAGAGATCAAGATTATTGAGTGGAAAGACATCCCTCAGGGAATTAAGATTATTTGCGGGCTCCCTGACGTTGGGTTGGTTGGAGTTATAGCGGTGGCACACATAATTTCTAAGCTGAATCTTGAGGAGCTAGCCTCCATAGAGACTGATCTTCTGCCACCAGTAATTATGCTTGAAAGTGGATTACCAAGATCACCAATAAGAATTTTTGGAAGCGGAAACCTTGTGGTTTTAAGCTCTGAGATAGCGATACCTTCAGATTCAGTTCATCCAATAATAAGGAGCGTTGTCGATTGGGCGTGGAAAAAGAGGGCTGAAAAAGTTTTCACATTAGGTGGGTTGCCAGTCCCAAACCGTCATGAGATTGAAAAACTAAGAATATTTGGAGCAGTATCTGATAGCTCGATGCTTAAGACCCTAACTGAAAATGAAGTTGAAATAATACAGAGAGGCTTTTTAGTTGGGCCGCAGGCATTAATCCTAAAATACTGCGCTGAGAAGAATATACCGGCGATAGCATTACTAGCTGAAGCCTTTTATAATTACCCAGACCCTGAGGCATCATCAGTAGTTGTGAAAGCACTTAATCGAATAATAAAAATAAACATAGATATATCTGAATTAATAGAAAAGGGTGAGGAAGTCCGCTTAGCTATGAGAGATATGATGCGAAGAACCCAGACGGAACTAGCTAGAATGAGGAAGTCGCATGAATACGATGTTCCAGGATACTATATCAAGTAAGGTAAAGGGGGTTCGAAATGAGTAAAAGGAGAAGAAGATCAATCTTTGATATCATCCATGAATACTTAGAGGATCTTGAAGAGCTAGCTGACGAAATGACCGAAAGGTTCATGGAGCGGCCAAGCTGGGATGTCAGCGCGCAATCGCTTGAGCCATTATGCGATGTTTATGTGAGCCATGATAAAGTTATTGTTACTGCTGACTTGCCAAAGGCTGATCCAGAAGGCATCAGGATAAACGGGATAAGCGATGACCTAATAGAGATCACGGCAAGAATGAAGATCAAAATAAACTTTGGAGATTTAGGGGTCCCGCATAGAAGAGGTGAGTTCACATGCTTCAGCTGTAGGGTCCCGCTTCCGGTCCCAGTGGATATAAGTAGAGCAAAGGCTAGATTCGTGAAGGGAATATTGGAGATAACTCTTCCAAGAAAGAAGGGTTATGAAATTAAGGTGGAATAAACCCCTCCTCTTTAATTTTTTAAATCTTTAAGTTCATTTAGCCTGAGCATTTCTTATTGTGCACACTATGTGCCGTAAAAGCGAACTCTCTGGGTTAAAAGAAGGCTAGCATACGCTGTAATGAGAAGGAGCATTTCAGAAATAATCAGGTATGGCGAGGATGTAGGCACTCTTTTACGTATAGAAACTGGAATAGGTAGTGCAGAAACTCTGAGGAATTTTTTTGAGGATATTAGTAGCCCCGCACTTAAGATTAACTATGATCCAGCAAATATATTCCATTTTGGGTTAGGGAAGGTTATTAGGGGCGTAAGAATTCTTTGGAATTGATAGTTTATACTCATCCTAAAGATTACAATCCTGAGACAAAAGGGGCCACTATTGGCGGGAGGTTTGTGCCATAAGATAGGTACATTGCTGCCTCAAGAGACATCTATTATGAAGGATGGCTTGCCATTGAGGATGAAACCGGAATAAATGTGATAGAACCTAGTAAGTGAGGCAAGAAATTACTGAAAAAGTATGAGATATAAAGATTGCATTATATAAAAAATGTTAAAATATTTTTTGAGATCTACTTTTTTATGCCTAGAAATCTAAGAGCATTCTCGCCCATAATTTTGCTAATCGTTTCGCTAGATACCCCTATCATCTGCCGTAAGATAATAATATCCCTTTCAATATGCTGCTTTCCGTAACCCAACCCATTAGCTACACAGTCAGTTCCAAATAGCATGAATTCTTCTGCGCCATAGGCTATAAGCTTCTGAAGAGAGTTTTTCCGGTAAATTAATGGTGTACCAGGTGTTATATCAACAAACATTTGAATCTCCTTTCCGCCACCCTCAATTTCTCCAAGAGCTGCCCTAAATCTGCCCCATAGAGCTATGCATTCGTCCACCCAAGGCCAGCTTATATGTGCCAGAGCGAACTTTAGATTCGGAAAATTCAGAAGGATCTCATAATTTACTGGTCTACAAAATCTTGATGAATCTTTAAAGCCGAAGAGTATGCCTGAGTGAAAGATTATTGGAATACCGAGTTCTTCAGCCTTTTTGTATATTGGATACATGAATTCATCATAGGGGTACCAATGGTCCGGTATCATTTTAATGCCCTTAACCTCCTTAGAGGTTACTGCCCACTCTAAAATTTGAACGGAATTCCTTAGTCTGGGCTCAAGCCAGACGAAAGATATTATCCTATCGGGCGCCTCTCTTTGCAGATTTGCAACAAACTCTACAGATTCTTTCTGTTTTTCCACAGTTACATCGGGATAACTAAACTCTAAATGTCGAGTTACAACAGCTGAAGCCTTAGGAATGATTCCACCTTTAAAAGAGGAGGGATATGGCGAGAAAATGATGGCTTTATCTATGCCAGCAGAATCCATACCATTAAGGACCGTGTCAACAGATTCCGTTCCCAAACTATGAACATGACAGTCCACTATAAACATGTATTTACACCTAAAACCATATGTAATGTATTATAAATATAAGACTTGATATTTTTAAATACTAATAAAAATGATTTATTAAGTAATAACAAAAATAGCCAAAAATATTAAAGAGCCCTAATAAGATGATCATTAACATAATAGTGGGCCGGTAGTCTAGTGTGGTTAGGACATTCCAGAGGAACCTAAAGCAGCCCTTACGAATAATACAATGAACAAACCTTCCTGTTAAGAGAGGCTGAGATCGCCGGTTCAAGTCCGGCCCGGCCCACCAAAAATCAGGAGGCTGATGAGGGAATGAGTGCGTTCTTTATGAGTGCTGCTGATGTTACTGAGCGGAAATCCCCACCTCCATTATCTGGAAGAAGCGCGAAAATACTCATAGATCCTACTAGTGAACCATCTCATAGAGGAGCCTTACTGAGCTTAGTAATGTTTAAATACCGGCCCGGTCAAGAGGGGCCGCTTCATAGTCATGAAGATTCAGCTGAGATATATTTTACGATTAGGGGAGCTGGGTTAGTGAAAATTGGTGATAAGACGTATGATGCAAAGCCAATGTCAGTACTATATATTCCGGCAAAAACGATACATCAACCATGCAATTTAGGATGCGAAGATTGGGTCTTCATCGCTATATTTGTTCCACCGATCGATTTAAGTGAGATCCGAAAATGGGAATCTATTAAATCATTTAACACTCTTTGTAGATAGGGATAAAGAGTGAAGAACTATTAAATCAAAACGTTCTACGCTGGTTGATTAGATCAGAGTGTTAAATTATCGCTTTCAAATTATTTATGCACCTCTTAACGCACTCTAAAGGTGGATATGCATATGTTTCCTGCTCAATTATATACCACTCTGTTCCACCAATCGTCTCGCAGAGATTTATGAATTCTCTCCATCTCATTTCGCCTTCACCTATAAGGGCTTTATCGTTTGTAGAAGAATACTCTTTTAAGTGAACAGTTCTCGCCCTGCCTGGATATCTTTTGATAATCTCCAGTATACCTTCGGAACTTACGCCACCATGCATTGCATTCCCAGTATCTAGCTGCATTACAACATCAGGCTTGGTTGCATCGAAGAATATATACCATGGAATTTCACCCTCTATCGGCTGAAATTCAATTGCGTGATTATGGTATCCAACAAACATGCCTTCAGGCTTAAGTTTATCAGAGATTTCATTCATTAATTCAGCGGTCTTAAGCCAAGCTGTTTTAGAACTTCTCATCTCCTCCGGCAGCCACGGTACTATAAGATATGTGTTTCCAAGAGTGTGGTTAAACTCTATAGTTTCCTTTAATTTTTCTCCAATTAGGGTGTTTATACCTATATGTGTGCCTGCGACTCTAAGCCCTAAATCATCCAGTATTCTTCCCAACTCATTTGCCGTTCGTCCATGATACCCAGCGAACTCTACACCATCGTAGCCCATGTCTGCTATTGCTTTAAGTGTACCCTCTAGATTGCGGGCGCACTCCTCGCGAACAGACCATAATTGCAGAGCAACTTTTATTTTTACCATATAATTAATTCACCTTTTAATTGCTTTATACCATTTTATCTAAAGAATTAAATATGATTTTTGGTAATCAAGGTTTAAAGGAGAAAGTATACTGGTGATAATGTATGGGTAAAATATTGAATATGGGCGTTATTGGAGTTGGCGTTATAGGTAAATCCCATTTGCAAGCAATCGCTAACCAAAAAAACGCGAGAGTTATAGCAATAGCTGATATAAACGAGGAGAACCTTAAATCAGCTGCTGAAAAATTCAAAGTTGAAAAGTGTTTTACAGATTATCACGATCTTTTAGCTCTGAAGAATTTGGACGCCGTCATCGTCGCCACGCCGCCATTTAATCATGCCGAGATAACGTGCGCCGCTGCTGCGGCAAGCAAGCACGTTCTATGCGAGAAACCTATGGCAATGAACTCTAAAGAAGCAGCTAAAATGGTTGATGCCTGCAAAAAAGCTGGAGTGAAACTCGGCATTTGCAGTGCAAGGTCAAGATTAACGCAGCAAGCTGAGATGGCTAGAC
Source organism: Bathyarchaeia archaeon (assembly GCA_038859955.1). Classification (GTDB taxonomy): domain Archaea; phylum Thermoproteota; class Bathyarchaeia; order Bathyarchaeales; family DTEX01; genus DTEX01. The sequence continues at coordinate 61,555 of JAWCEH010000006.1, read as the reverse complement.
AATACATTTTAGAGGGAAAGCTTGGTAAAGTTTATTATGCTAGGTTCACACAAATCCGCCGAAGGGGTAGACCTGGCATAGATATACTGAAAGAGTCTAAATGGTTCCTCGACTCATCTAAAGCTGGTGGAGGGGCATTAATTGACATAGGTTGCTACGATATAGATCTCGCGCTATATCTGTTGGGAGATGTGCAACCTCTATCTGTAAGTGCAATGACGTTTAGAGGCGTAGGCGGTACGCTTAATTTAGAAACAAAATATGATGTTGAGGAGCATTCAACAACGTTCGTCAAATTCGCAGAAGGCCAAGCGATCTTCTTTGAGACTACTTGGGCTGCAAACTTAAATTCCTACCAGGAAACAATAATACTTGGCTCTAAGGGAGGGTTAAGACTTAATCCATTTACTTATTTTACAGAGGAAGAGGGAAAAGGCATAGCCATATCATACGAGTTAGGTGGAGATTGGGGTGTACTTCAGAGTTCATTAATTAGTGATTTCGTTACGGCGTGCTTGGAAGATAGGCCGCCGAAAACTCCCGGCGATGATGGATTAAAGGTCATGCAAGTTATCGACATGGCATATAAATCGGCAAAATTAAACAAGGAAGTAAGAGTAGACGAAATATTATGAGGCATCTGGTAAATCACCATTTTTTCTTTTTTAAGAGCTAAAACTGAGGGAGTATACTTAAGTATGCAATGTTCCTTAAAGCGAAGACCATGTTTCTCATGCCTGCTAATATGGCCGCCACTAGAAGGAAGTAAAATGCTGCAAACAGCATATACCTAAGTGGTTTTTTCGGAGATAATAATTCTGGAACTTTTAGCTTTAATAGTGGTATCATGAAAGCTGTGCTCTTCGAATACTCTTTGTATCTGTCTCCGTAAGTTTTAAACAAAACCCTCTCTTCTAGGCTTGCCAAAATTAGGTAGCAAAAAAGTAGAGTTATCCATGCAATAAGTGATATTGGCCTTAGTGTTCTGAGTGATACACCAAGAGTTAAGAGGATTATCCCAAAGTATTGAGGGTGTCTACTAACTTTGTAGATCCCACTAGTGAGTAGGCCTCCAGCTCTCTTTAAGTTAGCTAACCAGGAGAAGAATGCTATTAAAAAGATAGCTGAACCAATGACTAAAAGCGAGAAATCTAAAACTCCCCATCTAAAAAGCGATGGTAAAAGGAGGTTATCTTCTTCAACTTTAATGGCATAGGTTAGCCAATATAAGCTTTCGCCTGGATGAAATGGATCTGGTATATCTTTTAGAATGAGCCATGGCCAAGATAAAAAGGCATAGACGCCGAAGGGGAGAAACATTATGAAGAATAACGGATTAAAAATTACTGATATTGATGGTATAACGTTAAGTAGTGTCAAAACTCCAGCTAGAATTCCTTTAAATACACTGTTAATAGCTTTTTTCATGCTAATTGCACCTCTCGAGGTCATCGCTATAAAATTTCAGCGGAGGTATATTAGTCTAAACATTAGAACAGGATTACATGTGGTTTTTATGGCGGGGGTACCAACGCTTAACTTTAAAAACAATTATACTACTCCAGTCTGATGCCCGCCCATTATACTTCTTCTCATCTTTCTTCTAATCCACGTAGTTATGTAATCCTCAATTCTACTTCTGTTATATGGGTCCTGCCATGCTTTTTCAAGCGCCTCACAGACATTTAACCCACCAATCAACCCAAAATGATTCAGTAGCTCCATGTAAAGCTGATCTCTATCAAAGTCACCAAGTTTGATTCTAATTCCGCTTCTGCTTAAAACCTCATTAAGTATTAGCGTAAAAATTACCTTACTCATTTCTAATGATCCCTAATTAAGGATTAAGCGCGGGAGATTAAAAAATTTATCTTTTATTTCTTTAGTTATTCTTCCTCGAATTTATCTGGCGGAATATAGTTGCCGAATAACCTTTGAGCTTTAATTAAGCGTTGAGCTTGCTCATCTAATACCTGTAAAAGCTCCTTTGGGGTATCTAATACTTGCGTAGTCCAGAATTCTTTTACACGCTCGATCTTGCGAAGGTTTTCCGGGACTCTAATTGTAAATTGGTTTTTGTAGTCCTCTCTCGTGTAGTCTTTTTTTAGCACTTGCCTAAAGAGTTTAGCTAGATCTTCGTATTTTGGAATAAGGCCGGTTGGGGTTTTAATTGCACCAACATCGTTATGTACACGGAGATCTATCCACTTCACCCATACATGCTTGTCTTGTCGACTATTTAGGAAAACGCCTGTTTTTAAATCGCGTAGAAAGTAGTTTGCTCCAAAGACTAAAGGTGGCTTTTTTAGTTTTCTGCCGAAGTCTAGGTAATTTCTGACGTACTGTCCAAGAGGGATGGAGACGAAGTCTTGGATGCTCATGATGTTTATTTCATATTTACCCTGCTCCTCTATAATTGCAAAAGTCGTCTCTGTTTCTAACGACGCTCCATATGCTATGATCCCGTGCTCCCAACTGAAACCTTGCTGTATGGGCACGTAGGCCCTATAGTCTCGGCCGCCGTAAATTATGGCGCTTAACTCAACACCTAAGGGGTTATCTAATTCTGGATCACAGTTTGGCAGCGCTTTAAGAGATATGGTGTATCGAGCATTCTCGCTGGCAGGGGGAATCTCCTTACCGTTAAAACCCATCTTTCCTTTGTACCACTTACCAGAAAAGTTTATTCCATTACATGGGAGCGCGCAGTTCATGCCCAACCACCAGGGTTTTGCATCCTTAACTAAAACATTAGAGAAAATTATCTCATTCGGGCTGTTAAGCACTTGATAAAGCAAGGGATCATTTTCAGGGCTGATATTCTGGAGAATGCCAAATATTCCTGCTTCAGCATTTACAGCACGGCAAACCCCATCGATATTGCGAAGATAAGCTATATCATCAGCAAGTATAGTCTCGCCTGGAAGCATTGCTGTTGAAGTTTTGCCGCAGGCGCTTGGGAAGGCCCCACCAATATATGTTTTGCGCCCATTCGGTCCATATACCCCCATTATCATGAAGTGCTCGGCGAGCCAGCCTTCTCTATGGGCTTTACGGATAGCTAGGCGAAGCGCAAGCTTTTTGAAGCCTATAGAGTTACCAGCATATTGGGTGTTAATGCTGTAAACAGTATTCGTAACGTAGTCGATATAAATACGCTTTTTTTCGTGCTCCACACTTATCATTCGCTCATCCAATTTTCCAGATGAATGTAAAGTCTTGAAGAATTCTGCATCAGGGCTCATGTTGAGAAAGGTCTCGTAACCTTTTCGATAAAGCAAGCTTACTGAGTGAGCCACATACCATGAGTCGGTACATTCCATACATGGGATTGTGAAAATGGAGTTTGCAGGACCAAGGATTAAGAAGCGAACTATCATCGTGCGTCCGCTCATTGAACCCCTGAATAACGCTAATATCTCTTTAAGCCCCTCATCTCGATCAATTTGTTTTAGAGCAGGGCTTAAGTAATCCCCTTTTGGGACAAGAAATTTGGTTGCCTCTCGGTCTCTTCCTTGATCATAAGGGCCATCAAAGTGGAATGTATGGCCTGGAATGGTCAGAGCTGCTGACTCCTCACCGCTAGCGATTGCCATATGCTTAATGTACGCGATTTCATCAGGTGTATCACTGCAAACGAAAATTTCTTTAGGATTACAGAGTTCGGCGGCTTCGGCAATAAATTGGTGAACGCTGGGGTTCTGTATCGCACATAATTTCTCATAGTTTTCTCGGTCCATTCTATGTTTCAGCGCATCAAGGTACATATTTGCTTTCAGGTCTTTTCTTATGCTTTCCTCTACTACACTGCTCTTTTCATAGGTTTCTAAACTTTTAACTAAACTACTCTTGATTCTCGCATCCATCTTTCGTTCGCCAATTAATCTAACAGTTCCTCATATAATTGCTGTGGGAGGTATATAAGTTTTACTCAAATCGATAAATAATTACGAAAAACGTAAAAACCTCATTAACACCACAACTTTATTGCACTTAGATGCTAAACGGCGTTATCTTTTGCACCTCATTACCTAAAATTTTATTTACGACCAGCTGAGCAACTTTAGCTCCGCTGAGTAGCATTCCTCCAAATACTGGTCCCATGCGTGGCGTCTGGTCTATTGCTGCAACAGCCATTCCTGCGACAAATAGTCCGGGGCATATTTCTCTTGTACCCTCTAAGATTAGTCGCTCGGCGCTGGATGCCCACATAGACTTCTCACCTTTAATGGTGATGTTAAGTTCCGGGATCTTCTTCGAAGCAACTGATACAACTTCAGCATCATGTCCGGTGCAGTCTACAACGGCTTTAGCTTTAATCCCAAGCGGGTCAACGTGTAATCCAGACAGTATAACAGACGACCATTGGATCACTACACCAATTATTCTTAAGGGCGAATTCCTGTAAATTAGATCGTCTACTGTTACGCCTAGAATTATCTTTGCGCCAGCGTCTATAGCCTTGGATGCAAGCTTAGCCATCATTTCAGGTGCATCAACAACAAATAAACCGTTATTTAACCTCTCCATTCTGCAGCCTACTTCATTCAGAATTTTATCAGCAGGGGACTCTACGATTATTTTATGGAACTGCATTCCACCGCCGCCTATTCCTCCGCCAAAAGAAAGTCTCCTCTCAAAGAGAACCGTTTTTAGGCCAGCCTTCGCTAAGTACATTGCTGCAGTTAAACCCGATGGGCCCGCGCCTACGACTATAACGTCTGTTTCAGATATATTCATCCAGTCTTCGAGGGCCTTTCGTATTATTGCCCGTGTTATTGTTTCTTCTTCAACATCTCTGATTTTCAAGGACATACTTCATCAACTCGCTCAGACTATTTCTCGGTATAGAAGAGGGGTTTAAATATTTTGGAATTATTTTAGATTTAAATCTTACTTGCGATTTATCTATAATTGTCCTAAATTTTTTCTTTTTTAAAATATGATGTATGCTTAGTCATCAAAATTTGAGTGATAATAATTAGAGTTTCCTCTAAGGCTATTTCGGCATAATGTTACGTGCAGATTACGTCATTTCTAAAATATCACTAAAATTTTTCTAAGCTTTTGAGTACCCTTCGATCGAACCTTGTATTTAATTACAGCCGCCTTTTTTAGTAGTTCAAAGTTTCTCATATTCTTTGCTGGATAAAATATGTTTTCTAATAGAACCTTAGATACTAGGATCTCAAGAGGAAGAGGAAAGATTAGCTGAGCAACTTTAGACCCTCTAATGTTCTAATAAGTTTAATATTGCAAAAACCCTATAGATTAATCCTCCAATCAAGATTGCAAATACTATTTCAACTACTGTAATCACCGCTGCTTTCTTCCACCCGAACTCTTTTATGCATGCGGCTATTGTTGCGATGCATGGCACATAGAGCATCACTACCAAGGCAAAGATGAACATTTGTAGCTGTGTTAGAGCTGCTTGAAAGTTTGTTGTTCCAAGTAGTGTTGCAAGCAATACAAGCGTTAACTCCTTCCTCAGAACCCCAAAAATTAATGTCACACCAACTATTTCGGGTAGGCCAAGCCAACTGACGGTTATCGGGCTTAAAACATAAGAGATTAGTTTTAGAAAGCCAAGGATCTCCGCGGTCTTGATTAGTAGGCCGCTTATTATTATGAGTGGAAACGATATTTTGAGAAACTCCTCAAGCCTAAACGATGTCTGTTTAATAACGGTTTTTAGATGTGGAAATCTATAATCGGGCATCTCCATTATCAACGCAGTAGGTTCGCCGGGCACCGTTTTGAATGCTAATCTTCCCAAGAAAAAGATCACTGCTAGGTTAATGGCGTATAATGCTAGTGCCCATTGTATTCCGAGGAATACTCCGACAAGTCCTATTATTACAACTGTTCTGGCTGCGCATGGTATTAGTGTTACAACGAAACCTGCCAACAATCTCTCTCTTTCAGTTTCCATTATTCTGCAGCCGAGGCATGCCGGAACATTACATCCGTAGCTCAGCATTATTGGAATGAATGCTTTGCCATGCAGGCCTATCTTATGCATTAACGCATCCATCAAAAAGGCAATTCTTGCTAAATATCCTGAGTCTTCTAGGATGTATAGTATTAGGTAGAATGGAATTATGTATGGTAACGCTATAGTGATGTTTGCTATAATTCCCTCCATAAGCCCACCCCAGATGATCTCTTTTAAAGGCCCTGTGCCCAGTATAGATTCGAAGAGAGGTTCATATGTATGGAGCATATCGTTAAGTAACTGCGAGAAGAAGCTGCCGAAGCCAAAGACAGTTTGAAAGATCCCTAAAACAACTAGGAACATAACCATGTAGCCTGCGATCTTATGAGTTGTTATATCGTGCATTCTCTCGCTTATTGATGGCTTTATATTTGGAAGAAAACGCTGGACTTCCCTTGCTATTCTACCAGCAACTTCGTAACGTTCAGAGGTTATTACTGTTGGGCATGCATGACCGTGTATTCGCTCAATTTCTTCCGCGAGCCTCTTTGTTAGTTCAATAGCCTCTGGTTTTATCCTCATCACTTCCCTTTCAACCTGTTCATCGCCTTCAAGAAGTTTTATTGCAACCCATCTAGCCGGATACCTAAGGTTTACTCCTACAAGAAACTCCTCGAGCCTGTGTATCTTATCCTCAATCTCATCTCCATACCTTATTTTCGCCGGTTTAGGCGCACCCTCCTCGACAACTTCTATGGCCTTATTAAGTAGCTCATGAATCCCCTTTCCTCTTACGGCGACCGTTGGAATAACGGGCGAGCCTAGGATTTCCTCAAGTCTCTTATAGTTTATTTTTATTCCCTTCTTCTCAGCCATATCGATCTGATTTAGGGCTATAATTATCGGGGCCTCAAGCTCAATTAGTTGGAGTGTGAAAAAGAGATTTCTCTCAAGAACCGATGCATCTATAACGTTAATTACTACATCCGGTTTTTCGGTGATTATATACTCTCTGGAAATTACCTCCTCAAGTGAGTAGGTCGACAAAGAGTATATGCCCGGCAAATCAATAATGTCGATGGTATAGCCTTTAAAATGGAGAGTTCCTTCAGCCCTCTCAACTGTTTTTCCAGGCCAATTTCCGATGTGTTGATGTAAACCAGTAAGGTAATTGAATATTACGGACTTCCCTACGTTTGCGTTTCCGGCTAATGCTATTTTAATTTTCTTCTCCGTCATCTCTTTACCTCCACTAAGATTCTCTCAGCCATGCCTCTGCCCAGCGCAAGTCTGTAACCTCTTACGTAAACTTCTATTGGACCATGGAATGGTGCTGACTTGACGACGGTGACTTCAGTGCCGGGGGTTAATCCCATATCGATAAGTCTTTTTTGGAAGCCGCTACCTCCACGTTTTCCATGCCCAAAGCCGATCTCTATTGATGTGATTACTCCTGTTTCTCCTTCTTTCAACGCTGTTAACGGAACCTTCAATTTTCGAACGCCTCCTTAGTGGGGTTCATTTTTCAATTTTCCTAACCATTATGAGCGAGGCTGTCTTTTGACTTAGGGCTTGAATTTTTCCATCTATTTTAATGGTTATTGGATCGCTTAGGGGGGCTTTATCAATAATCTCAATGTATTTTTCCGGTTTTACTCCAAGTCTACCCATGTACTGTAGAAATTCAGATCCTTCTTCGATTACTTTAGCAATAATTCCTCTCTCGCCAATCTTGAATTCAGTAAGAGGGTGTGTCTCTTCTCCTGTAATTTCTCCATTTTCGCTTGGAATGGGATTCCCGTGAGGGCATGTCTTTGGATAACCCAAGACGCGCTCGATTTTTCTTGCGATATCTTCAGTTACCCAATGCTCAAGATTACATGCTATTTCATGAACTTTGTCCCACTCAACTTCAAGAAGATCTGTAAGCAATCGCTCAAGAAGCCTATGTTTTCTAACTACGTTAAGAGCTATTCGGCGCCCTTCGCCAGTTAATTGAACACCCCTATAGGGTTCGTGTGTTATTAGGAGCTTCTTCTCAAGCCTTTCGATGGTATTGGTTACGGTTCCTGGAGCGACATTCAACATTAATACGAGGTCATTTGTTCTGGCAACACCACTACGCTCCTGAAGCCTATATATGGCCTCAAGATACTCCTCAATTACATTGGAGACTTTCGCTGACAATGTCATACCTCTTTTACGATTTACCTCAAAAAGAATTACGATTAATCGTATTTAAGTTTTCTGTAATCGCGTAATTCATATGTGGGGAAGAAACGCTGAAAGATTCTATTTTCTTTTATGGCGCTACCACGGCAATTTTAACCTGTTTAACCCCCTTCTTAGCCATTAATTTCTGCGCTAGACTTCTTATTTCGCCAGCTTTACCCCTTACTGCGATTATTTCTAGGCACTTGTCCTCCTCCAGGTGTATATGTGTAGTTGAAGATATTATATTGGTGAATTCATGCTGGATTTCTATGATCTTCTCTAGAAGGTTAGGCTTATCTAAATAGTATAGGAGGAGTATTGCCCCAGCAACATATTCCGTTTCACTTCGCGTCCATTTAAATTCACTTATGAAGGTTCGCATAGCATCATGAACGGCTTTGGAGCGGTTCTCATAATTCATGCTCTTCCAGGCATTGTCAAATTCCTCAACAAGCGTTGGTGGAAGTGAAACGCTAAAACGCAAAACGCCTATTTTATTCCGCATTTCGACACCAGAATATTTTAAGACAAGAGCTATAGTTAAACTTTTTAACTCAAAATCGAGAAAATACAACAGACTTCTTCGATTTTGAAGTTAGGGAGTTAGTTCGCTTCTAACTCAGATAAAGCTCTCTCGGCGAAGAATCTTATGTCAATGTCGTGATCGCTCGTCATTTTTTGAAGCCTCTCTTTTGCTTCCGGACCTGTAGCTATCCTCAAATATTCCTTTAGTATTTCTTCGTCTATCTTTTCTTCTTTTGATATTGAAGCTATATTTTCTACTAATTCGCTTAAATTGTTGACTGATGGTACAACAGTCGAGACCTCTGGAGACTTAAGAATCCATTTTAAGCATAGCTGGGCCGGCGTGTATGGGCTTTTCTCCTCGCCTTTAACTGGACCAAATCTCATGAATGGTATTCCATAGTAAGGCCAACAGAAGGGCTTCATTACAACTACCCCGATTTCCATTGCCTTACAAAGTGGGAAGAGGATATCTCTAGCTTCTTGCAGATGATAGTTGTATCTCACCATTACAACATCGAAGCAATCATGTTTTCTTATGAGCTCAGCTAGGAAATTGGGTTCATGGCTTGAGGCGCCTATCCACTTCACTTTCCCCTCTTCTTTAGCCTCTTTGACGATGCTCATATAAGCACTAAATTTTTCCCTTGAATAGAAATCTTCAGGAAAAAGTAGATTGAAGACATCAATATATTTTGTGTTTAAATTATTTAAAATTCTTTCTATTTCATCCTCGAGAACATCTCTCCACTTTGATTTGGGATTTTCACTCATCTTCCTGAATGGGGAAATTATCATAGCAGCAATATGGATCTTCTCTCTGTCAACTCCAATAGATTTTAAAGCATTACCCAGCGACATAACCTCCTCTATAAATGTTGTATCAAAGTAATTTATCCCAACTTCTATGGCCCTCTTAATAATCTCATTTCGCATCGGCTGAGCTGCCATGAACTTATCCATTTCAATTTCTCCCCATTTGAGAAGTGTTGTAGGAAGAGAACGCCTATATTCATGCCCACCGAGACCTATCTCAGAAACCATTAACCCCGTCCTTCCCAAGAGACGATATCTCATGTTAGAATTCTCCCAAACTTTTTACAGCATATTCGTCTCTAAAAGGCATATTTAATGATATCCTTCCAAATCTCAAAAACATTTTTGTAAGGTATATTTGCACAAGCACTTTCAACTCTGTGATACCCTTTTCATTTCTTTCTTTTTTGCTTCTAGTTCTTGCTGCATTTTTTCACATCGTTCATACCATAGTATTTCATATTCACTTTGTGGTATAACCCTATTTTTCAGGTCGGCAATAGTTCTTATCCCTTCGCACCTGCACCATTCAACGCAAATTTTATACGCTTCCCAGTCAAGATCTTCATTCTCCCAGCATGCTGGAACTTCCGAGAACCCGTGAAGAAAAGCCGCAAAGGCCCTTGTATGCCCGTCCACGAAAATAATGTCATCTCCAAGTTTCCTGATTGGTATTGGCTTTATAGATTCAAGTTTGTTGACATCAAATGCTTTCATGACCTCAGATAGTTTTTCAGAGCAAATGTATAGTTGACTTGGTTGTATCTCGCTTAATTTCATCAAAAATACTCTTTTATCCAATGAAACCACAAAATATAGTACAAAATCTTCTAATATTAATTTGTTTATGAAAATGACTTGTAATGGACTCTTTATAACGCTGCAATATTATGCGCTCCTATATCAAAGGTGATTACTCTAGCATCTAGTAAGATAATCAATAAATTAAGTCACGCAAGGGAACGCGGGCATGTTGCTCGGAAAATATATAGGGTGCTCTTGATTATCATCAGAAGAGACGTTAAAAACGCATAACCCGGTAATAGTAAATGAATGAAAAAAGTAGGGTAATAATGCTTGGCTGCGCCTTCATCTTTTTCCTTACCCTAGCATACTTTGAAAATATTCTTTTTCTAGGCAACTTAAGAAATGTTTTTACAAATCCTCCTCTCGCTGTTGCAATGATTTTCATGCACAATGTTATCGCGGTTTCACTTATAATTATTGGAATGAGTTTCTATGTCGATTTTGTCCAAGCCTTCCTTCCAAAGAGAAGGGTAGATTATGTCGTGCTTGACCATCCCAACATTTTTGCTGCCATATTCACGTCGATAATCCTTGTAATAAGCATCTTAAGAGTCTACTATCATGTTTATGGGCGTATTGTGGTTGACGTGGTTGAAATAATTATGATGATTAGTCTACCACATGGAGTTGTTGAGGCATATGGCATATACAAAGCCATACATGTAACTTTAGCGAAGAACTTGACTAATAAGATGTTAATTAAAATTTGCTTAATTTTTCTCTTGGCAGCCTTTCTTGAGGTAGGATTCATCCAAGTCTTAAAAATTTTTACTTAAGCAGCATAAGTTAAGGTGGCAGACTTAGAAAAATTCTATGATTCCCCAATTTATTAATCATTACCAATAAAATGTTATTACAGTTAATGTTTTTCTTAGGAATAAAAGCAGTGGTAAGATTTTCATCTGATTATCCTCTTTTATGGACAGAAGAAGGGTTTTGAGGTAAATTTTTAAGTTCGTGTTACATTATATTTTTTCAGTAACATCGTGATGGAGATAATCTTTAGAGCGGCGGATTGAGCGGAATGGCGCCAATAATAGAGCTTAGGGATGTTTCCACAGTGTATGAGGGTGAGAAGAGACCTGCAGTTAGGGATATTAATCTCATTTTTGAGAGGGGTGAGTTTGTTCATGTTATCGGACCTAACGCTTCTGGAAAGACAACTCTTCTTGAGACGATTAATGGTTTGTTGCCAGTTTCTAAAGGGCGTGTTTTGGTTTTAAACTTTGATGTACAAAAGCACGGAAGAGAAGTTAGGCGTTTTATTGGTTATGTTCCACAGGACTTTATGGTTGACCCGGGAGAACCATATACAGCGCTAGATGTTGTCTTGATGGGTAGGTATGGTAAAATTGGGGTTATAGGTAGACCTATTAGGGAGGATAAAGAGAAAGCGATCGAAGCCATGAAACTTTTGGGGATTAAGGAGTTGGCTAACAAACCAGTGGGGAAGCTCTCCGGTGGGCAGCAGCAGAAAGTTATGATTGCAAGAGCATTGGTCAAGGAGCCGAAGATACTCCTATTGGATGAGCCATTTAGTAATCTGGATCCCGAGTCTAAAGAAAAGGTTTCAGCGTTAATAAGCCACTTAAATGAGGAGCAGAACATAACAACCATAATAGTTACACATGATATACAGCAGATCCTCAATTCGCATAGTAGAATAGTGGTCATGAATAGTGGAAGAGTAATTGCTGACGGTGACCTAAAGAGCGTATTAGCCGTTGCAGAAAGTTTTCTTCCAACCGATTTTTGGAGGAAAGAACGTTGATTTGGCTTGAACTCGCTATTATTCAAAGGGCTATTATAGGTTGTTTGATAACGGGTTTACTCACGGGTTTAATAGGCGTATTCGTTGTTAAAATGAGACTTACAACTATAGGTTACTCGATGTCTCACAGCGCCTTTGCTGGAGCAGCCCTTGGTGTAGCACTTTCTGTGGATCCACTAACAACGGCGATAGCGTTCTCCGCTCTCACAGCTTCCCTTATAGGTCCGGCTGCCGAAAAGGCGCGATTACCCATTGACACAATAACAAGCATAGCTTTCTCGCTTAACATGGCTTTGGCGTTCATATTCTTAACGTTCTCTAAGATTGGTCTATCAACCGAGGTTGCAAGTGTACTTTGGGGAAGTATAGTTGCCATAACTAATAGAGACATAGTTTTCTTAGTGGCATTAACGACAGTAATCTTGGCTGTTGTGTATTTATTCTGGAAGGAACTCTACGCGATAATGTTTGATAGGAAGATGGCTGAGGCGGATGGGATAAATACTAAGCCCTTCATTTACTTTACAATTTTCATAGTTGGAATTGTTGTTGCTTTCTCGCTGAAGCTCGTTGGTGGAATACTTATTTTCGCTCTCCTTTTTAATCCAGCTTCTTCAGCTCTGCAGTTCCTGCACGATATGAGGAAAATAGCTATTTTATCACCACTTATCGGAATGGCCTCATGTTTAACCGGCTTTTTCGTATCTCTTATATATGATTTACCGGTGGGCTCGTCAATAGCCCTAATTTCAACCATTGTATTCGCCATCTCAGTATTCTTTTCACCAAAAAGGAAAAGGGAGGTGAAAGCGTGAAAAATGAAGTATGTAAACACGCCTTACTGGCTCTGATAACACTAAGTCTACTAGAAGCTTTGTTAACCATAGGGTTGGCTGAGGCGCAGGAAAATCAAGAGAAGCCTATAATTGTGTGTACTACAAATGTTTTAGGCTCAATAGTTAGAGAGTTCATGGGCGACAATGTTACCATAACGGTTCTAGTGAACCCAAGCTTATGTCCAGCTGACTATGATGTGAAGCCAGGGGATATATATGCCCTTAGCAAGGCAAAAATTCTCTTCTACCACGATATACCTGGAGAGAAGCCTTGGTTGGGTAACCTCATAGAGGCTGCTGGAAATAATGAGCTAAGGCAGATTAAGGTTCCAGGAACTTATAATACACCTGAAGGCGCTAAAAATTGTATTAAGATAGTTGGTGGAAACCTAAGCCAAGTCTTTCCGGCAATGGGTTTAGACTACAAAATGAGTGAAGTGCTGAACGAAATAGATACTGTAGCGAATGAAATACGTAGTAAAGCTCAATCTTGGGGGATCAGCGATTTTAATGTTATATGCATGAAGTGGCAGAAGACCTTTGTTGAGTGGGTTGGGTTTAAAGTTGCCGCAGTATATGATCCACCTGAGCAGCTCTCAGCCAGTGATATTGCGAATTTAGTTAATGTGGCGCGCGAAAAAAATGTTACGTTAGTAATTGATAACCTCCAGATTAGCACAGAATTTGGTGCTTCAATAGCCTCGGAAGTTGGAGCAGTACATGTTGTTCTAACAAACTTTCCTGGAGCCATACCTGAAACTGAGAATTTAGCGAAAATGTTCCGCTATAACGCTGAGCGCCTCTTCGACGGTCTGAATAGATGGAAACTTATTAAGGAGACGGAGGCTGAGTTAAAAACGCTAATAGCTGAAAATGAAAGTTTAAAGAATCAAGTATCTACTTATCAAGTTATAGCGATAGTGATGATAGTGGTTATCGCTGTAGAATCAATAGTGTTAATTATAAGGGGAAAAAGACGGGAATAGAGGAACAGAATGGCAATTAAATACATTATGGTGGTTTCGGGAGCTTCGTTAATATATCTATATGCTCTTTCCAGCCAACTTGATTTCTGTAGTCTCTGTGAGGTTTGAATGCTATCGCGATTGCTTCCAAATTTTCTCCCATAATATTCATTTTCTCTCGATCCAGTTCCCCATAACCCCACTCTGACAGAAGATATAGATATCCTACGTCACGTGGGTTAAAGCCCATAGCATACGCTACGGCTGAATCTAGGGATACTGGATTAATTGAAGCGAAGTATATTCCCCATCTTCTGAGAACCCCGTGAACAGGTCCATTTCCTTCCATGGCTTCATATCCATCTACAACAGCTAAGTGGGGCATAACTTTCACGGCGATTCTAGCGATATTATAGTTTATTTGCCAATATCCTTGATGGATAAGCCGTCTGAATCCCTGTCTCACAGAACCTACAACCATGTTTTTTACAGTCAGCGTTACAACGACTACATCATGAGTTTTAGGTCTAACTGGTGAAACCCTGAAGTTAGATTCAAGTATAAGTTTAGACACTGGTATACTGCGCAAAGCGCCTCTTCTATCCACTATATAAACCTCATCATAACCATATCCATCTAAATCTAATAATTCAACACCATACTTATCCTTCAACACGCTGTACCCGTATCGTCTAACCGCCTCTTCGAAGCTTCCAATCGTTGGAGATTCCGAGATTATCACCTCTTTTGGATTCACAATTTCTATCAAAAACTTAAGTATCTCTTCTACACATTCCACAGGTGTCGCCGATGGTGGGTCATATGCGCTTACAAAGTTAGGTTTAATAAGTATTCTAGCCTTACTAGGCAGTATTCTGTGAATATCATTCTCAATAAGATTTAAAGCTCTTTTAACGCCATAACGCCTATCTTTTAGATCTCTAATTAAGGATATACTCATTATACGCACGCTCAGATCGAGCAGTTATGAGGAAGATTAGCGGAATACTGAAATTTAAAGAGTTCGAGTTAAGTTCATAAGACTAAGCAGAATATCTAAGAATACAGGAGGCTCTTTCGGAAATACTTGCGGTAAACCCAAAAATGGTGGGCCGGGCCGGACTTGAACCGGCGATCTTCGCCGTTCCCTATGTCCAACTCTTGTTGATTTATGGAATTTGTCATTTGTGAGGGCGACGTCCTAACCTGCTAGACTACCGGCCCTATTAATTTTTAGAGAGCCAAACCTTCTTTTATATCTTTTCAGTACTTTTTGTAGGTTGTTTCCTTTAATTTTAGAAATTTTATTGTTGATGCTACGGCAACCCATGAAATTACGCTTGAGTATATAAGTATGTCTCTCATTTTGTAGATTTTGCTTTCAGATGCAGTTAGTATTTGGAATTTTTCGTGTCCCTCCGCCGGCTTAAATTGCTTGTAAATGTCTTCAATCTTCTCTCCCTTTATCTCAATTTCATGTAGATTGTTTGTTCCAAGACCCATTTGATTAGCAAGTTTTAACGTTGGAACTTTCTCTGGGTCGAAGCCCATTATCATTGAGGCCACGGTGTCTGTTGCAACAGGGTCGCTTCCAACTATGAGTACATTAAGATTTACTGGGTCTCCCCAGTGTGGACCCTGTCCCTCCATGGCAACTCTTCCATCTATTATTGCCAGATTGATTTTTCTTGCACTGCATAGGTCGACTATCACTCCAGCCATGTAGTCGTCGCCTTTTTTCTGCGCTTCCTCATGGAGAATTACTTTTGTTGGGCTTGGCGGATACCCGTATATTGAGCCGGGGGCTATTCCTATGAGATTCTTCATTGTTAGGGTTACAACCGCCTGGTAATGTGTTTTCATACATGCAAGTGATATAAAGACGTCTGCCTCCGTAACTATGCTATTGAAAAGGAAGCTGTCGAATACAACTCCACCGCCTGGAACTGGAACCCAAACCATTTCTCCAAAGTTGAGATCAACTAATACTGCTCCAGTTCTCTCTGCGACTGGTAGATAGCCTAGGGTTTTGAAATTTTCTATAGTGTTCTGTTCGCCGCTTCCATCAGCTATCCAGATTACCGATGGGTTTCTTCTCTTTATAATGTTGATGAGAGCTTCCACTATGGCTGGATCTGTTGTGTCAGGCGGTTCTTGATTTCGAACTATGTTTGGTTTAATTAGAACTTTTGAGTTACGTGGCACATACTGCTCAATTCCTCCTATGTAATTTAAGGCTTCCTCCAATGCTGTCTGCAAGTTATTGTTGACTCGTACTACTGAAACCTTCGTTTTGTTCCCGGTTAGTATGGTTCGCGATTGTATTATGCTTATGGGGTTGATGATGAGGTTGGCGTAGATTGCTAGACCTGTTAACACTATAGCGGTGGACAATAGTAGAATTGACAGGATCTTTCTGCCCGAAGCCCTCTGCTTACGTGTTATTGGAGCTAAGAGTTTACTGAGCATTCCAGTTAAGAATGCTAATATTGGGTAAATTAATATGTGAAAGCTTATTACTGCTGATGCTCTTTGGCATGGGTAAACGACACGCGTAGGTTTTGTACCAGACCTATAAAGAAGCCATATGAGACTTACAACCCCTATATAAATTGGGTTTTTAATGAGTTTCCTCAATAACCATTTTACTACTTTATCCTTTATCAATTCAGCTGGCTCCGATGTTAGAATATGAAGTATTGATGAATGAGATATTTAAATTATTTTGGAAAACTCCCTTTTTGCCGATTTCCAGAGGAAATAAGGTCTGAAATACTTATCTACCATAACTTCGTTGCTAGAGAATTTTTATTCCTTCTCTCTCTATTGTTTTCATCCATTTTGAGTCTCTGAAGGCTTCCAGATTTCTTTTAGGTATCATGTGTAGTTCAACTCTAGGGAGCTTTATGTTCCTCATGAGACTCTTGTAAACCTGGTCTTCTCCGCTTTTTTGATCATCGAATATGATTAAGAGGTCTATGTCGCTTGCAACGGTATATTTATCTTTAGCGTATGAACCAAAAAGTATAATGCTCTCTAAACCTAGCTTCTCACGAAATTCGGTAATACATCTACTAACCTCTTTTACAACATCCTCTCTATTAACTTTTGGAAAGAATACTTTCACAGAACTTGAATATTTTCTCGGCATACTCAATTAGTCTTTCAGCCTCCCGACGCGTGTATCTTCTTCTTGGTGAAGATGAAGGATGGGTATTTGGGTATCTGGTAGGTATGTATGCTTTATCAAGCTCTAAGGCATATTCTAAGAGCTCTTCATTCACATTAATCCGTTCACTTAGGCTTGAAAGTAGATCGAATACTGAGTGACCCCAGGCCTCGGCTCCGAGTTTTTGGAATACTGCTTTGACAGCTTTTTCAGCAGACTGCTGAGCTGAGAAGCATGCCCAATCGTAAAAACCTGATCTTAAGTCGTTCTTTGCGTGCTCTAAGTCTCCCTCAGCTTGATCAAGCCAATCCTTACTTCTTTCAACCATAAGTATCAATAAATAGTTCGATTCATTGGCTATTTAAGTTTGATAGAATTTTGTTTGCTACCTTTTTATATAGGCTGTCGACTTCCTGCCTTTTATTGCTACTACGCTGATTATTGTTCGAGTTTTCTTTAATAAGATTTTTTATAGCCATTAATGGTTTCGCGTGCCATCTTTGCTTACTTTTACTGTTTAGTGCTATACTGTATTTGTCCACTAGTCTTCTTATCGCCGACTCTATGAATTTCTCTCTTTTGTTGTAGCCCATAAGTTCAGTTAACATGTCTACCTCATCTATAAGGTCCTTGGGCATTGTTACTGTTAATTTTACTTTCTCTACTTTCATTTTGATCGATTAAAATATTATAATGTTCTTTAATTTCTGGATTATGAATTTAAGGTATATACTATAGAAACATTAATGTATATTTCATTATATGCCTATTTATGTTGTTAACTTGAAATCGTAAGTTTTTCAAATTAGTTGAGCCTAAATCTATGCAATATTTCTGATTGCTCATGTAATAATTCATAGTATTAAATTGTGGGCAATGTAAATTTTAAATTAGACTAAAAAGTAATGGTTTAATGAGGTTGTTTAATGGTTTCTAGAGCTAGAGATTGGCTAAGGCAGTCCTTAAGGGATTATGAGCATGCTAGGAGATCCCTCGAGATGGGTGATTATGAATGGGCTTGCTTTGCCTCGCATCAAGCGGCTGAAAAAGCTGTTAAAGCCCTCTACCAATCTCTTGGCATTGAGGTGTGGGGTCACTCAGTTAGCAGACTACTCGAGAACCTTCCCGAAGACTTTAAGCCTCCCATAGAACTTCTTGATGGAGCTAAGGAGTTGGATAGACATTATATACCTTCAAGATACCCCAACTTTCACCCTGAGGGCGCACCACTCGATTATTACACCAGAGCCGACGCGGAAAGAGCAGTCAAATATTCAGGTGAAATAATTGGGTTCATCAGAAATAAAGTTGTTTGAGCCTGATTACGAGGCAATAATGCGAGAGCTTAAAGAGTATGCTGAGAAAACAGTCAAAAGGGGTGCGTTAGCTGTAATACTTATAGGCTCGCTGGCTAGAGGAGATTATACGGCATTCTCGGATGCGGATGTAATCATAGTAGTCGAAGAGAGCAGTGAAAGACCCATTGATAGAATAATAAAATATCTAGAACCAAGCGCATCAGTAGACATAGAACCAAGGGTTTACACAACTAAAGAAATCCAAGCCATGGCCAAGAGGAGGGCAAGGATAATCAAGGAAATAATCGAACACGGCATACTACTAAGCGGCAACAAAGAAATTATCGAAGAAATAAGGCAAGCAATAAAAACAGAGTCATAAGGTTGTATTCTAGAAGGACAAAATCAATCATGTGCTAATGGTTCAACACGCTTTGATTAAGTCATAAAAATAACGGGTAACTTGCAGCATAATAAACATGGATTTTCGTTTCTAATATATGTTAAGCAATCTTTATTTTTCCTCTATATAATTAATACTTCTCTGTTAGTGTGCTATGGGAAGTTAACTATGTCAAGGCGGTTCAAGACTGCTCTAGCTACACTACTCATTTCGCCATTTCTACTGGCATATCTCATGTGGCGCTGGCTCCCACTAGTAGTAGACTACATCATCAGATATTTCCTCTGCTACAAACCAGCATTCCAGCAGGCAAGCTGGCTCTGGCATGCTGTACTAGCTTTTTTCAGCGGATGGTACATATTCTCAGCTATTGCGGTAGGAGGGGTATTCCTTGCAGCATCGTGGGTGTACAACCGAAGGAAAGCAACAATACCTGATAAGAGAACATCGCCAGCCGTATCATTTATAGTTCCAGCGTATAATGAGGAGAAGACTATATCAAAGTGTATAGCGAGCCTATTCAAGTGTGCAGCAAACTATCCAGGCTACACAGAAATAATAGTTGTGGATGATGGAAGCACGGACAATACAAGGAGGGTTGCTGAAGCAACATTTAAGATGAACTGGGAGAAGTGGCCGTACATAAAAGCTAAGATCATAAGCCATAAAAAGCGCTTGGGTAAAGCAGCAGCGATAAAAACAGGTGTGAAAAAGGCTTTTGGAGCATTAATAGCAACTGTGGATGCGGACACGTGGTGGGAGCCTGACACGCTTAGACATCTAGTTGACATGATGGTTGCCGATAAACTTGATGCAGTAACGGGTTTCATCCATCCATCTGATGGAAATGGAGACACAAACCTTTACGTAATACTGCAGCAGCTAGAGTACAGCCAAGGATTAGGCATATACCGATGCGCTCAAGCGCTAGGCAACTCAATTCTCGTTATACCCGGCCCAATAGGCCTCTACAGAGCTGATGTTTTGAAAAAGATTCTTAACGAAATTAACTTAAAGTCTGTAACCGAGGACCTAGAGATAACTCTTGATATGCAAAAGAGAGGATATAAAATAGGCTATAATAGTAAGGCTAGGAGCACAACGATAGCCCCACACAGCTTCAAAATACTCTGGGGGCAAAGGAAAAGATGGTTTATAGGTGGACTACACAATTTTCTTGGCATACATAAGAGAATGCTCTTTAAGAGAAGATGGCTAGCGTTAATTCTCTGGTATTCGCTAATAATGGGTTACGGCGGTGCATTAATAGAGCTCATAGCAGCTTTCAGCCTACCAATACTCTACTGGCTTGCGCCCGACAAAATATACTTCCTATATAATCTCATTCTCTACTCACTTATTGTGTTTCTTATAGGAGTCTTCCAGCATGCAGTAGCCCTAAAGTTTTCATACAACAGTTATAATCATAGAAAACTCCTTCTTTACACGCCTTTATACCCACTTCTAAGATACATAAACATTTTTGCAAGGCTCACATGCCTAATCCAGTACTTAGCCGGAAAGAGAGGCAGATGGGAGGAAAAAGAAAGGCCAATTATACAAGCCTAAACTTAAGTAAAAAACATGTGATAAAT
Organism: Bathyarchaeia archaeon; assembly: GCA_038859955.1. Taxonomy (GTDB): domain Archaea; phylum Thermoproteota; class Bathyarchaeia; order Bathyarchaeales; family DTEX01; genus DTEX01. The sequence continues at coordinate 41,218 of JAWCEH010000006.1, read as the reverse complement.
TAATTCTAGTACGACAATTAAAATAAGAGATAACACCGTCCCTTGACCCAAAAAACATTCTTCTAGATCATCTTCATAAATGTTCTCCATCTCAATTAAGCTTCTCGAATAGACCTCCACCCCTGGGTCATAAACATAATATGATATATCGCATTCACCACAATAATAACGGCTAAACTCGCCCTCCCTATACTCTTGGAGTTCACGGCTGCAAACAGCACACTTACGCAATCCCCAAATCGCCAGCAAGCCATATGTTCGCTTGCTGAAAACCCCTTAGTAGAAGGAGAGAATAAAGAATTATGAAGCAACAATATGGGATAATTAAATCATGACTAAAGTATGCATGAAAAATCCTTTTTAGCCTAAAAGCAATCCTCAAATTAGCTGAACTGAAGAAGCCTTAAACGCTATATAAACCTCTGAGCCAACGTTAAGAGCCATTTCCTCAAAAGATTTTCTAGTTATCTGCGCTGTAAACTCCCTTTCACCCTTAACCCTAATTTTAAGCCTAACAATATCTCCGAGATCAGAGATCTGGGTCACTCTACCAGCGAAATTATTTCGGGCGCTTGATGTGACGCGTCTAGTGAGGACAATTATGCTCTCAGGTGGAATATACACCCTAACGTTGCCAGCCCTCTTAAAAGTGGCTTCAATCTTTAATCCATTCCCAACATCAATGACTGAAACACCGTCTTCAGTTATCCTGGATATGCCGGAGAAAATGTTCTCTAACCGCGTATACTTGGCTAGATCTTCCGATATTCTTCCAAAAATATCGCTGAAACTGCCAATCTTAACTATTTTTCCCTCATTCAACATCGCTATGCGATTTGCCAAATTCTCCACCTGAAGAACGTCGTGCGTCGCCATTATGATCGTTGTCTTTTTATCCTTATTCACGTATGATAATGCCTCCTCTATAATCGATGTACTCTTGGGATCCAGGTTAGACGTCGGCTCATCCAGTAGCAGAAGAGGTGGCTCAGTTACAAGCGCCTGAGCCAGCGAAACCCTCTGCATCTCACCACCAGATAATTTAAGCGCATTTCTATCTTCAAAACCTCTTAACTGAACAATCTCTAGAACGTCCATGACTCTCCTCTTAATTTCAGCTGCGCCTAGTTTCCTAATTTTTAAACCATAAGCCACATTATCAAATACGCTAGCATTAAATAGAATAGTCTTCTGCGGGACAAGACCGATTCTCCTACGCAGGAGATACTTATCCCTCCTAGAATAATCTACTCTGGCGCCTTCAAGCCAAACCTCGCCTTCCGTCGGCTCATCCAGTAAATCGAGAATCCTTAAAAGTGTAGTTTTGCCAGCGCCGTTTGGACCTATCAGAGCAAGGATCTCGCCGTAATTAACGCTAAAACTGACATTATCTAAAACCATTCTACCAGAGTATTCTTTGCATAAATTCAGTACTTCAACATGCGGAGTCGACTCCATTTACTCATCCACCCTTGGAACCCCTAACCTGTATTACTGTTAGGACTAAATTTATCGCGAATGCTATGCTAAGAAGGATTACGCCAAGCGTTGTTGCCATAGCGAAATTACCAAGCTCAACCTCCGTGACTATAGCCGTTGTCAATGTTCTTGTAACCCACCTTATATTTCCGCCAGCGATCATTATGCCTCCAACCTCGGAAATAGCCGCTCCAAAAGCTACTATAATGGCCGTTAAAATCCCGGTCCTAGCCTCCTTAATGGCCAATAGAGCCGCCTGAAACTCAGTTGCACCAAGCGATAAAGCTCTCTCCCTAACAGAGCCCTCAATGCTGCCAACAGCGGACATAGTAACCCCAACGATTACGGGAACGATAAGTATTAGTTGCGTTATAATCATGGCTAAAGGCGTATAAAGTAAACCCAAAAAACCTAGAGGCCCGGATCTGTTAAAGAGTAGATAAACAATTAAACCGGCGACGACAGGAGGTAAGCCCATTAGAGTATTCACAAAAGTCTTTAAAGTAACCTCAGCAACCCGCAGTACACTTTGCTTTCCTCGGAAGCGTTTAAGGCCTAGAAAGGCGCCTATGGGCACACCAGCCAATGCGCCTAAGAAAACCGCTGATAATGAAACCCTTAGTGAAAGGACTGTTACTTCTAGAACCTCCTCAAAAAACTCCGCCTGAGAGCGCTGAATACTAGTTACCTCATTGTAAGTCTCTTGTCGCATATACCAATCTATCTCCTCAGCCTGATTTGGGAAACCAAGTTCTCTTGCCAAAGTAATGTTCATGGCTAGGGGCCTGAAAAGTGATTCGCCATTCACTTTGAAGTCTTCTATCAACTTTTGGCCTTCCCCAGAGATTAGAAATTTTGCAAGCGAGACAGCGCCGATAAAATTTACATGCGGATTCATATCGGGATTAACAAGTATTAGGCTGTATGGGTTCTTTAATAGCGGATCACCCTGAACCAGAATCGCTAGTTCCTGCAGCTGATTTTTGAATGATAGCCATGTGGCTCTATCAACAAGAGTGTATGCTCCAATTTCATCAGCCATACGCAGCACGGAGCCTATACCACGATTAGCCTCAATATACCATGAACTGACGCTTGAGGATGGAATTACACCGAGATTACGCCATATGCTTAACTCAAGATTATGCGTACCAGATCCATCAGCCCTAGAAACAAATTTAAAACAACCTTCAGCAACCCTTCTTAACGCTTCAGTGGCATTCTTTAGGCCTCCAATTCCAGCCGGATCCTCCAACGGTCCGGTAACCAAGAAGTCGTTGTACATTAAGCCAACTCTGTGAAAACCATAACCGCTATTAACGAAATTCATCTCTAGATCCCTCGAGTGAACGAGAACTATATCGGCATCTCCCCTCTTCGCAATCTCTAGGGCTTGGCCTGAGCCTGCGGCTAACACTCTAACTTCAACGTTAAATCTGCTCTCAAACCTTGGTATTAACGCGTCTAATAGCCCAGAGTCATATGCACTTGTAGTTGTAGCCAACCTTACAACTGGCTTTTGAACTGCAGTTAATTGCGAATAAAAGGCTAGGATAGCAGCCGATAAAACCATTATTATGACAGCCACTAAAGCCGCTGGAAGCCTAGACAAATCTGTGATCACCTAACATTTACCAATATAAACGTGCATAAAAATAGATCCGCCGCGTCAGCGGACGCTAAATGTATCTGCCATGCTTATAGCCTTCATCATACATGGCCAATATATTTCTTATAGGCGTGATGGGTTGCATATTGTGGCATGGTGCTAAAATATATCCGCCACCCCTACCTAATATTCGTATGTTATCCCTAACCTCCCTTCTAACATCCTCCTCAGAGCCGAATGGCAGTGTCTGCTGATTATCCATCCCACCGTGGAAGACAACCTTATCACCGAACTCTCGCTTAAGTTCCTCTCTATCCATATCCTTACATCTCCACTGTACTGGATTCAGTACGTCTATTCCGGCCTCGATCATATCGGGAATAATCCTCCTAATAGAACCATCGCTGTGAAAGAATGCATAGACACCGTGATGGTGAGCCAGGCTAATCATGCGCTTCATCCATGGGAGAAAAAACTCTCTAATCTGATTCGGCGAATATAATAGGCCAGTCTGCGATCCAAAGTCCTCAGCTATATATGACAGCGTAACCTTACCTGGAATCTGATCATAGATGAGCTTAGTGTTCTCGTAGCAGAATTCGAAGAGCTTGTCTAGGCAATAATGCACGATATCCGGGTTAACAATTAAGTCAATGTACGCCTGTCTCTGACCGCGCAGATTTTTATATATTAGAAATGGTTCAGATCCGCCTCCTTGAATTGGATAATCCTCATAACCAGTTATCTGCTCTGAAATAACAGAGTAATCATATAAATCGATAGAGGGCCACTCATAATTCCTCTTAATCTCCCCCAAGGTTTTGTATTCAGCGAGTGGATGAAATATGCATTCCCTGTAAACGCCAGTTCCATAATTAACATTTCTGTAGCGACAGCCGTAAATATCAGAGTCCTCCGGTATTGGTGGACCAATATATTTTGGCGAAACCGATATAACAGCATCTATATGCAGGCGCTCATACATCTCTTTAAGGTTTCTACATCTCAAATGCTTCATAAGAGCCTCTGTAACCTCAGGTGTACCCCAGTAATCCATCGGAACCCTATCCGGCTTTCTCCTCTTTAAAACAGCAAGCCACCTCTCTCTTGGGGTCATTTCATCCTCCATGCATCCCATTCCTCCTCTCACATCATCAAGAATATACTCACGCCTCTAAGCCGCATTCATACAGCTGCACTTTTAAGCTCCTCAATATTATCCCTTACCTTTTCAAATGCGCACACCACGTCATCCATATCCTCCCTCGAACCCAAGAGAACATACTGCGGAAGCCACAGGCCCTCATGGTAGCAGGCTCTCTCAGCAACTGGTAGCCTAACACTTGAGTATTCGACCTGCTTAGCATAGTATGAGCACGATAAAGGACACTTCCTGAAATACTCCAAGTAGGGTTCCTTATAGAGCGGCCTAGAGTAACCGACACTTACAGGTATACCCTCAGCTTGCAGAGCCCTTGCGATAACCGCCTTAGATACGCCGCCAAAAGCTTCTGGATCAACTCTAAAAATGTACAGGTGATAGGCATTCCTTGTTACTCGATCATCCTCCCTAAGAGGTTTAACGCCATCTATCCTAGAGAGTTTATCGTTTAGGTAGCGGGCATTCTCAATTCGCTTCGTAGTATGCTCATCAAACCTCTCCATCTGGACCAGAAGTATCGCCGCCTGAAATTCAGTCATTCGATAATTTGCTCCTGGAAGGTGATGCTCATACCATGCTCCTTGTGGTAGCCTACCACAATTATGCAGGGACCATGCTTTAACGTAGAACTCCTCTCTGTTAGTGACGATTATGCCGCCCTCACCGCTCGTGATATTCTTGCTGGATTGAAAGCTAAATGCGCCCATATCACCTATTGCGCCAACCCTTCTACCTCTCCACTCTGACCCCCAAGCCTGGCATGCATCCTCAATAATATATAGGTTGTTTTTCCTCGCTATCGCTAAGAGAGCATCCATATCAGCTGGCCTGCCACCAATATGCACCGGTAATATAGCCTTAGTTCTATCAGATATCATCGACTCAACGCTTTTGGGATCAATGTTGTATGTTTCTGGCTCTATATCAGCGAAGATGGGAATTGCATTCACATATAGAACAGCTATGGCTGTAGCCATGAAAGTGAATGGAGAAACAATGACTTCATCACCGCAGCCTATTCCAAGAGCTCTAAGCGAAATCTCCAGGGCAGTTGTGCCGCTCGTCACAGCGACACCATATTTAGCGTGCTGGTAAACTGCAAACTTCTCCTCAAACTCCCTCTTTTTTGAGCCACCTATACCCCAATAGCCGCTCTCTAAAACATCTCTCAGAGCTTTGAGCTCTCGCTCATCGAACATTGGCCACTTTGGAAACGGTCTTCTCCTAACAGGTTCCCCTCCCCTAAAAGCGAGTCTAGCCAAATATGCTCCTCCAATTTAGAGCTTACCTATCCCATATACTATTTTTAGGGGCTTATAAGCTTGCAAACATCTTTGGCCAAAAAAGATAAATCATATAGGCACTGTTTTATTGTTTGGCGATTAATATGGTTAATGATATTGCTGAAGCCCTAAAAAATTACAGGATAGTTGATTTATCCGCCGAGGTCCAGCCTAACATATTAAAAGTTAATGGCGAGTATACGCGTGGCAATCAGATTCGAAGATTTTATCTTCAGCAATTCATAAACGCGGAGGACGGAACATACATGCATTTCATCGAGGCTGAATCTCATATTGGCACACATGTAGAGGGTCCATCACATCTAAGAGACGACCTAAAATCGCTTACAGATATACCGCTAGATAAATTCATGGGTGAAGCAATAGTCCTAAAATTTGAGGCAAACACGCCAATAAAACCCGAACACCTTAAGTGCGTTAAGGAGGGCGATATAGTGCTCATGTGGAGCACTAGTGGAACGTATATAACATCCGAGGCTGCAGAATACCTCGCCAAAAAGTGCATAAAGATGCTTGGTGTTCAAGGAGTCAGTCCGGATGAGCCGATAACCCAACGGACTTCTTCAAGCGTTAAGCTTGGAACACATGTAGCCCTCCTAGAGAATGATATACCGATAATTGAGGGACTTGTCAACTTAGATAAGATTGAGCGAGAGCGAGTATTCTTTATAGGGTTACCGTTGAAAGTCGCCCGCCTGGACTCTTCGTGGATAAGAGCTATAGCATTTGAACCCAAAATATAAAGTGGCTGCTAAATAATGTGAATTGATGTTATATCTGAGGGTTACCTTTGCTCGTAACATGCGCCGGCATATTGGTCGTTGACATTATAGCGGCTGACCTACCGAAGATTTCAGATCCAGGTGAGCTGATATTTGCCCCAAAGGGCATAGAAATCCATCTGGGCGGCCATTCTGGAAATGTTTCAATAGACCTTAGAAAACTCGGCTTAAATGAGGGGGCCGTGAGTTCAATAGGTGCCATTGGAAATGATATTTTCGGAGACTTTATTGAGGAAACTCTGGGAAGACATGGAGTAATAGCGCATCTTCAAAAAGTTCCAAATGTTGGAACATCGAAAGACTTGATACTTGTGGTTAGGGGTGAAGATCGAAGGTATCACGTCGATAATGGAGCAAACCAGTTTTTAAGCCCAGATTATGTTCTATCAGTGGTAAAGGAGGAAAAACCTGTTGTATTCTACGCTGGCGGGGTTGGGTTCACCACCATATTAGATGAGCAATTACCGGAAATCCTAAGGAGAGCGAAATGTTTGGGCGCTTTAACATTTGTTGATCCTGTTGCGCCATACATGCATGGTTGGGGCTTCCTGATTCCGGCAATGAAGTGGACTGACATATTCCACTGTAATATGGATGAGGCAAAACAAATAACCGGAGAAGAGAACCCGCATAAAGCATGCGAATCCTTCGTTAAAATGGGCGCAAACATGGTTATTATAAGCCTTGGTGATAAGGGGCTTATAGCGAGAACAAAGAAAAACATGTTTAAGATGCCAGCTTTTAAGGTTCCAGTCATTGATCCCAGTGGGGCAGGTGACGCGCTCTGCGCTGGAATTATAAGTGGTTTTCTCCAAAGAACTGGTTATGAACCATGGGATGTAGCAAACTTGCCCACGAACGATATTATAGAGATACTCCTCACGGGAGAAGCTGCTGGGGCAGCATGCGTAACAATGGTTGGGACAACGACAGCTGTGACTGAAGACAATGTCAAAAGAATACTTGAGGAGCAGAGTGAGGAGATAAAACGAAATATTAAAGTATTTTCAATCTAAAAATTTCCATAAACAGCCCCCTATGAACGGAGAGAAAAGACAAATTAAATCCTTCTGCATTAAAGTCCACAAATGTTTAGGTGAAAAAACAATAAAGATAGCGGCTAGACTTAACATTCTTAATAGAAACTTAAGAGTGCTCAAAGGGGAAGACTACCTTCTCGTACCTTTAATAGACAACCCTTCTGAAGAGCAGTTAGCCGAAATTAAAAGAGAGATATCGCAATTCGAGATAATGATTCAAGAGTTTCCGGAGCATGAGAAGCCAGCAATAAGCATAATTGATGTATTGGAGGATAAGCTGCCTCCGTATCTTTTGGCAAGCCTTCCCCGCTCAATAGACTTCATCGGCGAAGTAGCCGTATTAGAGATTCCGGAAGAGCTTAAGGGCCATAAACACCTTATAGGTGAAGCTATATTGGAAGTGTTTAAGCGAGTAAGATCCGTGCTTGCAAAGTCGAGCGCTATCAGGGGAGATTATCGACTAAGAGAATATGAGGTTATAGCTGGCTCAGAGAACACTGAAACAATCCACAAGGAGCACGGCTGTAAATACTTCCTTGATCCTAGGAGAGTTTACTTCTCACCCAGGCTATCTTACGAGCATAAAAGGGTTGCTTCGCAAGTTAACGAGGGTGAAACCGTGGTAGACATGTTCGCAGGAGTTGGGCCGTTCTCAATTTTAATAGCAAAAACCTGCAATAATGTAAAAGTTTACTCAATAGACATAAATCCAGACGCCATTAAATACCTTGAAAGAAACATTTATGTGAATAGGGTGTATGGAAAAGTTATTCCAATCTTAGGCGACGCGAGAGAAGTTATTCAAAGCGGATTAATTGGAGTAGCTGACAGGGTAATTATGAATCTTCCGGAGAGAGCCTCAGAATATATTGATGTAGCATGCATAACCCTCAAGCCTTCAGGGGGTATAATTCACTACTATGAATTTGCTGAGGGACCTTATGCCTTAGTGAAAGTTAAAGAAAAATTAATTGAGAAAATAAGTAATTCTGGGAGAGAAGCGGAGGCAATAACATCGGAAAGATCGGTGAAGGAAGTTGCGCCGTATAGGTGGCAGATAGCTATAGACGTTAAAGTAAAATAATAGATATATTCATTTACTCGCGAAAACTAGGAGAGCAGAAAATTTATGCGCATTAGAGTTACAATATAATATATACTCCAGAGCAGACCGCCAATGCCAAAAGGGAACATCAAGACATCAACATGGTGATGCTGGCTACAAGTCTAGCACCGGATGAGTTTCTTGGAGACCATTAAAAGAATATCTATTTCACATCTATAACGTTTACCTCTTAATGTGAAATATGAAGGAGAACTTAAAGTGTGTCGCTGAAAAATTTATGTTTTTATGCACAGCGTATAAACGCTTAAGAGAAAATAAACCGCTAATCTTCCCCAGATACAATAATTTTAATTGCTTCAAGCAAAACATTACTTATGAATATAGCATCTAAGGGTGTGTGACATCTTATGGTTAATCTATGGCGTGATATTCCTCCTGGCGACGACCCGCCGAATGTCATTAATGCCGTTATTGAGGTCATCAGCTGGTCTAGGGATAAGTATGAATATCACAGAGAGTGGGATGCATTCATATTAGATCGCGTTCTTCACTCATCCGTTGTCTTTCCGGTTGAGTATGGATTTATCCCGCAAACATGGTATCATGATAATGACCCGCTTGACATAATGGTGCTCTCCTACGAGCCGCTTGAAGTAGGATGTGTAGTTAAAGTTAGGCCCATAGGCGTATTAATCCTGGAAGACGAGGAGGGTGAGGACCCAAAAATCCTCTCGGTGCCAATTAGGGATCCCAGATTTGATGGATTTAAGGATCTATCTGATGTACACCCGCATAAACTAGTGGAGATAAGAGAGTTTTTTGAAGTTTATAAGAGGCTTGAGCCCAGAAAATGGGTTAAATTTAAATCATGGGGAAACACTGAGGAAGCCAAAAAACTCATAAACTATGCAATAAACCTTTTCAAAAGAACGTTTGGACCAGGATAACGACGGTTCTTAATGATTTAAGGCATGTTTGATGTGACAGTAAATTCCCTTCATCCAAGAACAAGGTATCATTCAAAAGACTTAAATAAGGGAGTTCTTTCTCTATCTTCAATGGGTGATGGGGCCCACCCTTAACCGCCCGCTCTGGCGTATGCGGGCTGATGGCTCCTACTTATCGTTAAATAGCATTACGGGCCAGATGCTGGTGGGAGGGTTGAAGCCCCTGCTTGCTCTACAGGGTTCGATGAAGGGCTTAATCGACGTAGACGCTATTGTAGGTTATATTCTCGAGCGCCAAAATGCTGATGGAGGCTACACTTTCTGTAGATGGACGGAATCAAACGCGCAGGATACATTTTATGCGCTGAATATATTGGATATTTTAGGCGTCCAGCCGATAAATGTTGATAAAACTATAAATTTCCTAAAAAGTCTCCAGCATGTAGATGGGCGATTCGATTCAATTAAGGTTGCGTACTACGTAATTAAATCCATCCTTAAATTTGGAGAGAGACTGCTAAAACCACCGAAGGATCTCACTGAATATCTACCTATTTTAGTGAGAAGCCTTGAAAGTCCGTTTATAAACGTAGAAACGTTATCAGAGGTTGAGAGTATATATATGCTTGTTGACTTATGCACGTCGCTTAACATTAAAGTGGATTCAAAGAGAATCATCGAAGCAATATTGAGAATCAAGAATGCCGATGGAAGCTTTGGAAGCGCTAAGCGATCTAGGATGGCCTCAACATTCTATGCTATTGAAATATTAAAAATTCTAAACTATAACATCAATGGGTTGACTGATACGCTAAAATGGATTAGACTGCATGAGCGCTCTGAAGGCGGCTTCACGCATGCTCCAGAGACTGCGCCAACTTACTTGGAAGACACGTATTTTGGTATTAAGTCCCTTGAAGCCATGAATGAGAGAATTGCTTATCCAAGGGAGACCTTAACGTTTGTAGCTGGATTCCAGAACCCTAATGGTGGATTCCGAAGATCAATATTTCTAGGAATCTCAGATTTTGAATCAACATACCAGGCACTATCATCAATCAGAGTGTTGCTATCACCATTAGGGTTGGGGTGGTTTTAGGCGTTGAGCAGTAGGCTCATACCAGATTTAGTAATGAAGGCCATCCTAAGTGGGCTACTGGACTCCTCATGGGGTAGCTTCCACAGAAGCACGATAGTTAGGCTTACAGTTTACGGCAATTATATGAAGATCGGGATTGGCGAAGGAAGTGTACATCAGTGGGAATTAGACGCTTTAAGAGATACGCCCATAAAAAATGAGTGGATCAGTATTGAGATGCCGAGAATAGTCTATGTTGGAGGCATAAAGTATATCCCGGAGAAGAAGGCTTCAGGTATGCCAAGAGGCCTTCTCCCAGTTCGAAGCAATGGTGTATATCTCTTTGTTAGTGATAAGATGCGAATGATATTTCCGGCGTATAGATGCTTCGACATAAACTTCGGCGAACAGCGAATACTCTCCATACTCAGCCCAAGAACTCTTGTAAGAGATTTCGCTGAAGCAGTCCACCCAGCCTTTCCCGACGAAAAATATCACGGGAGGGTTCATAGTGCAGAGGTAAAGGTCGAAGAATTAAACAAATTTTTCGAGATGAATTATGGAGTAGGTATGCTCAGAAAGAGGGGATCAGTAAAAAGCGAGGTTGAAGCATTTCCACTTCTTGGGAGAGAGGATATAAAGGCTATTACTGAGAAAATTCGTGAAAATGGTAACTAAATTATCTTCTTGAAGAAACTTATACATGTTTTCATGGATATTTAACCTTGATTATGTGAGTCGCTACCTAGTGAAATGACTGTAAAACTTAATAGGTTATAATAATAGAACAATCTATACATAGCAATTCTTTAGGAGAGTTATTTGAAACTTGTCGATTATGGAGTCAAACATAAATGTTAAAGAAATTAAAATTGATTATAAATCTTATAGACTTAGGTTTCCTTTGAAGTTTGGTTCAGCTATTGTAGACGAATCTATCTCTTTAATTGTCAAAGCGTTAGTTAAGAGTAAAGGTGGAAACGAAGCTGAAGGACTTGGGTCCATGCCTTTAGTTTGCGAGTGGGCTTTCCCTGATCCTAAAGTGAAGTATGAGAACAAGATCGAAGCCATGAAAATCATAGCCGAGAAATATGCCAAGCTTATAGAAATGGAATCGCATAGTGGTATATACATGCATCCAATAGACTGGTTCATAAAGCTTGAGAAGGAGATCTCAAGGCTTACCAATTTTGTATCTGAGAGTCTAAAACTTAAAGTTCCATTACCAATCTTAGCTTCTTTAGTAGCTATATCCCCCATAGACGCTGCTATACACGATGGCTTTGGTAAAGTTAATGGCATATGCAGTTACGATGGTTATGGACCAAAGTATATGGAGAGAGACTTGAGCTTTTATTTAGGACCTAAGTTCAAAGGGAAGTATATAGCAAACTATATAAAGCCTAAATACGAGGCTAAGCTTCCCGTCTTTCACCTAGTGGGAGGTCTTGATAAACTTACTAAAGATGAAGTAGCCCCTGAAGATCCTAATGACGGTTTTCCCGTAAGCTTAGAAGAGTGGATTGAAAGAGACGGCGTATTCTGTTTTAAAATAAAGCTTTCAGGCATAGATATGGAATGGGACGTAAAGAGAACTAAGGCGGTAGCAGAAGTAGTTGAGGGTAAGCTTAAAGAGCTTGGTAGAAGTGAGTATTATCTCTCTGTAGACTCAAACGAAATGCATAAATCGCCCTATGAGGTTCTTGAGTACCTTAGAAGAGTTAAAAGGGAGTCCCCAAACTCTTTTGAGCGAATATTATACATTGAGCAGCCTGTTAGCAGGGACTTATCCAAATTTAGATTTTGTATGAAGGATGTGGCAGCTGTTAAGCCTGTACTGGCCGATGAGGGCATTACCGATGTAAATAGTTTTGACATGGCCTTAAGTCTTGGCTGGTCTGGCGTAGCTTTAAAAACCTGTAAATGCCACAGTTCAGATATGCTACTGGTGGCTAAAGCCGAAGAGCTTGGTGTACCATACAGCGTCCAGGATTTAACTTGCCCAGGTCTAGCCTTGACGCATTCAGCTGGCTTCGCTGCCAGAATAAATCCAATTAAAGGATTTGAGTATAACGCTAGGCAATATCTTCCGCTAGCTTTTCCGGAGGTTCAGGATAAGTATAGAGATATATTTAAGGTTGAAAACGGCTTTGTGAAAACAGGGGTTCTTAATGGAACATTGGGTTTAGGTTTTCAATTATAAGGTGAGTTTCATGGGCGATAAAATTAGAATAGGTTTTATAGGCGCGGGCTCCCATGCAGTTAAAGTGCATTATCCATCGCTTACAAGTTTCACCGATGTAGAGTTGAAGGCTATCTGCGACTTAAATGATGATAGGCTTAAATCAGTTGGCGAGAAATATAGCGTGGATTACAGGTTCAAAGATTATGAAGAAATGCTCAATAAGGTGCCGTTGGATGCAGTATACATTATTATGGCGCCCATACCAGCCGAACCCTATGCCAATGCTAAACCCATGACCTCAATAGTTCTTGAGTGCCTTAAGCGTGGATTACATACTTTTGTGGAGAAACCTCCAGGAGTTACGTCGTCTGCGACTAGGAAAATGGCTGAAGCTGCCAAGAAACATGGGTGTAAAAGCATGGTGGGCTTCAATAGGCGATTTATACCGGTATTCAGGAAGGCCAAGTCCGTGGTTAAAGAGCACGGCAGAGTAACGCATTGCTCCGCAGTATTCCATAAAAATGCTTTAGGTGAGCCACAACCTTGGGGGTTAGTAAGTCATCTAGTGGCGGACGTCATACATGCAGTCGACGCCCTAAGGTTTATGGGCGGAGAGCCGAAGAAAGTTTCCAGTTACATCTCAAGCTTCCACGCAAGTTATCCAAATAGTTTTAACGCATTGCTTGTATTTGATAATGGCTGCGTAGGCCATTTATGCTCAAATTATTCCTCCGGCGGGCGGATACACTGTTTTGAAATGCACTCTAAGAGCATATATGCCATGGTGGATCTGCCTCTAGATCCGCCTGAAAAGCAATTAGCTTATGTTCTCAGAGGAAATAAACCCTACGGGGATATGGAGATTATAAGGAACTTGGATCTAACAGGGGGAGTGAGAGATTTTCATGTAACTTATGGTTTCCTTCAGGAGAATAGGCACTTTATAGACTGCATTAAAAATGATATGGACCCTGAGACAAGATTCGAGGACGCCGTTAAAACTATGGAGCTTGTAGAACTAATAGGGTCTTCAACCATAGAGACGGGAGAAAGATCATAATGAAGCTCTTACTGTTCTCAAAAATGTTTCAGTCAATGTCCATAGAAGAGTTCGCGGATCTCGCAGTTAGTATGGGTTTTGAGGGAATCGATCTAACGGTTAGACCTGGAGGACATATAGAGCCTAGAGAAATGTTCGAGAAGCTTCCTAAAGTCGTGAAAATATTCGGAGAGAGAGGCTTAAAAGTGCCTATGATAACAACGTCTATAGTCTCCGCAGATGAACCCTATGCCAAAGAGACCATCTCTACAGCATCAGAGTTGGGCGTGAAATACGTTAAGCTCGGATACTGGAGATATAAGGGATTTGGTTATATTAAAAGACAGATTGAAGAGATTCGAGAAAACTTAAAGGGCATTGAGAGACTTTGCAGAGAATATAGTGTAACGGCTGGATTACATACGCACTCAGGTCTGTTTATGACAGCTGAACCGACAATAGTGCATCTCATTCTTGAGGGTTTTGATCCTAAGTATATTGGCGCGTATATAGATCCGGGGCACATGGTTGTGGAGGGGGGACTTGCAGGATGGCTTATGGGCATGGATGTTCTCAGCGATAGAATAGTGATGGTTGCTGTGAAAGACTTCGGTTGGTTTAAGACTGATCAAGGATGGGTTGCACATACAGTTCCTTTGGGCGAGGGGCTTGTCCCATGGGAAAAGGTGTTTAAAATACTTAAAGACATAAACTTCAATGGTGCAGTATCACTTCATAGCGAGTACAATGAGACTATTGGGAGAATTATAGAGATTACCAGAAGAGACATTACGTACATGAAAAATATCCTTAGCAAAGTGTAGCTATCCAAGTGAAGAAGGTTTGGATGAAAAAATCAGGGTTTTGGTCACCATTCCAAAAGGCTTGTATAGGCGAGTTTCAAGAATTGAAGATGAAAATAAGCTTCGAAGCTTTGCTGATGTTACATTTAATCCATATGAAAGGAATCTAAGTGAGGGTGAGCTTGCAGATCTTATAAAAGGTGTTGATGGTTGTATAACAAGCTGGGGTTCTCCAAAATTTACTGAGAATGTTCTGACCAATGCTGATAGACTTAAAATTATAGGCCATGTCGCTGGAAGTGTAAAACCATACGTTACAGAGGAAGTTTTCAAAAGAGGCATAATAGTTGTCAATGCTGCGTCCGCCATAGCCGTTGGGGTCGCTGAGTTCACTTTAGCCTCTATGTTAAATTGCCTCAGAGCTATTCCACAGCATATCAGCGCCATGCAAAAGAAAAAGTGGAAACGCGATGAAAAGGTAGCTATAAGAACCTATGATCTTAGAGGCAAAATTATAGGCTTAATAGGTTTTGGCGCCGTAGCCCGTGAACTCATTAATCTTCTTAAACCATTCAACGTTAGAATTCTAGTTTTCGATCCCCATGTTTCAGAGGAAACACTAAAAGCTTATGGCTTAGAAAAATCAGATTTAACCTATATTTTAATAAACTCTGATATAGTTAGCTTACACGCAGCCCTAACATCTGAAACTTATCATATGATAGGTGAAAGAGAGCTAAGGCTTATGAAGCCGACGGCTTTTCTCATAAATACTGCAAGAGGTGCATTAATCGATGAGGGCGCCCTATATAAATCCTTAAAAGAGCGGTGGATATCTGGGGCGGCATTAGATGTATTTGAGAGTGAACCATTACAACCAGAAAGCCCTCTATACAACCTTGGCGATAATGTTTTCCTTACGCCGCATATAGCTGGCCTTTCAGATGAAAGGCGTAGTATGTTATTCGGTGTTATAGTGGAAGACTTCAGAAGATTTTTCTCCGGCGAAAGTCCCCTAAATATCGTGGAGTACGTGAGACTACGCTTTCTAGCATAATTACGGTGATAGCAAGTCTATTAGTAATTACTAGTTTTTGAGTATTGTGGACGCTTTCCATGCGCTGCGCTTTGTGGTCGAGGTGTCTCGCCACGATAGATATATTGATATGCATTTCTATGCCTCTCATAATACTCCCTAACAGATTCGAAACCAAACTCCTTTTTAAGACGTTCAGTTACCACGGTAGGGTCTATTGGCTCCACGAGGAATAATGCATCGTCTTTCTTTGAGCGCACTTCCACGCGGTTAGGATAAGATCTCATGATTTGATCAGGAATATCGTAATTAAAATCGTAGTGTGAAACCACGAAGTCTAAATTTACGTCGCAAATTGCTATGTTCTTCAGCGTATCCGTCTCATCCAAAATATTTCCCAAAGGATCTATTATTCTAGATTTATCTGTCCTCACTGAAGATATAATATAATAATGATGGAGGTAAGCGTAGACTTGTAGAGCGAAGCCTCCATTATAGGCAGAGCACCATACAACCATCTTAGCATCCTTCTGGGCTATAGTCTCCCAAGTCTCTGGAAAACCTATATCGAAGCATATTTGAATGCCGATCCGCCCAAAATCTAAATCAAATACTGGAATTTCGCGGCCTGGGGTAACACCACCTTCAAAGACAGTATAATCATTGGATGATGTGACTGGATGTATTTTATCATATATTCCGCAGATTTCTCCAGATCTATCTATAATAACCGCAGAGTTCCATATTCTCATTTCTCTCTTGGTGTAAAGAGGACAGATGATATAGGAACTATGCTCACTTGCTTTTTCAGCTATTTTCTCAGTAATAGGTCCAGGTATTACCTCAGCAATCTCCTCAAGAGGTTTATTAACAGAGGCGGTCGCGAAAGCTTCAGGTAAGCATATTAAATCTGGCTGATGTTGAAGCGCTATGTCCAAGAGTTTCATAACGTACTTGAGATTCTCCTCGGTGGTGCTGTAAAAATTGCCTGCTTGGCAAATTGTAGCTATGCGCGCCCTCTTACCCATATAAATCCCAAAAGGCTATAGTGTTAAATTATTTTAAATTTTTTGGCGATGAAGGTGGAAAAATCAATCGGGAGGTACTAACATAAAACTAAAATATTTCTAGAAATTCTTCGTTTTAGATGAATAAAATGTTGTGAGGGCAAAAATTATGGGCAAACTGTCAATATCTGATACACGAGATTATTTCTTGATGGATGGTGAGAAATTCTTTTATCTTGCAGATACCTGTTGGAGTGCATTCACCAATCCAACTTACGAAGAATGGGAATATTACTTGGATTATAGAAGAATGCAAGGGTTCAATGCCATTCAAATAAACATCTTGCCGCAGCATGATAGGAGTGAGTCAGATAGTTATATTGATCCTTTTGAGGTTCTTTGTGACGGTGGATGGAACTTCAGTAAGAGGAATGAGGGGTATTTTGACAGGGCGGAAAAGATGATAGAGATGGCCGTAGAGAGGGATTTCACGCCAGCCCTAGTAGTATTATGGTGTAACTATGTTAAAGGGACATGGGGGTCAAAAATAAATCCTAAGAGAATCATGCCACTGGAGCATTTGGAGGAATATGCAACTTACGTGGCGGAGAGATTTGGAAAATACAATCCAATATTCATAATAAGTGGAGACACAAATTTCGAAACGGAAGATTCAATAATCTACTTTAAAACCGCACTAGATATAATCAAGAGAGTATCACCCAATTCTCTTACAACAATGCACCTGATGGGCGGATTATGGGAAATACCAGAAATATTTGTAAAGTCGCCAAACTACGATTTCTACATGTACCAGTCGGGACATATGAGAGAAAGCCAGCACTTACCTTACGAATTGGCTCAAAAGTTTTATAAAATGCCAGTTAAGAGACCGATTGTGAATGGGGAACCATGCTATGAGGGAATGGGCTCGATAAAATCATACGAGAAGTATGGAAGATTTAACGATTTTGACGTAAGAAGAGCCATTTGGCAAAGTCTCCTTTCAGGAGCAAAAGCGGGAGTAACGTATGGAGCGCATGGTATATGGTCATGGCAGAGAGGAGGAAGGATATATAAACTTGCTGCAGTTTATAGTATTCCATATAATTGGAGCACGGCATTGCATTTTCCAGGGGCCTTTGACGCAGCCTTCGCTAAATGGATATTTGAGAGATACAATTTATTCGATTTAGAGCCCGCTAATGAGAAACTTCTAAATGAAACTCCCGAAATTAGGGTTTCGGAGGGAAGAGATAAGATAGTTATCTACACGCCCTATAACATAGAGATGAAATTAAAGGTTGACGGTTCATTATATAAATGGGAGGGAATAGAGCTTGAAGGCCGGAGAATTTTCAAACCAAAAGCTGAAGTCAACAGAGATCATTCAGTAATAAGGACGGCGGAATTTAACGGAGACCTCCTAATCATAGGGACTAAAATTTGAATGAGAGTGAAGAGAGAATAACATGATGTTAGATATTAAATATCTTGCTAGAAAGAGTATAGAGGTAAGAATGAAAGTAATTGAGATTGTTCATAAATCTAAGACTGGGCATGTCGGCGGTTCTCTTTCGGAAACTGACATTCTTGTCGCATTATTTTACGCTATCATGAAGCCCGGCGATAAATTCATCCTAAGCAAGGGGCATAGTGTAGAGGCATATTACTCGATTCTGGCAGATCTAGGATTTTTCCCAAAAGAGGAGCTAGAAGCCTACTGCCATTTTGGATCTAAATTTATAGGCCACCCCTCCATTGATGTTCCAGGTATCGAAGTAGCAACGGGTTCTCTTGGGCACGGTTTATCAATCGCTTGTGGAATGGCGCTCTCCCTAAAAATGGATAAAAAAGATAATAGGGTCTATGTTCTAATGGGGGACGGGGAACTTCAAGAGGGCTCAGTTTGGGAGGCAGCCATGTTTGCTAGCACACATAACCTAGATAACCTCATTGGAATCATTGATAGAAATATGCTTCAAATTGGAGGAAATACGGAGTCTATAGTGAAGCTTGAACCCTTAGCTGATAGATGGGCGGCTTTCGGATGGGAAGTTAGAGAAGCGAACGGACACGATATTGAACAATTAATAAACATCATTTCATCATTTACATTAAACTCTAAACCTCATCTAGTTATTGCTAAAACAATCAAAGGTAAGGGCGTAAGTTTCATAGAGAATAATTACAAGTGGCATCACGGCGAACTCAGCGACGAAGAGTACTTAAAAGCGATTAAGGAACTGAAATGCCAACTAGAGGCTATAGTATGAACACTTCTATACCTTGCAGAAAAGCATTTTCAGAAAAAATATTTGAAATGGCAAAAAAGGATAAATCAATTATTGCTTTAACCACAGACGCTCGATTTTCAGCCGCCGTTGATAACTTTTCACATTTTCTTCAAAACCAGTTTATCGATGTGGGAATCGCAGAGCAAAATGCTATAGGTATAGCGGCTGGTTTGGCCAAGATGGGAAAGAAACCTTTCGTTTTCATGCCAGCATGCTTTCTCAGTGCAAGATGCATTGACCAGATAAAAGTTGATGTGATTTATTCTAGATCTAATGTGAAGCTTATAGGGGTAAGTGGAGGAGTAAGCTATGGGCCTTTAGGGTATACTCATCATTCCATCAATGATATTGCGATAATGAGGACTTTTCCAGGTATAAGCGTGATACTGCCTACGGATGCCAATCAAGCAAAATCGCTAGCGGAAAAACTTGTAGAATATGTGGGGCCAGTTTATGTAAGAATGGGGCGGAATCCGGTTCCAATAGTATACCAAGATTACCCGAGATTTGAGATTGGGAAGGCGAATATATTAATGGAGGGAAATGATGTCACGATAATAGGCTCAGGTGAGACGACATATCATTGCTTAGAGGCAGGTAAACAATTAAGAAAGGATTGCATTAACGCTGAAGTAATAGATATGCCGACGATTAAACCTCTGGATGAGGAATTAGTTTTAAAGGAAGCAAAGAAAACTGGAAGAATAGTTGTAGTGGAGGAACACTCGATTTACGGTGGTTTAGGTGGCGCTATTGCAGAGTTTTTATCTCAAAATAACCCTATACCATTAAAAATCATCTCTTTGCCTGACGATATTCCTATAACAGGCTCGTCTGAGCAGATTTTTGATCACTATGGACTTACCTCTGAAAAGATATCTCGAAGAGTAATCGATTTCTTAAATAGGTTTAGTAATAAATAGATGTTTAAGGGACAATCATAATGGAGAATAAGCAATATATTATATCAGTTGATCAAAGCACATCAGCAACTAAAGGCATACTTTTTGATCTTAAAGGAGAAAAAATCGCTGAAACCTCGCTTCCTCACAAGCAGTATTATCCTAAACCTGGGTGGGTGGAGCATGATCCGGAAGAAATCTTCAGAAATACTATTAGCGTAATTTCAAACCTTTTAAAGATGAGGAGAATCCCGGAAGAAAATATTTTGGGTTTAACCATAACAAATCAGAGAGAAACCGTTGTCGTCTGGGATAAGAGAAGCGGGAAACCCTTCTATAATGCTGTTGTATGGCAATGTCTCAGAGGCACAGAAATATGCGAAAAATATAGGATAGAAGGATATGAAAATGTAATTCTAGAAAAGACGGGGCTAATTCTAGACCCATATTTTTCCGCTAGTAAGATAAGATGGGTTATGGATTATGTGAAGCCGCCTCCCGACAGTACTTTGGTTGGGACGATCGATAGCTGGCTTATTTGGAAGCTCACTAACGGAAAAGTTCACGCCACCGACTATTCAAACGCGTCGAGAACCATGCTGCTTAACATAAGGAATCTCTCTTGGGATGAAGAATTATTGGATCTTTTTGGAATTCCCCGTTCCGCAATGCCTGAACTTCTTCCATCCAATAGTATCTTCGGATTTTCAAACTGCGAAGGTACATTAAGAAGGGAGGTGCCGGTAAGCGGCGTTATAGGAGATTCACAGGCAGCACTCTTTGGAGAAGGCTGCTTTGAGAAGGGTATGACAAAAGTAACTTATGGAACTGGCTCTTCGATCGTAATGAATATTGGTTACGAGTATATTGCTCCGCCCAAAGGCATAGTTACATCTATAGGTTGGGGGATAAACAAAGATATACCATATATTTTTGAGGGAAATGTCCATGCAACAGGCGCCACAATAAGATGGCTTATGGAGAATATGGGAATAATGGCGAAAGCAGAAATGAATGATATCGAAAAAATATGCTTTTCACTAGAAGATAATGAAGGAGTATACTTTGTTCCAGCCTTTAGCGGTCTCGGCGCACCATACTGGGAGAATAGGGCAAAGGGAATAATATATGGGCTCACGTTCAAAACTAAAAGGGAACATATCATAAGAGCCGCTGTGGAAGCTATCGCCTATCAGATAAGAGATGTCTTAGAAGTTTTAACAAGAAATTCAGGGATAGAAATTAGGGAAGTAAAAGCGGATGGAGGGGCTGCAAAAAACAACTTTTTAATGCAATTTCAAGCTGACATCCTAGGAATACCAGTGCAACGCGCATTTATAGATGACATGTCAGCATTCGGCTCGTTTCTAATGGGCGGTTTAGGATTTGGAGTTTGGGATAACCTGAAGGAACTAAAAAACTTATTAATGGAAAAGCGCTGGGATGTCTTCTCACCAAAAATTGCCCCAGAAAAGAGAGAAAAGTATTATAGCGAATGGAGAAAAATAATTAAAAAATCATTACCCTAAAGGAAAGATGGAAAAATATTTTTCCCTGCATGGCATACGAAAAATCATATTTACAATTTGCATACTACTCTCCCGTGAGGATTTTCGAATTAATATATCCGACTTATGCGAACATAGGAATG
Source organism: Bathyarchaeia archaeon (assembly GCA_038859955.1). Classification (GTDB taxonomy): domain Archaea; phylum Thermoproteota; class Bathyarchaeia; order Bathyarchaeales; family DTEX01; genus DTEX01. The sequence continues at coordinate 19,831 of JAWCEH010000006.1, read as the reverse complement.
CCTTTCCCATATTCTTCCAGGGTGATCTCTAGCAAGCATGGAAGTGATATATACATGGTTAGCGCTAAATATTATAGGAATGGAGGTGCAAATGTGGATACAACTTTTGGGTTAATAGTGGGGAACAGAGCGTTTTTCCCAGAAGAATTAGCGGCAAAGGGAAGAGAGAGAATGCTTAAAGTTTTGGAGGAGGAGGGTTATCAGGTAATCTGCCCATCTCCCGAGGATACACACTTAGGCGTTGTCGGGTCATGGGAAGACGCAAAAAAGTGCGCTGAGATATTCAAGAAAAACCGAGAGAAAATTGATGGAATAATCGTTTCACTACCAAATTTTGGAGACGAGAAAGCAATAGTTAACACTATAAGATTTAGCGGACTAAAAGTTCCGGTACTTGTTCAAGCTTTTAGAGACAAGTTATCCATGCTGGATCCACCTCACAGAGGCGATAACTTCTGTGGTAAGATCTCCGTATGCAATAATTTAGTTCAATATAGGATCCCATTCTCCCTAACATCTTTACATACCGTAGATCCTGAGGAGGAAATCTTTAGAGGGGACCTAAAATGGTTCGCTGGCGTTTGCAGAGTGGTTAAAGGACTTAGAAATATAAAGCTTGGCGCTATAGGAGCAAGGCCCGCAGCTTTCAATACGGTAAGATACTCTGAGAAAATACTTGAGGCGCATGGAATATCGGTGGAGACAATAGATTTATCTGAGATCATAGCGGAGGTTAATAAGTTGTCATCTTCGGATCCACGTGTAAAAGAAAAAATTGATGAAATAAAACGATATGCTGATGTCAGTAGGATCCCGGAAGAAAAGATAGAGATTATGGCAAAATTATATCTGGTTATAGAGAAGTGGATCAAAGAAAATGATATAAAGGCAACCGCAATCCAATGCTGGACATCTCTAGAGAGAAACCTCGGGATCATGCCGTGCACTGTAATGAGTATTATGAGCGAAAAACATGTTCCATCCGCGTGCGAAGTGGACGTAACAGGGGCCCTATCAATGTACATTCTGCAATTGGCTTCTGAAACCCCCTCCGCCCTGGTAGACTGGAATAACAATTACGGATACGAAGAAGATAAGTGCATAATTTTCCACTGCGGTAATCTACCTAAATCCATATTAGACATAAAATGGGTGGGATGCGGAGAAATCCTGGGAAAATCTATAGGATTTGAAAATACTTATGGATCCTGTACTGGAAGAATAAGATCCGGGCCAGCAACCTTTGCAAGAATTATGAGCGACGATACAAGCGGAAGGCTTAAAGCATATATTGGAGAGGGAGAGATAACAGACGACCAACTGGAGACTTTCGGGGCCTACGGAGTGATAAGAGTCCCAAATTTGCAGGGTCTCTTGAAATACATATGTAGAAATGGGTTTGAACATCATGTGGCCATAAATAGGTCTTATGTTGCAAAGATACTTCATGAAGCCCTAAACAATTACATGGGAATAGAAGTTTACTGGCACAAATAGAATTAAAGAGTAAAAGCCGCTTTAGAACGCAAGAATTTCTATGGATACTTTGAATTATTAATTTCATCTAACACTTTTTATTCATCAAATATATATGAGCATTTAAGTTAACCAAGACTATTTGAGGGCAAGACAGACTTAACTATGAATCTCTTAAGTCATTTCTCTACTTATTTCGAGTTTTTATTAGCACAAAAGAAGGCGGGAGAATGATTGGAGGTAAAATAATGATCCGCCGGGCGGATAGAGCCCTCTACAAGAGCCAAAGATGAAAAGTGAAATCGAGAAATTGGAGAACGGAAGACAAAATAACGTCAACCATTAAAGAAACTAATTTATTGACGAAAACTAGAATTCCTAATAATATAACTGATTAGCTTTGAAAACCGAAAAATGATTATTTAAAAAATTTAGAAAAAATTTAAATATTATTAAGATTTATTTTGTTTAGGGAGGAGTTATGAAAAAAGAAAGATTTTGTACAACCCTAACTGTAACGATTCTAGCATTGTCAATGTTATCGCTGTTTCCTATACCTGTTAAGGCTCAGTTACCTCACGGCATCCCTAGAGAAGAAACTTTGATACTTGATGTTATACATGGGAGAACTGCTGATCCAACCCAAATGAACGCATGGGTTCCAGGGACTCAGATAGGTTGGGGCTTGCATCAGTTTATACTCGATACCTTGTGGTATACAGATCACGGAGACGGCTCATTAATTTGTGCTTTAGCCTCTGAACCACCAATATATAATGAGGATTATACTGTGTTAACATTAAAGTTGAGGCGAGGAATATACTGGAGTGATGGCGTTGAATTCACAGCTGACGATGTTGTTTATACTGTTAAAACAATAGGAAGCTATGAGGGATTCACTAACTATCCATTAACGAAACGCTGGGTGAAAAATATTTACGCATCTGACAAATACACTGTAGTTGTTGAACTTAATTCGCCGAATCCCTACTTCTGGACGAACTTCCTCATAGAGGTTTGGGGTTGCCCCTATTATATAATGCCAAAACACGTCTTTGAAAAGCAAGATGACCCTACAAAATACAAGTTCTCTGACCCAGTTTCTCTAGGACCCTATGTACTGATAGATCGCGACCCAACAGGATACTGGTTCCTGCTACAATTAAGAGATGACTGGGAGCGCACAGCTGTAGGAGTATGGTGTAAAGAAAAAGGTTACGAGAAACCAGGTCCGAAATATATATGGGCTGTTGCACATGAAACCGAGGAATCAAAGATTTTAGCTCAAGCAAGACACGAACTTGACTGGATATTCGATGTAACTACGGAAGGCTGGAAGGCATTGAAACTCATGAACCCCACAACTCAAAGCTGGTTTGAAGACTTTCCGTGGATCTTCCCATACGACTGTACTGCCAGAGGCATATTCTTCAACTGCGACAAGTATCCTTATAATATAACAGCTGTAAGATGGGCGCTTACATTAGCTATTAACGCAACGGAGGTTATGATAACAGCCTTTGACGGATGCCAAATATTTGTGCCAGTACCAGCTGGAATGGCTTACCCAGTCTTTAAGAAGTGGCAACTTGGACTTAAAAGTGAACTGATGAACTTCGAATTAACCTTGCCTGATGGTACCAAATTCAAGCCCTTCGACGCAACCATACCTTATAAAATCTATACATATTACTCTGGAAAGTATAAAGTTGTTAATCTGCCAGTGGAGGAGATTTGGGGTCCGGGATGGTGGAAGTTCTCTCCCGATGTTGCTGCAAAGCTACTTGAGGCAAACGGTTTCAAGAAGGGGCCAGACGGTAAATGGAGGCTACCGGATGGCAGCGCTTGGACCATTACGATAAATGGTCCAACTTATGAGTTGGACTCTACAAGAATGGTTATGGCGGTAGCCGAGTGCTGGAGAGACTTCGGTATAGATGTTACTGTGAGAGTGTTAGAGGGAACTCCATTCTGGAACGAATATAACTATGGCTTCTTTGAGGTTGGTGGATACTGGGGTTGGGGTGCCCAGGATCCACTACTTGTAGGCAGAGTGTATGAAGGCCTACACTCAAGCTACTATAAGCCTGAGGGTGAATATGCACCAGCCGGAGTTAGATATCGTAGCCCGGAGCTTGATGCGTTAATAGACCAAGTTATGGCAATATCTCCATTCAAGCCTGAAGCCGAGCAGCTAACTAAACAAATTCTATTGCATCTTATCGCCAATATGCCTGCGGCTTTCATGTTCGACTGCAAGAAATTCTCACCATACGATACATACTACTGGACTGGGTTCCCAAGCGGAAAGAACCCCTACTGGTCATTCCTTTACTGGTGTGCTGGTGCCAAATACATTTTACCACGTCTTAAACCAGCTCAAGTTGGGCCGCCGCCAGCAATATCCTACGTCACTGTTTATGCAAAGACTAGTATTCCAGCCTTTACCGGTGCTGATGGCAAGAGCTATGGTCCATACGTATCTGGCGACGCCATGGTCATACCTAAGGATGATGCAGACGCTCTTGTAGCTGCTGGTAAAGCCACATATAGTCCACCTGTTCCTCCGGAAATACCCGCAATAGCCAAGTCGGTATCAGATCTGCTTGGAAAGACAACTGCATTAGAAGCTTCATTAAATTCTTTATCAAGCACGGCATCTGAATTAAAGAGCAGCATTGATGCTCTTTCAACTGAAGTAAAAGGCTTGTCATCAACCCTGTCAACGCTTATGGCCGCAAGCATAGCTATAATTGTACTGGTAATAATAGGCATAGTGTTACTCTTTGTACGCGGTAAATCATAAGAAATAACCCATTACCCTCCTCTTTTTTTATTTAGTTAATTATATTGACAAGCGACAAGATAGAATGTATTAAAGTTAATAAGCATCTTTTCCCCTAATAAAAAAGGGAAGATCCTAATGGGAACCCTAAAGTTGAAGTCAAAAAGCTATAGGCTTATTATTCATGTTATAAGCAGATTATTATTTTTCATTTTAACGGTATGGATTGGACTTACGTTGGCATTCCTAGTGTCTCGAGCAAGTCCGGTGGACCCTAGTACGGTTCTAATATCCAGGTTAGTAGCTATGGGCGGTCATCTCAGGCCAGAGGAAATACTAGCCATGAAACAACAGATTCTGGAATTGTATGGTCTAGACAAACCGCCCTATCTACAGTATTTATCCTTTATAAAGGGGGTAATTACTGGAAACCTGGGTCCATCGTTTTCTTTCTTTCCAACCCCAGTTATTGAACTCATATATAACTCATTAAGCTGGACAGTGTTACTGCTGGGATTCTCAACTATTTTATCCTGGGTTATTGGAAATATTGTCGGAGTGCTGGCAGCGGTTTTCAGTCGGAGTAGAGTTTCTAAGGCGCTAGAATGGATCTCCATGAGCCTCTACCCAGTTCCATACGTTATATTTGCACTCCTACTTTTCCTATTCTTCAGTCTCGTAATTCCCTTAGCGAGGGGTGTTGGAGGAGCTGGGATGGCTATACCATCTTTATCATTGACGTATATGGCTGAGGTTATTAGGCGCCTCTCAATACCATCTTTATCCATTATAGCGCTCTCTGCATCTTCATGGCTCCTATCAATGAAGGCCTTAGCGTTGAGCGTAAAAAGAGAAGACTTTGTTAATTATGCTATTATACGAGGTTTAGGTCGAAAAACTATTACAAAATATGTTATGCGAAACAGCTTACTACCACAGATAACCTCGCTTGCGCTTAGTTTAGGATACATTTTCAATGGTTCCTTGGTCACTGAATACATATTCGCTTATCCTGGATTAGGAAGATTGTTATATAACGCTATAGTGGGCGCTGATTACAACCTAATGTTGGGAATACTATCTTACTCTATAATTGGTGTAGCCTCAGCAGCATTCATCCTTGATCTGATTTATCCTCTCATAGACCCGAGAATAAGGTATGGTGGTTAAAGGCATGAAGTTACCCCTATCTCTCAAGATAACAGCAGGTATAATTGCATTTTTGTGCGTCTTTGCCTTCATATTTCCTTATTTCGCCCCTTACGATCCTAGGAGATGGGCTACTGTACCAGGCGATCAACCCCCATCCAAATCTTTTCCTTTTGGCACAACTACGGTTGGACAGGATCTCTTCTGGTTAACCGCTTATGCGCTAAGAAACTCTATAACTCTAGGTGTTTTAACAGCGTCCATATCTACGATGATAGCCTTTCTCCTCGGTTCTATTGCAGGTTTCGTAAGGGGTTCAGTTTCAAGATATGCTTTAACCTTGCTTATTGATAGTTTTTGTTTGATCCCTGGGCTGCCAGTTCTAATCGTTCTTGCGTACTCTTGGAGAAAATATTTAAGTCCAATTTTAATAGCGTTAATACTTTCGATATTTGGTTGGGCTTGGCCTTCGAGATCGGTTAGATCCTTAATACTGAGTTTGAGAGAAAGATCCTTCACTTATACATCTCTTCTTTCCGGTTTTGGCATGCTACGCATATTTCTCCACGAATATCTTCCATACATTGTAAGGTGGCTGGCGGTTTCATTTCTCGGGCTATTAAATTGGGCCATAGGGATGGAAACAACGATAGCTGTTTTCGGTCTCTCAACTCTGGAAGAGGCAACAATTGGCTCAATAATTTACTGGGCCTTGCAGTATCAATCTATTTTAAGAGGAATATGGTGGTGGATCCTCTTTCCAATACTTTTGCTTGCAATATTAATAGTGGCGTTATACGAACTCTCTAAAATAATAGGTGAGCTCACGGGAGTTAAGTGAGAAATATGAGCGCCGTTCTAAAATGCTTAAATCTTAAAGGTGGTTATGAGCTCTCAGAAGTTTACGTAGATGCTGTCAGCAACGTTTCATTAGAGTTGTATAGAAATGAGATATTTGGGATAGCGGGAGAATCGGGATGCGGAAAATCAACTCTTATAAAAATGATGTATGGTTTTATTGAGCCGCCTATGATATTAAGGGATGGCTCTATAGAACTTTACACATCTAACGGTGAAGTATTTGGTGTATCCTCATTAGGACTAGAGAATCTTCGCAAGAATGTTTGGTGGAAGCATATCTCTTACATTCCTCAGAACGCCATGAACGTTCTAAATCCAACAATGAGAATAAGAGATCATTTCGCTGAGATTTATAAAGAGCATATGGGTATAAAGAAGAGTGAGTCATACGTTAAGGCGCGGGAGTACATAGAAGGTTTTGGTTTACCAAGCGATGTTCTCTCAGCTTTTCCTCATCAGCTTAGTGGCGGAATGAGACAGAGGGTGGTGATCGCCTTATCATTATTATTTAAACCCGATATAGTTCTTGCGGATGAGCCGACTTCAGCATTGGATGTAATAAACCAACGCGTGGCTTTAATGTTTCTTAGGAACGCACAAAGGAAGATTGAGAATACGCTTGTTGTAGTATCACATGACATGGGCGTTCACAGCGTTCTAACAGATAGGCTTGGAATAATGTATGCTGGCAAAATTGTCGAAATTGGGGAAACACAAACAATCTTTGAGAAGCCAATGCATCCTTACACTGAAATGTTAATTAAATCTTTGCCGAGACTTGGAGATAAATCTCAGAGAGCGGGTGCTCAAGGGCAGCCACCTGATCTCAGATATCCACCACCCGGCTGCAGATTCCATCCAAGATGCCCATATTCTAAGGATGTATGCCAAAGGGAGGAACCTATTTTCATTGAGGTGGAACCGAACCATTATGTTTCATGCTGGCTTAAGGAGTGAATTACATGAGTGAACTCCTCTTAGAGGCGAGAAACGTAGAAAAGTTTTTTGGCTACGGTTTCCTCGGTAGAACCAAATTCCCGGCCGTTGACAACGTATCACTTGCTCTGGAAAATCGACCGAAAATATTAACTATAGCTGGGGAGAGTGGATGTGGAAAGACAACTCTCGCTAGAATACTTCTAGGTTTTATAAAGCCAGATAGAGGGGCAATTCTTTATAAAGGGAAAAATATTCACAAATTGGGACGTAAAGAGAAAAAGATCTTTCGAAAAGAGGTTCAAGCGATATTTCAAGATCCTTATGAAACGTTTAACCCCCTTAGAAAAGTTGATGCTTACATGGTTGGAACCGCTAAAAATATGCTTGGAGTAAACTCGAAAGAAGCAATCGCTCGCATGGAAAAAGTTTTAGGGACTGTGGGTTTATCTATAGCCGAGATTGCTGGTAAAAAGCCGAATGAATTTTCCGGCGGACAGCTTCAAAGGATATCTATAGCACGGGCTCTTGTAGCTGAACCAAATCTTATTGTAGCCGATGAACCTGTATCAATGATTGACGTATCCTTGAGAATGAATATACTAAATATGTTTAGGAGCTTAAGAGAGGAGGGTGTAAGTTTCATTTACATTACACACGACCTTGCAACAGCCTATTACATAAGCGACGAAATAAACATCATGTATAGAGGAATGATTGTTGAAAGGGGACCAGCATCCGAAGTTCTTCTCAAACAGTATCACCCCTACACAAAGGCGCTGGTAAAATCGCTACCTGAGCCGGGAAAGAGAGATAAATGGTTAAAAGAGGAGGTAAATCCACCGGGGGCAGAGATCAAAGAGTTCCTTGCTCCCGGCTGCAAATATGCAGATATCTGCCCTGAAAGCGCTGAAAAATGCAGAAAAGAAAGACCCCCACTCATCAAAGTGGGCAACGTTGAGGTAGCCTGTTGGATTTATGAGAAATAATTTTTGAGTATTTAATATGCATAAAAATCGGAATGATAAAATCATAATCGCAATCTTCAGCCATAAGAACGTAAAGAGAAGACTGATTCGCAGATAAACACCATAAATTCAGAAATATAGAAGGCTTTACTTATATCTTGATTGCAAATATTATGGGTGTGAATATTGCTCGAATCATTGAGAATATTAAGGGTATAACTCTTAAGGAAGCAAGTATTATGCTGGTTTCCATATGCTAAAATTACGTCTGGATCAACTAGAAACAAATATTTTAAACTTTTTATTCATTTTAACTATTCGGGTTAAAATAACATATTTATTTTAAAACATATAAACTTGATAACTGTTATTTCGGCATTAAATTCCAGGTGGGTTAATGTTGGGATCCGTGTTAGCAATCAAGGGAGGCGAAAAAATTAGAAATAGAGAGTGGCCTTCTTGGCCAGTTTATGATGAGATGGAAGTTAGGGCTGTTGAGGAGGTTATTAGGAGTGGGTATTGGGGTGGAGGTGTGGGTGTGAGTGGGCCTAAGGAGGCTGAATTTGAGGAGAAGTTCTCCGGGAGCCATGGCTGCAAATATGGTGTATGCGTCGCTAATGGCACGATAGCTTTACATGTTGCACTGTTAGCCGCTGGCATCGGCCCCGGCGATGAGGTTATTGTTCCGGCGTTAACGTTCTGGGCTACTGGAAGTGCGGTTCTAATGACTAGCGCTACACCGGTTATCGTTGACGTTGATCCTGAAACATATTGTATGGATGTATCTAATGTTGAGGAGGCTATAACTGATAGGACTAAAGCTGTCATTCCAGTCTATAATTATGGCTCGGCTCCAGACATGGATAGACTTCTGAAAATATGTAGGGAGCGCGGCCTAATTCTAATAGAGGACTGCGCAAGAGGACATGGCTTCGTTTGGAGAAATAAACCAGTAGGCTCCTTAGGTGATATGGGTTGCTTCAGTTTTCAGCAGGGCAAGTTTATGACGGCTGGAGAAGGCGGAATAATAATCACTAATAATAGGGTTTATGCAGAGAAATGTTATGCCATAAAGGATTGTGGACGGCTAAGGGAAGGAGGAATCGAAGAGGAGGGAATAATGCCTACTGAAGTAGTTAACTGGTTTAATTATAGGATGACTCAGATTCAAGCGGCAATCCTCCTAGTACAACTTGAGAGGCTTGAGGAACAAGTTAGGATAAGACAAAGGAACCAAATTTACCTAAATAAAAGGCTCAGCGAGATTGAGGGGATAGAGCCAGTTAAAGTGGATAGTAGATTAAGTAGGCACCAGCCATGGCCATACTGTTTTAAGTACGACCCCAAATGTTTCAGCGGTATTCCACGCAACAAGTTTATTATGGCCCTGAGGGCCGAGGGTATACCTTGCGGCAAACCGCATCCACCACTACATGTGGCATTATACTATTCAAGATGGAGTGAAGCCTACAAGCTCTATTTAGAGAACAAGCCAAGCTTCCCGGTTTCTGAGAAAGCCTATAACGATGAGGCTATTGAACTACCACAATATCTGTTTCTAGGAGAAAGCAAGGACGTAGACGACATAGCTGAAGCCATATTAAAAATAAAAAGACACTCCAGCGAACTTGCTTAAATTCGCAAAATAAACCTTACCATAGACTTAGTCAATCAAAAAACGTATGACAATATGTTTGAGGACTTTTAGCAAGGTTTAGTACTAGAGGATTATAAGGAAGAAAATGAATTTTCCTTAGGGTTTGTTAATGAAGCACTAAACTTGTCTATCTTCTTATAGTCCTGAGCCCAATATTTCTAACCGTTTTCGATTTTATGCAATAATAGAGAAACTTGATTCTCCTTCTCTAATATTAAAAAAAGAAAGATGGGAAAGGAAATTTTCGGGTTTATGCTAACTCTCGGCTGGAGGACTTATGCGTCTAATGAGTATGGCTACTCCGGCAAGCACAACGACGATCACGATGATTGTTGAAGCCCAAACCATCCATGCTGGTGCGGCTGCTTCCGCAGAAGCCCTAGCTGCCATAGCCATCTCTGTAGCGCTTTGGGCTGCGGCTCTTGCGTCTTCAGCAGCCGACCTGGCCCGCTCAGCAGCTTGCCTGGCCTCTTCGATCGCATTCAAAAGCGCAGATATGTCAATAACCTCTACTGGCTCGGTAACCGTAAGAAGCACTGTTAATGGATCACCTGGATCAAATTCGTCCACTCTCCAATCATCAACGGTTAGGACATAGGTTCCAGGCTGTTCAAATGTTACTGGTATGTGTACGGTCAATGTGCTACGAGCTGGCACTGTAACAACTTTCGATGCGATCACTTCCGGACCTGGGCCTGGTTTCGGCTCACCTAGAGCTATCTCAACTTTATAGTCTAATTCGCAATCAGCCTTATTCCTCAGGGTTACTGTAGCCATGGCTGTTTTCCCGGCTTGAGTCATTCCTGGTGAGATTGAGAAGCTTAAGGTTTCAATCGAACGGGGCCTAACATGCTTTAGCAGGAGCCATCGTGCAAAACTTTCCTTGTCAAGTCTGTGCTCAAAGGGATCGTATTTTGTTGGGAAGTTAACCCATCTATCAGTTATGAAGCCTTCGGTTGAAGCCTTAGTATGCGTCATAATGAAGGGAACCTGTGGTATAAGTATCTCCTGAATCTGCTTAACGGTATTTATATATTCAGGAGTCCCAGGCTCCATCTGATATAGACTTAACACAAGGTTTTTAACTTGCTCGGCGGTATTTGGTAACGGCGGATGATTACCATCGAAGAACAATGGATACAGACCTGGGCTGCCAACCCATATGTTTGGTGGGGTTGTATATTGAACAAAGTTGCTATAAAATGTATCCGCAATTGGATTTGGTGTATCGACTAGATAACACCATGACCACATCATAGTGCAGCAGAAGGTGCCGCTGGCATAGTTGCTCATCCAAGTTCCAAACTCCGGATATACGGGTATGGTTGGGATTCCAATGCTAGACCAGCACTCGGCAACGATCTTCACCTCTATCATAGTGTCTGTCCAACCATTTACGGCTTGTATTGTCCATGGCTCAGGATAACCAAGCTTTACAGTAATTGATGGATCGTAGCCTGCCGCGGCTAAGACCTCGGGTTTAATTGTCCAGCCTTCTGTTGGACTGCCATCACAATATTTCTGAAGAATCTGTATGGCCTTCTGCGGGCTATATTTAACTCGGACTATTCCACCTTTAACCTCTGTTTCAAAATATCTTTTTAACGCATCAACATTAGCGTATAGTTCATAGTCCGGTAGATCTGGGTTTAAGAATGTTTGCGTATAGAGCCTGCCACAGAGGTTCCACCCTGATACTAACGAGGCCTCAGCATCCGTTGCATAGAGAAGCGCTTCTCTTAGCCATTGGAAGCGAAAAACGTGAACACTGTTCTGCGTATAATTGAAGTTAAAGGCTATCGGCAGGCAACAAGGCTCATTAAAGAACATGCCTGAAGGCTCAGCCTTTATGTCCCAGCATAGAATATTATTCTCCTTGTAGAACTGAGGTTCATTGAAGCCAACAGCGCTCCAATCGGTTTTTCGCTCTATATATCCAACTCTCACTGTACCCTCATTTCCACCACCAACATATTGAAAATCAAGGTATTTCGGATGGAAGAACCACCCTATCTCCTTTCCCCAATAGTTTTCATTCCTGATCATTATAAACCTTTTGCGATCAGGCGAAGCATAATAAGGAAGATACGCTGCTGACGTGATTATGCTCGAGAGGTCATCTAGATCCGTATAAGATAGAATGTCACGTCCATATTGCGCTAAGAGAGGCGCCCACCTCTTTTTAGGGATAATATCGTAGTCTATAAGAACGCCTAAGACACGCCGGTTCTTCGGATACTCATCCTTAAGTTTAATATGCACAGTAAGGTCATTAACGGCGATATATTCCTTGACTTCAGGGCGAAGGCTTCCGCCATATGTCGGATCGGTGAATGATTGAAGAGAGAAGACTACATCCTCGGCTTTTACTGGTGTTCCATCTGACCAACGAGCTTGGGGTCTTAGTTTTATCTCGAAGGTGTAATCATCGATGAAGCCCCAGCTCTCAGCCAGCAACGGGTTCATTCCACCACTATACGAGTCCATGTAGGCCAAGCGCTCATAAAGTTGATTAACTCCAGTTGGAGTTGAGCTTGGATTGAATGGACATATATCCACAAAGTTATCGCCGCCGAAGATATAAGTAAACGTCTGCTCTGGCGGAAGTACTATTTCTTGCGCGGAAACTATAAAGGGCGTTATCATTCCAGCAACGCTTATAAGAGACGCGCTGACCGAGAGCAGTAGAAGAGACATACTGAGATAATCTTTTGTTTTCAAGATCTTTTCCTCACCTTATTTCTCCTTAAAAGTTTAAGGCGAATGTATTTAAGACTTTTGGATCCCTTATTTTATAACATTAAGGAGGTTACAGCTTAGTTTTATTTTATCTCTCCTCTAGAACATAAAAGTATAGGTTATGAAGAGAAAAGAATATTGCTAAAAATAAGAACGCATTCTTTTAAGCATACTCTCTAGATACTCTAATGATATTTTTAGTGCTTCAAGTGGTGTGGAATCTGGATCTTTGCCCTCGATTATTATCCAACCGTCAAACCCTGCTTCTATTATGGGTTTTATTAGCGTGTATTGATCGATCTCGCCCATACCGAGGTTTACCGGACGAACCCCGAGTTCTCTCATAACTTCCATAAGGTTTCTTCCTTCCTTCCTAGCTAAATCGATGGCTTCCGGTATTTTATCGACGCCTTTCATGTCGGACACATGCACGTAGATTATATGATCCGCATAGTCTTTAGAGATCTGATATGCGTTTGAGTTGTTTCGGATGAAATGTGCAGCATGAAAGCAGAGGCCGACTAGATCAGGATTTAAGAGCCCCATTATCTTATCCAGTTCATCTCTATTCTCCACTAACGTATCGACGTGGGGATGAAATACCGCCTTAACTCCATAGTCTAATGCTATTTTTCCAATCTCATTCATAATATTTGCAAGCTGATTATATGTGGATGAAGGAAGGAGCTCTTTGTTCAGTACTTTATCGCCGATCTTTAGCCACTGTGGGTGAATTATTAGGAATTCGCCGCCTACGTCACGTAAGAATTGTATTGCTTTAGTAGAATTTTTAATCACTTGGGGTTGGTTTTCAGTTAATATAAGGTCATCAATATAATACATTCCCGAGAGAGATACGTTGTTTTGCTTCAGTAGAGAGCGAAATTCATTTGTTTTCTCGCCAAACCGCTCTAGTGTAGGCTGAGCAAAAGTTTCTATACCATCCAACTCAGATGCCGAAATATCCTTCAAAGCAGCCTCCATATTGCCTTGCCAAAGCAAAATTTGGGCACCGATCTTCATCTCGCTTCCCTCCCTAAACTATCCTTTAAAGTATCCCTCCAAGAGTCTTGTAAAGGAAGTATTTTCCAACATTTCATCGATCTCTCTTTGGTATACGCTTATCTTTCCTTCAATAATATCTTTTACGCAAACTGGTTCGCCTACAATACTTGACTCATACATTGCTTCCGCTATAGCTTGCGCTGCTAATGCATCTTCACCAGTTATTTCCGGCTGCCTCTTAGTCAAAATGGAATCAAAGAAGTCATAGTAGGCAATCGCGTAAGGGTTAGTCATCCCAAGTGGGAAGAACCTACCCTTTTCCTCCTCGTCTAAGGATTCCATGAAACGTTTCTCTAAATTCTCTATAGATTCTTTTCCGGATTCCCATGTCAAAAAGCCAGTTTCCTCTGGGAAGCCAGTTTTGGCTTTTACTTCAGGCAACCCTATTAATACTAAGCTTCCCTGCTCTCCATAGTATCCCCGCATCAGAGACCATTCTCCGTGGGTAGCTGAACTCCACGTAATCGAACTGATTACGCCACTTTCAAAGGTTAAAATTGAGAAAACTGAGTCCTCCACATTTGATCGAACAGGCTTAGTCTTGCTTCCTCCTTTTCCTTCTATATAGTCTAAGAAGCGAATGGGCTCAAAATTTTTCACTTTAGCGTAAACCTCTAGCGCATCGCCAAATATCATGCGCAGGAAATCGAAGTAATGAACTAAGCCATCTAATGCCCACCCGCCACCAGCCATATACTTATCATGTCTCCAAGGAGTCCCCACAATCAGAGAGAACCTTTTTTCAGGTTCTACCTCATGGTATACATGGAATCGCGCTTTGCCAATAATTTTTTCTTTGTTAATTATCCAGTCAATAAGTCTGCTTCTTACGCTTCTACGGCGCGGTTCAATACATGCAAGAATCTTTCCGCTTCTCTTTGATGCTTCAATCATCTTACGACCTGCATTTATGGTGATGGAAAAGGGCTTTTCAATCACTACATTTACCCCTTTCTCAAGCGCCTCTATTGTGGGCTTTGCATGTATGAAATGTGGAGTCGCCACACTCACGGCGTCTAGATCCTCGATTTCCAGCATTTTTTCATAGTCTGTGTAAATTTTAGGCGTGATGTCTTTCTGAAACTGGGAGATGTAATTTGCGATTCTACGCGCATTATCTTCTTTGAGATCGCATAATGCAGCAACTCTAAAGAGATCCGCGTCTCTTTTCATAATTTCTTCGAAAGCCTTAATATGAGCTCTCTCAACAATCATGCCGCATCCGATTAAACCTATCTTTATTCTTCTCATAAATATTTCACATCCTGATTGAAAGGAAGGGATTAGGAAAACTTTATTTAAGTTTTGCGTTATTAAAATCTTATAAATCGAATCTTTTGCGAACAACTTTTTATGCGGTTTGACTAGTCGAATTCGTTAAGTGATTTGTTATTTTTGAGAAGTATTGGGCTATCCTAACTTTGAAGGATGAGGCGGCCAGAAGAGTTGAGGAACCTGCCTGGGCTCGTGGCTTTAATGGTAAATAAGCCCGTCTGAAAGGCTAGGGATAAGTATGCTGAATATACAGGGCTATAGTGAAAATCTAGAACATACATGAGTACATGGCTAAAGCATATACAAAACCACTGACTGTCAAAAGATTAAATAATTTTGGATGAGTTTATGTATATTGCTCAGTTAGCATGCATCCTAAATTTTGGTTGAATCGTTTAAAATGTGAACGAATCAAAATATGCAAATAGCGAAAAAGATGAAATAGGGATTATCTTTGCACTCTTGGGTTAAACACATCGTCCATAACTGATGACAGCAAGAATAGTGCTCCAGTAAACAATATAAGAACAACACCTGGCGGTATAAACCACCACCACACTCCCAAGTGTATCGCCTGGCTCATTATAGCCCAGTGAAGCATCATTCCAAGTGTTTCTTCAGTTGTAGGACCTAAACCTATCATGCTTATCCCTGCTTCCGACATTACCGCACCAGCGAATATTCCACAGAAGGATGTAAAAACATAAGCAAGCATGTTTGGTATAATTTCCTCCAACACTATCCTCACATTGCCTTTACCAGATATGCGGGCTAAATTCACAAAGTCCCTTTCCTTTAAACTTAGAACCTGAGCCCTAAGTTGGCGGGCCGCCCAAGGCCATATTGTAACGGCGATGAAGCTGGCTACTGTTAAGAGACTTCTATGTTTTACGGATGCGGATATTATTATTAAAAGAGGAACCGTTGGGAGAACAAAGAATACATTGCTTAGTAGATTCAGTACGTCGTCAATTAAGCCCCCGGCATATCCACCGAATACTCCCAAGGCTATTGCGATTAGCAGCCCTATTCCTCCAGCAAAGAACCCTACAATGAGTGAGTTGCGAACACCCACTGTTAATAGGGCTAGAATATCTCTACCAAGTATGTCTGTTCCAAGTGGAAAACTGCTGGATGGAGACTCATATCTGCGTCCAACAAACGCATAAGGGTTAGGATAAAAGAGCGGCCCTACAAAACCGAATATGACTATTGAAATAATTATAGCTGAGGAGATTTGAAAGCCCCAATTTCTTATAAGAACTTTTACTCGACTCGACATTTATTCA
Organism: Bathyarchaeia archaeon; assembly: GCA_038859955.1. Lineage (GTDB taxonomy): Archaea > Thermoproteota > Bathyarchaeia > Bathyarchaeales > DTEX01 > DTEX01. The sequence continues at coordinate 3,631 of JAWCEH010000006.1, read as the reverse complement.
CCACCAACATATCTTGCCCCAATACGCGGATCAAGTATTCCATAAAGAACGTCGCAAATGAAATTTCCAACCAGAACTATTGCTATCGTAAATAGGAAGGTTGCTTCAAGGAGAGGATAGTCAGCAGAATATACGGCATTATAGGATAGTGTGCCAAGACCAGGATACCCAAAAACTGTTTCAACAAGTAAAGTTTGGCTAACTAAGGAGCTTAAAGTTAAAGGGAGACCGGTAAAGTTTGGTAAAATAGCGTTTCTCATGGCGTATTTCCTAAGTTTATTCTTACCGAAGCCCAATTGTTGCAAATACTGAACATAATCAGACTCGGCCTCATAAATCATTAGCGCTCTCATTCCAACACCCCAACCTCCAATCCCTAAGCCCACAAGTGAAAGGAAGGGAAGACAATAGTGCCAAGCTGCATCTAAAAACCATTCAATGCTCAGGGTAGGTGCTAGCCATCTGGAAGAATATGCTCCACGCGTTGGGAACCATTGTAAGTAAACACCAAAGACTAGCATAAAAACTAGAGCAAACCAATAGTAGGGCGCCCGAGACAAAAACAATAAAATATAGTAGATGACTTTATCAAACCTTCCCTTGTAAAATGCCGCTCTAGATCCAATCCAGTTTCCAACAATGTAACCAACAGGTAACACAGGGATTACCAATGCGAGTGTCCAAGGTAAGGATAAACTCACTAATTCCGCAACCGATCTTGGATACTGCCAATAGGAGAGACCGAAGTCTAAAGTGAAAATTCTCCTCCAAAATTTAAGATACTGAATCTGAATGGGATCACTTATTCCAAACTTTTCTTCATAAATTATGCGTAAAACTTGGAGTCGGCCGAGTTGCGAAATATCCCCAGTTGTTGCACCTGTTGTGCCGAGTCCTGTGGCCTCTCCACCAGCTATTCTCCCAAGCATTATATCAACGGGTGTAAAGGGCATCATGCGAGGAAAGAAGAAGACAAAGTTCAACGCAATGAACATAGCGATCAAAAGGAAGGCCAGTTTTCTAAGAAAAAATGTTATAAAATGAGTACTTACAAGCTTAACCATTTCTAATCGACCTTGAGAAGAGGTAAACAAATTAAATATTTAAGTTTTGCGTTGAAATTAGGTTTTGAGTAGAAACGAAACTTAAACCCTCTTTGCTGGCATTTTTGATGAAAAGAGATGAGCTAGAAACTCCATTTCTCAAGAAGTTTTGGTACACTAGCGATAAGATCTTTTGTGTAGGGATGCTCAGGCTCAAAGAATACTTTGTCAGCGGGCCCCTCCTCAACTATCCTCCCCTTATACATTACAGCCACTCTATCAGAGATATAGTAGGCTTGGCCTATATCATGTGTTATGAATATTACGGCCATCCCCCTCTCCTCTTTCAACCTTAATACTTCGTTTAGTAGGCCTACACGCGTAGACGCATCTATCATACTTGTCGGCTCATCAACAACTAATACATCTGGGCTAATGATTAAAGCCCTAGCGACAAGCAGTCTCTGCAACTGTCCACCGCTTAATTGGTGGGGATACCTTCCCATTATATCCTTAAATTCCATGCCTATCTTTTCTAGTATGCGCTGAATTATCTCGTTTTTTTCTTCCGCAGAGTATTTTTTGTATGTATTCTCCGCTAATTTAAAGGCATCTGCAAATATTTTATCGACTGTGAAAAAGAAGTTAACTGAGGAAAATGGATCCTGGAAAACCGCTTGCACCATTCTATAGTAATCTTTTATGGGGTAGGAAAAGGCATCTTTGCCGTGGAGCAGTATTTCACCCTTGGTAGGCTTAATCAGCCTCAGAACCATCTTCGCTACTGTGGTTTTTCCGCTACCACTTTGACCAACAAGTGAGAATATTTCCCCCTTTCTTAAGTTGAATGTTACATCTTCGGCGCCAACTATATATTTCGTGCGGAAGTATCCCGATATGTAATATTTAGTTAAATTTTTAACTTCGAGAACAACCTCTCCCATCAAGCACCCTCCTTATAAAGCCAGCATGAAATAAACCTACCACGAACATTAATAAAAGGTGGTTCTTCTGAATCGCATAATCCGCTTATTGCGTTTGGGCACCTCGTATGGAATCTGCATCCTGGAGGCGGATTTCTTAAGTCCGGTGGCCTCCCTTTTATCTCTCTAAATTTATCTCTTTCATGTTTTATCCATTGCTCTAGCGGTAAAGAAGAGAATATGAGGGCCTTTGTGTAGGGGTGTAGTGGATCTTTAACGAGATTTTCTGTGCCACCATATTCGACGAGCTTTCCAGCATACATTACGGCGATATTATTGCATATTTGTCTGAGGGTACTTATGTCATGAGAAATATATAGTGCGCTTTTTATCATTCCTCTTTGATATATCTCAAATAACATTTTAATCAGTAACTTCTGAGAAAAAACGTCCAGAGCTGATGTAGGTTCGTCTAGAATATATAAAGATGGCTTTACAAATGATGATATCGCTATAATAGCCCTTTGGCGCATACCTCCACTCAATTCATGCGGATAGAGATCTAGAACATGTTCATCTAAACCGAGCGCTCTAAAGTACTCTGCCAACATCTTCTTTACTTCCTCCGGGTTATACTTTTTTCCAGTTCGTTCTCTAAGCATCTCAGCGACAAAATTTTTCAGTCTTAATGTGGGATTAAGAGAATTTAAGGATGATTGAGGAACCCAAGAGACAAACTTGCATAAAACATGCTTTCGAAGTTTCTCTGGAGACATATTATATATATCATGGCCTTCAATGAAAACTTTGCCCTCAGCCCTATATAAGTAAGGCACTTTTGTGCCTAAAATAAGCTTGGCAAGAGTACTTTTTCCACAGCCGGATTCACCAACCAAACCCAAAATTTCTCCACTTTTGATGGTTAACGAAACTCCGTCTACAGCATACACTGTGCCAAAAGAACCTTTATAAAATCCCTTCAAATTCTGCACTTGAAGCACATCTGCCGTCAAGTTTCCTCAATCTCCTATAAAGGAGGAAATTCGAGATTGTGAATATAAAAATTTCTATAGCTCGTTAAGTTAATTGCGGGTCAGTTAAAAAAGATAGAATTATTGTGGATGTGGTATTTTTATTATAGTTGTTGAGTGGGCTGGAAAAGTATATGTGAACTTCTCGCCGACCTCTATGCTGGGTTTTTCTTCGGTTTTCACGTTATGTTTATTTTCTTTATCGTTATACGCATCTACGTCCTTGGCGTTTAACTCGAATATTTGCCCCCTCTTATCCGGTGTGAAATCTCTAAGCTCAACTAGGCATTCAATATCCTTGTCCCTATGCGCGTTAACTACTGCAATGAAGAGAGTTTTTCCATCTTTGCTGATGGTTGCGCTTACATCCAGATAGGGAATATTATTGAAGGATACTTCTGGCTCCCAATCTTCATTTTTAGCCCGAGCGTTCAAACCGTATGTTTCAGATTCAACCTTGCTGAATAAAGCTATTTCGCCGGTATGATTAACGTATAAGTCAAACGCGTAATATCCGGCTTCAAGTACTAATGTATCTTTATATGCTGTTAAAGGCGAAGGGAACATTTCCCTTCCCCTCCTCGCCCTAACATTTTCATGGTTATGTATTAATGCAAAAAGGCATGCTATTTTC
>JAWCEH010000005.1:0-97202 GCA_038859955.1 Bathyarchaeia archaeon | reverse complement strand
ATTAAGATACGTGGAATACACCGGCTTTTGCAATCCACACATGCTAGTCAAAGACGAGCGTAAAACAGACATGAGGAGAAAATTCTTCGGAGAACTCTTCCGCTCAGTAGAAGAAATCTATATTGTGAATACGTCCGCGCCAATAACGGAAAGCCACAAAGCAATTAAAGAAGCGATTATGAAGTTATAAAGAATGTTTATAGCACACAATAAAATACTTGAGGTTCTCAAAGAAATATCCAGAAATCAAAAGAGTCTAATGCTGCCGGCAAATTTTAGTGGAATATGCGTGTTTTCAGTATTGTTGCTTCGCAACTATAAAGCTAAGTTGGTAGCCATTTATTTTAAATTCTTGAATATCCACGTGAGATCCGGTGTGTTTTTTCTTTCGTTAATCTTTTCGGCTAGGGCATGTGTAACTATCGGCAAAGCTATCGTCGCATCACAGTAGCACTGTACATTTCTCCCCTCCTTAGACTCCTTACCCCAGCTTATTGCCTCTTCAAATGTGCAGCCAGATAAGCCGCCCCACTGCGGTGCATCCGTTGTTATTTGAATTGCATATTTATGTGGTTTAGGTTTACCGTATTTTCCGTCCTCCGTTATGCTGCTGCTAATAGCTGTTAATTGAATGAAATCTTTTGGTACGCCTCCACCTATATATATTACCCCGGTGTGTTTAGATCTTCTCTTTATCTCGACCATTTGGTCAAAATCCTTCATTTGATCTATCGTTATATCAAATTTTCCTGCGCTTTTTCTTCTATTCAATATATACGCTACGCCATAGGCGCTATCAACTATTGCTGGGCAGAATACTGGCACATTTTTCTCGTAGGCTGCCGCTATAATGCTTTTTATGCCAAGACTTGAAAGGTACTCGCCAAATAAATGCAGAAATTCCGCTGAAGAATACTTGTAACTTGGATTGAGATTCGCCATAAAATCGGCGATCAAATTTTCCATCTGTTCATACTCTAACTCATCGGCGAAAACATCATAAAATCTATCTATCTTGTATTTTGCAAGATCTTCATCATCAACAAGGTAATGCCCCTGCCAATATGTGCCACCCATAGCTTCAAGAATATCCTCAGATATATTTGCGCCTGTTGAAACTATAACATCTATGAAGCGCCTTTCAATGAGCCAGTTAACTATCTTCCATTGACCGGTTGTGCTCATTGAACCTGCATAACCAAAAAATATCGTTACATCATCATTAAGCATATCTTCCCAAACTTTAACAACCTCTCCAATCTTTCTACCTTGAAAACCCGTCCTTGCCATTTCAGATAATAATTCAGAGATACTCTTGGGCACTCGAACCTCTATCGGTTCGAGTTTCCTTCGAAAATAAGGTGTTTCTCTTTTTTCTTTAATCACTATTTTCCACCACCATTAATACTTTCAATAACATAATTGAAGTTTTATTTAGGTTTTTAACTAATTTTCGCTCAATCTTATAATATACCTGATATATTCTCCGATTAATTCGCTCTGTTCCAAAATTAAACGTTCTATATGTTAGTTTTTGGACAAGATTGTCAACTAAATTTCAGTTTTCCTTTAAGAAGAAATCTTCTGAGATTTCTTCCAATTAAGTTGTATTGGTTGCTTAATTTTTTCGCTTCATCTCTTGATACACCATATTTAATGATCTCTTTTTCAAAATTCTTCTTAACCCTCCAAATTTTCCAATCTAAAACTACCCATATCCACAGTAATTTAGCAATAAGTATAAACAATAAACAAAAAATGTAGAGGAAAGCCGAGATTAACAGAAAAAAGCGTTTAATTCCCAAAACGTTTCACTTCTAAAGATGGCGACAAAAACAGCATTCTTTTCTCTTAACCTTCTTTTATTTCCTCTTTTTCACCAGTTTTACTCTTTATCTCCTCTTTAATCTCTTTTTCCTTAGCGGGGCCGATTCTCTTCATTATTTCGCCGAGGTTTGTAAATACGCTAATGTAGTTTTCTGTCATCTTTAAGGCAGCTTCGGCTGGTAATCCAGATTCGATAAGACCCTTATAGAATGCTCCAGCAGCTTTACCCATTTCTCTGCCAGCTTCCTCGGAGAATACGCTTGCTATTATTCCCTTAATTAACGCTGGCACCTGAGTTGATAGGACATTAAACACCTCTTTTAGCTCTTCTACATCTTCACTCATGTAATTCACCTCCAACAACAATATACATATGATCCCAGTAGTTTAACCTTGTGGATAAAAATGGCCAAAGTTTTGATCACAAAAATTAACAATCAGAATAGGAGGTCATCAAGAGGATTAAGTTTGGGTTCTTCTAAGTCTTTTTGAGAGGATTTTATTTATACCATTTATCATTGCTTCAACACTTGCCATCACGATATCTTCCCTTGCACCTCTTGCCGAAACAACATTTCCGTCTCTATCCTCAACCTTTATTATAACCTCGGCTACAGCATCTGAGCCTCCGGTTAAAGCCTCAAGTCTATATTCAGTTAATCTAACATTAGCTAAGCTGTCTGTAATCTTCTGTATTGCCTTAATCGCTGCGTCTACCGGACCAACACCTGTTTCAGCAGCAATATACTCTTTACCATCCATAATTAATTTAACTGAAGCTGTCGGAATAACTCTTAAGCCTGTCACAACTGCCAGATCACTTAATTCAACAATTTTTTCCTCAAAGGTCTTACCCATAACAGCCCTGGCGATGGCAAATAAATCAGCGTCAGTAACAGTCTTACCTTTATCGCCTAGTTCCTTAACGCGTGTTACAATCTCTTTCAACTGCTCTTCAGTTGGATGAAATCCAGCCTCTGTAAGTTCAGCCTTAATCCCAAACCTGCCAGCATGCTTTCCAGCTATTAGTTTTCGCTGTCTGCCAACAAGTTCAGGGCTGAAGGGTTCAAATGTAATAGGCTTAACAACGACTCCTCTTGTATGTATGCCCGATTCATGTGCAAATGCATTTTCGCCAACAATTGCCTTATTCGGTTGTATAACGATGCCCGTTAATCTTGACACAAGTTTTGATGTTTCATAGATGAGCCGGGTATTTATGCGAGTCTTCTTATTGCAAAGCAAATGCAAGCTCATAGCGACTTCTTCCAAGGCTGCATTCCCAGCTCTTTCGCCTAAGCCATTAACTGTTACGTGAACCTGAGTTGCTCCACCCTCAACTCCAGCTATCGAGTTTGCTACAGCAAGCCCAAAATCGTTATGGCAATGGACGCTTAATGGGATCTTTAAAACCTCTTTTAAGTCCCTGACTAACCGCTCCATGGATTTCGGCGTCATTATGCCAACTGTATCTGGTATATTTATATAGTCGGCACCAGCCCCCTCAGCAGCCTTACAAACTCTCTTAAGAAAATCAATATCCGTTCTCGTTGCATCCATCGGCGAGAACTCGCATATAACTCCATGGTCCTTAATATACTGAACTGAGCTTATCGTTGCTTCTATTACTTGTTCAGAGGTCATATTTAAAGCGTACTTCATTTGGACTTCTGAAGTTGAGATAAACGTATGAATATATTTTACGTCACATTGAAGCGCAACATCAATATCGCTTATCAGCGCCCTAGCTAGGGCGCAAACATGGGCTTTTAAGCCAGCGTTCGCAATCTCCTTTACGGCTCTCTGCTCACCTCTTGATGCTGATGGAAAACCTGCTTCAATAACATCCACGCCCAGTTTATCAAGCTGTAGAGCGATCTCCATTTTTTCCTCAGGAGTTAATGATACACCAGGCGTTTGTTCTCCATCCCGAAGAGTAGTATCAAAGATCCTGACATATTCAGACTCCAATCTAAACCCTCCGCCTAATAGATTTTTAGCTGCATTATTTCATCAGCTATTGCCTTGCCCATCTCAATCGTCTTTAAACTTCCACCTAAATCTGGAACTGATAATCCCCTCTTTAAAGTTATAAATAATCCCTTCTCTATCGCCTCAGCAGCCCTCAAAAATTTTTGGTCATTATATTTTTCGCCAAGCCAATCAAGCATCATCCTGGATGCAAGTATCATTGAACACGGATTAGCTGTTTGTTTACCAACTCTTGTCGGCGCTGAACCGTGTATGGGCTCGAATATTGCATAATCATCACCTATGTTTCCCCCTGGAGCCATACCCAGCCCGCCGATTAATTGCGCAGCTTCATCAGACAAGATATCGCCAAACATGTTTGTTGTTACAATAACATCAAAGTTTTGAGGTTCTTTTATAAGTCTCATAGCCATGGCGTCAACATACTGTTCATCGAATGTTACACTTGGATATTCCCTTGCAACTTCACGGCAAACTTCAGCGAAGAGGCCGCATGTTACGCGCATAACATTTGCTTTATGGACAGCGGTCACTCTTCTCTTCTTATTTCTTCTCAAGGCTATTTCAAAAGCTTTTCTAGCTATTCGCCTAGAGCCCCTTTGAGTTATAACCCTTAATCCAACTGCTGTATCGTTATCAATCTTGAACTCAAAACCCTTATACAAGTCTTCAGTATTCTCCCTAACAAAAACCATGTCTATATCATTCCTTAAACAAGAAACATTAGGATAAGATTTTATCGGGCGAATATTAGCATATAAATCGAACATCATTCGAAGCTTAACTATCACATCTGCAGCGGTTTCACCAACAGGGCCCTTAAGGCAAGCATGAGAATTTCGTATCTCCTTTATAGTTTCCTCTGGTAAAGCGACACCTCTCTTTTCATAACATGCATCACCAGCTTCTAGCTCAATAAATTCTAAGCCTAAATCGAACTTTCTTTGAACTGCGTTTAAAACGTGCATCGTTGTCTCAGTTAACTCAGGACCTATACCATCACCTGGTATTAGAGCAATCTTATATTTCAACCCCTGCTACCTCCAATAACTTTTATTAGGTGCTCAATTAAACCTCCATCTTTAATGATTTCGAGGATAAAATCCGGTAGCTTACTCGCCTCAATAATTCTATTCTTCGATTCATTCAAGATTCTTCCTTCATCGAGTATTACTGTTAGGGTGTCGCCCTCTTCAATTTCATTCAGGATTCCAAGCGCCTCAAGAACAGGTAAGCCTATGTTTATTGCGTTTCTATAAAATATGCGTGCGAATGATTCAGCAACTATGCACTTTGTACCCGCATGCTTAAGTGCGATAGGCGCTTGCTCACGACTTGATCCGCAGCCGAAGTTTTTGCCAGCGACGATTATTACGCCATCTTTAGCTTTCTTTGGAAACTCGGGATCTATTCCCTCCATGGCATGCTTAGCCAGTTCATTTGGGTCAAGAGATGTTAAGTATTTACTTGGAATTATAACGTCAGTATTTACGTTATCACCGTATTTAATAGCTCTCCCAGAAACTTTCATGTTTCACTCCTCCAAAAACCTTCTTGGATCAGTTATTTTCCCCTCTACTGCTGATGCTGCGACTGTTGCTGGCGAAGCCAAGTATATTTCTGCTTCAGGACTACCCATTCTGCCGATAAAGTTTCTATTTGAAGAACTTATGCAAACCTCCCCCGCAGCAAGCAGACCCATATGCCCGCCAAAACAGGCTCCGCACGTCGGATTACAAACGTATGCTCCAGCCTTAATAAAGATCTCTAGAAAACCTTTTTCTAATGCTTGTAAATAGACTTCCGACGAGGCTGGTGTAATGAGCATTCTAACACCCTTTTTTATTTTTCTTCCTTTAAGTATTCTCGCAGCTAGCTCTAAATCTTCCAGGCGGCCATTTGTGCAAGAGCCGAGAAAAGCCTGATCAACATCAATATTTTCAACATACTTAACTTTTTTAACGTTATCTACCGAATGTGGGCATGCGACCATAGGCTCTAAACAATCAACATTGAATTCCATGGTTCTTTCATAACTGGCATCTATATCGCTCTTTAAAATTTTGAATGCTCTCTTAGTCCTTGCTTGTACATATTGAATTGTTTTTTCATCAGGCTCAATTATACCTGTTTTAGCACCCATCTCAACAGCCATATTACATATAGTTAGGCGTCCGCTAATATTCATCTCTCTTACTGTTGAACCTGTAAACTCTATAGCCTTGTAAATTGCTCCATCAGCCCCAATTTTGCCTATAACATCAAGTATTAAATCTTTTGGAGTTACGAATTTCTGAAATTTTCCAGTAACATTAATTCTTATTGTTGATGGAACCTTCAACCATATTTTACCAGTTGCGAAAACCGCAGCCATTTCGGTTGAGCCTATTCCGGTTGCGAATGCCCCTAACGCTCCATACGTGCAAGTATGTGAGTCTGCTCCAACTATGAGTTCCCCCGGCATAACATGTCCTTTTTCGACCATTACTTGATGGCATATTCCCCCATTCCCAACGTCATATAAGTATGGTATATTCTGTTCCATTGCGAAGGCTCTCATAATTTTATGCAGCTCCGCTGATTTAACAGAGTCCGCTGGAACTTGGTGGTCTAGAACGAGAACTATACGCTTGTTATCCCAAACTTTTTGTAGGCCTATGCGCCTAAACATCTGTATGGCCAATGGACCAGTTATCTCATTTATCATCGCCATGTCAACCATGGTCTCTACTATGTCACCGGGCTTAACGTAATCTTTTCCTGCTGCTAATGCCAGAATCTTCTCAGATATGTTCATGCCGCCCAAGTTTTTCGCTCTCGTAGATAATAGATTTATTATTTTTCTAGACCTGACATCCTACGTATGAAGGCGCCAACCTTCTCAAGCGGGTGCTCTTCAATCTCCCTCATTAAATTTTTAAGGGTTTTTTCTCCAGATTTGTGCTCATTTATCCATTCACTAGCAAACTTTCCATTCTGAACGTGTTTCGCAGCCATTCGCATGTTCTCCTTAACATGCTCGTCTATAACTCTAGGTCCAACTGTTAAGCCGCCATACTTAGCGGTGTCTGAGACGGCTCTAAGCATGCCAGTAATGCCTCTTTCATATATGAGGTCCATTATTAACTTGGCTTCATTACATGCTTCGAAATATGCAAGCTCGGGTGGATATCCGCATTCGACGAGAACTTCGAATCCCTTCTTAATTAACTCTATGAGACCGCCAACTAAAACCGTCTGTTCGCCGATGAGATCGCTCTCAGTTTCATCCTTGAATGTTGTTTCTATAACACCTGCTCTTGTGCAGCCTAAAGCTTTGGCTATTGCCAACGCTGTATCTTTGGCTTTTCCAGAATAATCTTGGTAAACTGCTACTAAAGCAGGAACACCGAATCCGATCAAGTATGTTTCACGCAATCTTGGACCAGGACTTTTAGGCGCAACCATCACTACGTCAATATTTTTAGGTGGAGTTATCTGCTTGAAGTGTATGTTAAAGCCGTGCGCAAAATCTAGGACTTTCCCCTCTGATAGATGCGGTTTAATATACTCATTGTATATTTCCGGCTGAATCATGTCTGGAACTAGCATAAAGATTATGTCTCCTCTTTTAGCAGCTTCTGGCATGGAATAAACTTCGAATCCATCTTGTTCAGCTCTTTTCCACGATTCACCTTCAGGTCTGAGTCCAATGATAACTTTAAGACCTGAATCACGCATATTTTGGGATTGGGCGCGCCCCTGACTTCCATAACCAATTACAGCAACAGTCTTATCCTTAATTACATCAAGATTCGCATCCTTATCGAAATATACTTTAACCAACAATAATTCCCTCCATCATAGATACACTATTCCATCCTGACGGATCTCATCCCCCTCGGGAGGGCAGCGATTCCTGTTCTAGCGATCTCTCTTATGCCAAAGGGCTTCATTAACTCTATAAAGGCATCTATCTTATCCGTATCGCCAGTTATCTCAATTATTAGCGACTCATGCGCAACATCAACAACATGCCCTTTGAAAATTTCAGTGTAATTTATTACATCTGACCTAACTCTTGCATCCGGCGTGCTTACTTTTATAAGAGCCATTTCCCTAGCAACCGTATTACTCGGGTCCAGTATACTCACTTTAATGACGCTTATGAGTTTTTTCAGTTGCTTAACAACTTGCTCAACTAATATTTCATCGCCTTTTATCGTTATCGTCATTCTCGCCAGATCGGGTTGCTCTGACTCGCCAACGGATATGCTCTCAATATTGAAGCCCCTTCTTCTGAACATGTTTGAAACGCTATATAATACTCCAGGCTTATGCTCCACAACAGCGGATATCATGTAAATTTTCTCTTCTCTCTCCATAATCAATCAACTCTCAACTTAATATTAAATCCCTCAAATCATTTCCAGGCGGAACCATTGGAAAGACGTTCTCCTCTGGCGATATAGGAACGTCTATAACTGTTGTCACGTCACTATTCATTGCCATCTTAAGCGCGTTTTTAAATTCCTCAATCGATTGGACTCTAAGCCCCTGAGCACCATAGGCTTCAGCCAACTTGGCGAAGTCCGGAATACTCTTAAGGTGAACTGCTGAATAGCGCCTATTATAAAAGAGCCTTTGCCACTGAGCGACCATGCCGAGCACCGAATTATTTAAGATTATGACCGTAACCGGTATTTTCCATGCAACCGATGAAGCGAGATCCTGCTCTGTCATTATAAAGCTTCCATCGCCAGCTATATCTACGACCGGAACATCTGGGCATGCAACTTTCGCGCCTAAAGCCGCTGGAAAGCCAAAACCCATAGTTCCTAATCCTCCGGAGCTTATGAATGTCCTTGGCTTGTAGACTTTCAGGTATAGTGCAGCCCACATCTGATTTTGCCCAACCTCAGTTGTTATAATCGCGTCATTTGGTAAGATTCTTCTTACCTCAGCCATGAGGGCTGGCGGCTTGATCGCATCTCCTTCTAATTTAACCATTTCTTCATGTATCCTCTTAAGCTCCTCTATTCTGCTAAGCCACTCGGTCCTCTCCTTTCTACTAAACTTCTCCATTAAACGATTAAGTATAGATTGCAATGCTCTTTTAGCGTCAGCGACTATTGGAACATGGGGCCTAATGTTCTTTCCTATCTCGGAGGAATCTATATCAATGTGAATTATCTTTCCATCTGGGCAGAATGTTTTAAGATTCCCAGTGCTTCTGTCAGAGAACCTCATGCCGACAGCTAATAGGACATCAGCATCTTGAACTAAATGATTAGCTGCAACAGTTCCGTGCATACCAAGCATACCAACTGAAAGAGGGTGATTCTCCGATATAGCACCCTTACCCATTAAAGTTGTTGCGACGGGAGCAACTAAAGTCTCAGCTAAGGCAACTAATTCGGAGCAGGCGTTTGATGCTATTACTCCTCCACCGGCAATTATTAATGGTCGTTCAGCTTGGGTTAATAGTTGAACAGCCTTATCGATTTGTAGTGGATGTGGATCGTATGTTGGACGATAACCTCTCAGTTCAATCTTATCATCAAAATTCATCTCCGCCTCCTCAGTCTGCACATCTTTTGGTAGATCTATGAGAACTGGCCCGCGTCTACCAGTTAAAGCAATGTAGAATGCTGTTTTTACTATCTTTGGTATTTCTGCAGCGTTTCTAACTTGAAAATTACATTTAGTTATAGGAGTTGTTACACCAACAATATCTGTTTCTTGAAATGCATCCTTACCTATAAATGATCTAGGAACCTGCCCGGTTATCGCGATTACCGGAGAAGAATCCATGTAGGCGTTTGCTATTCCAGTAACTAGATTTGTTGCGCCTGGACCGGAGGTGGACATACAGACACCAGCCCTACCGCTAGCTCTAGCATACCCGTCAGCTGCATGTGCTGCACACTGCTCATGCCGCATAAGAATATGCTTTATATCCGAGTCATATAATACGTCATAGACTGGTAGTATTGCCCCTCCTGGTATACCGAATATGACTTCGACGTTCTCTTTCTTTAAGGCTTCTATAAGTCCCTTTGCACCGCTCATCTTAACCATTAATAAACACCTCTAAACGCCTCTTATGCCTTTGGAAAAATTGCTGCTTTTCATATACATATTTGAATGCTCTCAAAGATATATTCCTGGAGGGTCTGTAAGCTTTTCCGTGCTTGAAGAAGATTGATGTATTAAGATTAGTATTCGCTATGGAGGTAGCGATTCCTCCGTACCCATATATCCCTCACTTTTAGCCCTCCAGAGGATGCGAGAAACGCATAGTAGTATGCTTATGTTGCTTAAAAATCTTTTGCTGCATCGGTTTTCGCCGCAACCTAGACATCTTTAATTTACTTCCTGTTTGTTGATTTATTGTTGCTCATTAATACATTCATGCCACTTATCATTGCCCTGACGCTTGCCATGACTATATCCTCGTGCGCACCCATAGCTGTAGCTATTCGGTCCCCTTTTCGCAATCTAACTATAACCTCTACCATAGCATCGGTTCCACCAGTTATCGCCTTTACATGATATTCTTCCAGGCGAATCGGCTCTATTGCTGAGACAGCTTTTCTAATGGCGTTCATTGCAGCATCTACTGGACCAACGCCAGTAGCAGCCTCAATAAGCATTTTTCCATTAACATTTAACCTAACAGAGGCTGTAGGTGTCACACGATCACCTGTTACGACGGTTAACTCCTCAAGCTTTATCGGCTGGATTGAAGGAATGCCCATAATTGTCTCGGCGATAACCTTAAGGTCAGCGTCAGTAACTCTTTTACCTTTATCGCCTATTTCTTTAACCCTTTGGAATATTTCCTTAAGCTGCTCATCTGATGGATATAGTCCCATCTCATTTAAGGCGGCTCTTATACCATGTGAGCCCGCATGCTTGCCAGCCGCGATCCTCCTTGTTCTGCCAACAAATTCAGGCGGAATTACTTCGTAAGTTGATGGTTCAGCTAATATTGCATGAGTATGTATGCCAGACTCATGAACGAACGCGTTTTCGCCAACGATTGCCTTGTTAGGCTGAACTGGGATTCCAGCTAGTCTTGAGACGAGCATCGATGTATCATACAAAAGATCGGTTCTAACAGATGTATCTATATTGTACTGTAATTTTAAGGCTACTACAACTTCCTCTAACGCTGCGTTTCCAGCCCTTTCACCTAAACCATTGACGGTCACATGAGCCTCTTCAACTCCGGCTCCTAAAGCAGCTAGAGTATTTGCAACTGCTAAACCGAAGTCATCGTGGCAATGCACGCCAAAAATAACATTTGGAAATGTCTTCTTCAAATCTAAGAAGAACTCATAAGACCTTTCCGGCGTCAGGACGCCCACCGTATCTGGTGGTGTAATTCTATCCGCTCCGGCTGATAGGCTTACCCTAATAATTTCTTTAAGAAAATTCATTTCACTTCTTGTTGCATCCTCGGGACCAAATTCAACTATCAAGCCGTGATCTTTGGCATACTCTGTACATTCCTCTGTAATCTTAAGGACTTCCTCTCTAGTTTTTCTAAGTTTATGCTTGATATGCGTGTCTGATGCTGGGATAACTAGGAAAATAGAGTCAACATCACATTTTAGCGCGGCATCTATATCGCTTTTAACACCTCTAGCGAAACTGCATACTTCCGCCCTAAGATTTTCCTTAGCTATTAATTTTATTGCCTCTGTTTCACCCTCAGAAGCCGCTGCAAAGCCAGCCTCGATAATGTCTACTCCGAGTTCATCAAGCCTTTTAGCAATTAAAAGCTTCTTTTCGGGGGTTAATGATACACCTGGAGTTTGTTCACCATCACGTAGGGTTGTATCAAAAATCTTCACTTTATTAGCAAAGAAATTCCGGCGGCTAGATAAAGCAATACCCCATTTTAAACAACCTCAGAACAAGGAAATATAAGCAATTAATATAAAAGCCTTTCGGTTTAAAGGCTGGATGCTGCAACTTATCGTTCTCCTTCTGATTTATTTAAGGTCTCAACTGTTATCCTATTAGAAAAATCTCCACCGCGGAGAATCTCCCATCCAAGCATAACACAAGAACATAAAAGTATTAAAGGATGTATTTCTCTTAGGTTGCCGCATTCTTTAAGGGCTTTTTAATAACGCAATGGAAGCGTATAAGGAACAAACCAATTAGCCAATGAAGTTATTCTTAAAATATTGGTAACCGAATTTTTCAGACGGAACTGATGGAAGATTTTATTAATATCTAATTATTAGAGTTTAGTGTTTTAGGTCTTCGAAGAGGCTCACTGGATTTGAGAAGCAATGTTATTAAATTTGGTGTCGAGAGAGCCCCTCATAGAGCTATATGGAAATGTTTAGGCGTTAGTGATGAGGATTTAAACAAGCCTTTTATAGGTATAGCGAATAGTTTCACCGAACTTGTCCCAGGGCACATGCATTTAGATAAAGTAGTACAGTTTGTTAAGGCTGGCGTTAGATCTGCTGGCGGCGTACCTTTTGAATTCAATACAATTGCGATATGTGATGGCTTAGCTATGGGTCACGAGGGCATGCATTATTCGCTTCCATCGAGAGAGCTTATTGCGGATTCAATAGAGGTTATGGCCCAAGCATACAAGTTCGACGGTCTAGTTCTGCTAACAAACTGCGACAAGATAACTCCCGGGATGATTATGGCAGCTGCTAGACTAAATATTCCCTCAATAATTGTGACTGGTGGACCAATGCTTTCTGGTCGATATGGTCGGAAACGTGTCGATGTAACATCAATATTTGAGGCTATAGGCGAATATTCTGCTGGAAAAATAAGCTTAGAAGAATTAAGGTCTCTTGAGGATTATGCCTTTCCAGGTTGCGGGTCATGCAACGGTATGTATACAGCTAACACAATGGCATGTATAGCCGAGTCTATTGGCTTAGCGCTTCCAGGATGCGCGACAGCTTTAGCAGTTTCATCAAAAAGACTTCGGATAGCTGAAAAAAGTGGGGAAAGAATTGTCGGAATGGTTAAAGAAGATTTAAAGCCACTCGATATATTGACTCGCGAGGCTTTTGAGAACGCAATAGCGGTTGATATGGCTCTAGGCGGATCAACAAACGCTGTTTTACACATTAAAGCCATATCTGAAGAAGCTCGGGTTTCTCTTCCACTTGAGGTTTTCGATGAGGTTGCAAGAAGAATTCCGCACATATGCGATATGCGTCCAAGTGGACCACATGACTTAGAGGAGCTCGATGCAGCTGGCGGTATACCAGCAGTCATGAAGGTTTTACAAGATAGATTGCATTTAGACGTTCTAACCGTAACTGGGCAGACTGTAGGCGAGAATATCAAAGACACCATCATCCTTGATTCAGATGTTATTAGGCCTTTAACCGAACCAGTACATAATGAAGGTGGTATAGCCGTTCTCTTTGGAAACCTTGCACCAAATGGCGCCGTAACTAAAGTTACTGCAATATCATCTAAGATGCTTGTTCATAAGGGTCCGGCTAGAGTGTTTGATTCGGAGGAGGAATGCATGAAGGCAATTTTAAACGGGGGAATTGAAAAAGGCGACGTTATTATTATACGTTACGAGGGACCAAAGGGAGGACCTGGAATGCGAGAGATGCTCTCACCGACCGCGGCTATAGCAGGTATGGGGCTAAGTGAATCTGTAGCCCTCATAACCGATGGAAGATTTTCTGGCGCAACTAGAGGCCCATGCATTGGGCATGTTTCTCCGGAGGCTGCTGAAGGCGGACCAATAGCCGCTGTTAAGAATGGCGATATTGTAAGTATCAATATACCGGCTAGGCGATTAGATGTTGAGTTAAGCAATGAAGAAATCAAAGAGCGCCTATCTTCGTGGAGACCCAGGCCACCAAAAGTCTTCAGGGGCTATTTAAAGAGATACTGGTACTTTGTCCAGTCGGCTGATAAGGGTGGAACACTTAAAGACCCTACTTCGGAGGTTTGATTAAAGTTGAAGTTTGATTTAACGCTCGCTTTAGCTGATAAACCAGGTCAACTCCTTAGGGCCCTAGAGCCTATAGCTAAGAACGGTGGAAACATTATCTCGATTATTCATGAGAGAGATAAGCCAGTTGAAGGCTATGTTCCAGTGAGCCTTATAGTTGACTTTCCTTCGCACCGAAGTTTTAGGAAGACTATGGAGGACCTGAGAAGTCTAGGTGTAACAATAATAAAATCTGAAGAAGTTGTTGAGAAAGTTAGATTGACTTTCATCCTAATAGGCGGTGTTGATTTAAGAAGTGTTATTGAGTCAAGGGTTGAGGGTATGCACATTATAGGTTTAGAAGCTTCGACACCAAAAATCAACGAGGTTTCGGTTAAACTGGATGTTGAAGTGCCTGCTGACATGGTTGATGAAGTTATTGACGCTCTCAGAAAACTGTCAAGGGAGCAAAATGCGATATTAATTTCTCCAATCTATATATAATGAGCGGTTTTCTGGTGGATGATTAAAAATGAGACTACTAATAATTGGATTTGGTTTTATTGGAAAAGAGCTTGTTAAAGTTTTAAGGCATAAAATGGCTCTTTTAAGGGAGATCGACAAAGACTTTAACGTAATCGGCATAGTTGACAGCAAAGGCTACATACATGATGATAGAGGCCTAGATATTGAGAAAGTTAGTGGCATTAATAGACTATCGGAATATTCTGGTTACAAGGTGGGAGGAACCGCTACAGAGCTGCTTAACAGGGGTTTATGTGACGTAACAATTGAGACAACACCAACAAATATTAGAGACGGCGAACCAGGTCTGACGCACATCAGACTTGCGCTCAGCAGAGGCATACACGTTGTTACACCAAATAAGGGACCGCTTGTTTTAGCATTCAAGGAGCTTACAAGCCTTGCGGAGAAAAACGATTGTGACCTATTATACGAAGGGGCTGTTGCAGGAGCCATCCCAGTATTCTCACTGGTCAGGGAATGCTTATGCGGCGACAAAATAATAAGGTTGTCCGGGATTTTAAATGGCACAACAAACTATATTCTCTCAAGAATGCATTTTGAGGAAACCAGCTTTGAGCTAGCTCTAAAGGAGGCGCAAGAAAAGGGTTTAGCCGAGAGAGATCCATCGTATGATGTTGATGGCGTAGATGCCGCATGTAAACTAGTTATTTTAGCAAACGCCCTAATGAGGCGAGCAGTCAAATTCGAGGATGTAGAGAGAACTGGAATACGCAGAATAACCCAAGAGGCTATTAGTCTAGCTAAAAAGGCTGGCTATGCAATCAAGTTAATAGGCACAATAGATCGAAGACTAGAGGTTGCGCCAAAACTCATTCCAATAAATCATCCACTATGCGTGCACGGAACACTAAACGCAATACACATAGAAACCGATTTAGCGAAAGAAATAACCTTAGTGGGCTATGGAGCAGGAAGGGAAACAATCTCGGCAATCCTAAATGATCTAATAACAGTCCTCAAAAGAAGGGTTAGATCTAACAACTCAGCTAGCAGATAAATTTTAAATAAAATATTTTATGAAAACTTTTTCCATAATCAACATTTGTTCTCTTGCTCAAGAGTGTTTTTTCTAGAGAGTTTTAGTTAGTTGATTTTTAATGCTGTTCTTAAAAAGAAAATTTCGCAATCTTTGGAAATAACAAACTATATTTCCTCTTATTTGCCCTTGTTAAATTTAAGGAGCGCATTTAAGTATGATAAAGGTGGGTTTAATTGGTTGCGGTCGCATAATGCCAGCCCATTTGCACGGTTATAAAGAGCTTCTAGAGAAAGGAGTAAATGTAAGAATTAAAGCTCTCTGTGCAAGAAAAATTGAGGATGCCCAAAGATTTAGGAGCCCTGATGATAGGGTGCCTCCAAGGAAACCTATTGGCCCTCCAGGAGACCCATTAGCAGCTCCTCATATACATGTTTATGACTTTCAGAAAGACATTGATGTAGAAGTTTATGATAGTTACGAAAAGATGCTTAAGGAAGCCGATATAGATGCTGTTGAAATCTATACTTCTGTTTTCTCTCATCATGAGATAGCTATAGCTTGCCTCAAAGAGGGTAAACATGTATTAGTTGAGAAACCAATCGCCATCACAGTTAAGGCCGCGCGAAAAATGGTGGAGGAAGCCCGTAAGGCTCATAGAGTTTTAGGTGTAGCAGAGAATGTTAGATATTCTCCAAGTACAAGGATGCTTAAGTGGGTGATTGCCCAAGGCTATATAGGAGATTTACAAATGATTATACAAGGTGGGATTGGAGGGTTCTGGTCTCCAAACAAAGTGGTTGCAGAGACTCCTTGGAGGCATAAAAAGATTTTAGCAGGTGGAGGCGCAACAATCGATATGGGTGTTCACCTCATTGATCGTTTTAGGTATCTCTGCGGCGAGATTTATGAGGTTTCAAGTATTGTTGACACCGTGGAGAAAGTTAGGTTTCTCTTGGACGAATCTGGAAAAATACTTGATAGCGTTAAGAGTGAGGTTGACGATACCTTCTTTAGTTCAATAAGATTCAACAATGGAGTGATTGGATTTCTGTTCTTTTCGTGGGCTGGTCGCGGCGAACCAGTTTCTATCCCTCTGACTATCTATGGAACTAAAGGGTGCATAAAGGGAGATATTCTAATAAGGGAAGATGGAAGAAGAATTGGAATCGAAGAATTATTTGAAAAGAAGACTAAAAGTGAGATCAAAGATGCCTTCTTTCCTTACGGCATAAAGAATCCCATGGCGCTTGAGACTCTTGAGTTTCTAAAGGCTATAAAGGAAGAACGCGATATGGAAACTAGCGGCTTAGAGGGGCTGCGAGATTTAGCCGCTTCATACGCCCTCATCGAGTCATCTCTTATGGGTCAATCCATTAAAGTTGATGATGTAGAAACTGGTAAAATTGGGAGATACGAAGAAGAAATTAATACCTATTACAGTGTAACTTAAGGCGGTGAGAGGAATTTGGCATTATCTCTACTTAAGTTTGCAGACCTACCAGTTGTCGATTGCCATGTTCACTTAGGCGGCGCACAAAGCCCAGTTGCTAAAGAAGATCTTGATAAGGAAGGCAAATTTATGGTAAAAGTGAGTGTGAAGGGTAGACTCAATAAGATTTATGTGAGTGGCGGACATGCCGGAATATACTTAAAGGCGAAATATCCGAACTTATTCTATGCTGGGGGATTCGTTCCTTGGACAGGTAACACTAGCAGCATGCTTAATGTTAACTGGAGTAAATACATTCAGAATCTGATCAATATGGGATTTGACGGTATCGGCGAAATGGGTTCAAAACCTGTCCCTAGAAAATTACATACTCCTCTTGATAGCGATTATTACAAGGGATTTTGGGAGGCTTGCGAATCTTTTAATTTTCCCGTTTTATGTCATGTTGCTGACCCGGAGGAATTTTGGGATGAAAAATTGGCCCCCGACTGGGCTAAAAGGCGGGGATGGATTTACTATGGAGGGGATTATCCATCAAAGGAGGAGCTATACAAAGAAATAGAAAATGTTCTTGAAAGGCACCCTAACCTTAAGATCGTTTTATGCCACTTCTATTTTATGTCAGCTAATCTCGAAAGAGCCGCTAAGTTTCTTGACAACTATAAAAATGCTAATTTCGACCTTACATTAGGAATAGAATTAATATACAACATCTCAAAAAGAAGGGACGAATGGAGAGACTTTTTCATTAAATATTGCGATAGAATACTCTTTGGAACTGATATAGCGACTTGGCAGACAATCCAGGAGGCCATTGCGAGAGTATGGTTGATTAGAAATTTTTTGGAGACTAATGAGGAGTTTTTCACGCCAGCCACGGCCGATGATCTCTTGACTCGATATAGGGAACCATTCCTCGGGCTAAGATTGCCAGATAGTGTCTTAAGAAAGATATATGCTGAAAACTTTAATAGATTATGGGGGAATAAACCGAGAAAAATCAATATTGATTTTGCCATAAAAATCTGCGAACAAGAACATTGGAAGGGAGTCGCGGAAGCTTTAAGAAGCCTACCTTAAAAATCTAACTCATTAGGTATGTTTTGCAATTGAAGTGATTCTAATGGGTTATGTGAACAAAAGGGCAATTAAATATGAAAATTAAAATTTTTACGGCTTTTAGATTTTAAATATCTGGGCGGCGTTCTCATTTAAGATTTTGGAAGCAATATCTAGTGCTTCATCATATCTCAAATATTTTTTGTCTATCATACCCCAAAGAACCTCCGAGATTAGTTTCTTAAACATCGTTAGTGCACCATAGGTTGCCTCAGCCACCCAGCAGTCTCCTCCCCACATAACTTTACTTGAAAGTCCAAGTTCAATAACCTCATGCATCAAAAGTTTGCATGCTGAGGGGGATATGATCGGAAGCCAGCAGAAGTCTATGTAAACATTTTTGAAGCTTAATGCTATTGCCGCTGTTTCTCTAATCCATGGATATCCGCCGTGAAATAGTATGAAATTAACGTTGCTATATTTGCGTATAATGTTCACTAAGTTTATTGGATTAGATCCCTCTATAATGGCTAAACCAGTATGAAATTGAATAGAAAAATCTAGTTCTGATGCTCTACCTAGAATATGGTGGAATATATAGTCTTGAAAAACTTTGATATCTTTAGGCGATAAATCTACACCCCTCTTCTCGAAAATTTCCTTAGCTTCACTCTCCTCAACCTCCTCAAACAATATGGGTCTATCGTATGCGAGAGCAGATTTAAGTGCGATATAACCTCTCCTCTTGGATTCCTCTAGAACCTTATCAACAAGATTTAAGTAATCCTTGAAGGTCTCAACCCTAATGTTCAAGTATTTTTCAAAAATATATGGATTGTTTCCATTATGATCCTTGGCATTCCTTCCATAGCCGAACAGCAACGAGTTTATTCTAAGAACGGGCACAAATAGTTCGCGATCAAAATTTTCCATCCAAATATCCCAGTATGGATCCCAGAGAACCTTATCTATAAGAGATTTCTCCCTGAGCACTTTTTTAATCCAATTCCTATCTTTATAGGATTCACGAATTAACCTGGAGGCTTCGATAAAGGCTTTTTCGGTGGGAGGGTCTATGCTAATTCCATAAATGTCCTTCAACGCAATACTACATGCCTTATAAAAAGTACCAGCAGACACTTCTCTAACGCTCTCCACAAGACTTTTATAATCTCCTTTATTCTTAGGCGGTTTAGCCACCCAGAAAACATATGCTCCATCAAAAATATCATAAATCGTTGGGTTCCTACCTGAGATGATCTCCCATGGATAGGTATGCTCGTGTGTATCTATAACATGAATGCTAAAAATTGCATCCGAAAGCCTCTTATAACGTGAACTCATATCCTATTTTTTTACATTTTCTTTTCTTAAAAGTTTCTGCGCCTCCCTTGGTTAAAAAATAGGAGGTTAAAACCTACTTATTCAAATCGAGAAACCACAGTTAAAGACCGAAGTATTCGTTGATGGGTTTCTGGTAGGCTTCGACCCTGCCCTCTAAAACGTCCTTGTAATCTACCGGCTGACCTATGTAGGCAGATTCGTATATTGCTTCACATATGGCTTTAGCTTTAAGCCCCTCCTCGCCGTCGACTTCAGGTTTTCTCTTCCTCTCAATAGCCTCTAAGAAATCGTAGCATTCTATGAATACTCCATTCATAATGTTATGTGGAAAAAGCCTCCTCTTCTTTTCATTATCTAAAGAGTTTAAATATTCTTTTTCAAGCGTTCTCATCGGATATGTGATTTTCTTTGATTCCTCTTGGATTATGATCTCAGCGTTATCGAATGGCCCGTGGAAGACATCGCCGTGATCCAGTAAACATCCTTTACTACCATAATGTACAACGTTTGTATAACTGTGTCCTGGAGCTGCTATAGTCCAGCTCCAAGTACATATTAAGCCGCTTTTGAAGGTTATCATAGCTATCCAGGTGTCCTCACGTTCATCGTAAACTGTTCTATCTCCCTTCTTATGCGGCCACTTTTCAAACTGTGTAACTTTAGCGTACACCGTTTCAGGGTCTCCATAAAGATACCTTAACATATCGGCGAAGTGTGCTCCGCTATCCATAACCATCCCCCCTCCTCCTAGCATTTTCTCAATCCTCCAATGCCAAATCCTCTCTTCTTCGGGGTTTTCCCAACTTGCATGCTGAGCGAAGAATAACCTGGGCTCACCCAGCATTTTTAGATCGTTTATAATCCAGTATGCTGTTCTCTGGCTTAAACCTCGCCTAATGTTTTCAGCCACCGCAACAATCCTATTGTTTTTATCTGCAGCCTCTATCACTACCCTACTGGCTTTCACGGTTACTCCAAACGGCTTCTCAACCATCACATTGGCTCCAGCGTTTAAGCATGCTATGGCGGCTTTATGGTGTTCCGAGTGAGGTGTACAAATATCTACGGCATCAAGCTTCTCCTTAGAAAGCATATTCTCTAGGCTACTATAGGCTCTAGGTTTAAAGTCTTGACTTTGAGCTGCAATACTAGCAAACTTCTCAGCCGAAGCCAGTACAGGATCACACATTGCTGCAAACTCAAATTTCTCAGGCTCTTTCTGCTTAATTGTAAGATAGGCTCTTAAATGGGCTTCAGCCATACCTCCACATCCAACAATAGCGAGTCTCAAGACCATAACGACACCAAAAACTCTTCATAATATTGAACTAGATATAACTTTCTATAAGACCTAACTTTAAAGAACGGAAAACCAGCCTTATTTATTTTTTAAAGGGGACTCTTATAAAATATTGTGGTAAACAAATGATGGACAGATTATTAGAAGAATTTTTGCATATTAAATTCTATTTAATGGTGAGAATAAGGGAAAAAATCAGCTTAATGTCAACATTTCTACTATTGCCTTAATGTCCGCTTCAACTTCAACTGGTTTTGGAAATTGTTTTAGAACTATGTCTGGATCTTTAAGCCCATGTCCTGTTGCAACGCAGACTACTACTTCATCTCGTTTTATAAGATTCGTCTTTGTTAGTTTTATTAGCCCGGCGATTGACGCCGCGCTTGCCGGCTCAACAAATATGCCCTCACGTTGCGCCAGTAGCCTTTGAGCTTCAAGTATCTCTTCATCTGAGACTGTTTCAGCAAGGCCGCCTGATTCCCTTATAGATCTGATGGCTTTCTTCCAGTTTACTGGCGAGCCTATTCTTATTGCTGTTGCAACTGTTTCAGGATTACCAACAAACTCTATCTCATCTTTTCCCTTCTTAATGAGGTTTGCTATAGGCGCTGATCCCTCAGCTTGTATCCCTATCATCTCTGGTAGGCTGTCCGATAAGCCAAGTGCATACAACTCCTTAAAGCCCTTCCAAATCGCGCTTATGTTTCCAGCGTTTCCAACTGGTACAATAACTTTGTCCGGAATCTTTCGGTTGAGCTGATCCCATATTTCAAAAGCAATCGTTTTTTGCCCCTCAAGTCTATACGGGTTTATGGAGTTTAACAAATAAATTGGGTGGGTAAGGCAGAGTTCCTCAACAATTTTTAAGGCCTCATCAAAGTTTCCTCTCACCTGAAATACTCTTGCGCCATAAATTATTGCTTGAATAAGCTTCCCGAAGGCAATTTTACCAGATGGTATTAAAACTATGCATTCTAATCCAGCTCTGGATGCGTAAGCTGCCAACGAAGCAGACGTATTACCGGTTGATGCGCACGCTACTCTTTTCATGCCCAGCTCTAAGGCTTTTGTTACACCAACCGTCATACCTCTATCTTTAAAGGAGCCTGTTGGATTCTCCCCCTCATTTTTTACATAAACGTTTCTTAATCCAAGTTCGCCTCCTAACCTAACGCACTTAATTAAGTTTGTCCCGCCCTCACCTAAAGTAATAATCTTATTCTTATCGTTTACTGGTAGGAGTTCAGCATAACGCCAGACTGACAAGTTCCTTTTACTCCAGTTTATGCTGCTTTCCCGCCTCATTATTTCACTGGAGTACTCAACTGAGAGAAGGTCTCCGCATCTCCGGCATTTATAAATTACTTCTTTAGGCGAATATTCAGTTCCACAGCCTATGCAGACCAAATGATAGCAGGGATTCATAATAGTTTATACTCCAGTAATATTATTTTATCTGAACGGCTAATTTATCGGATAGGATCGATTTATACTTTAGCGCTTACATTGAATTATAAGTGCTCGATTATAATACTATTGGAGAGCAACGTGATGTGGACTCTCATTTGCATAAGATGTGGTGAAACTGTAAAAACGGATACACCCGAATACAAATGTCGAAGGTGCGGAGGAATTGGAACACTCGAATACAAAATAAACTATGAAACTCTAAAAGAAGTTTCTTTCACTGGAGATTTCACCTTTTGGAGATATAAAATGCTCCTTCCAAGTGTGAAAAATTATGTAACTATGCAGGAGGGTGGGACACCGTTATACAGAGCTGAGCGTTTAGCAAAACACCTTGATCTACCAAACCTATATTTGAAAGATGAAACCAGAAACCCGACAAACTCTTTTAGGGACAGGGCCGCGGCGCTAATAGTCTCTAATATGCTTGATTTAGGCTATACCGCAGCAATTTGTGCATCAAATGGCAATATGGGTGCATCACTAGCCGCATATTGCGCAAAATATGGCATAGCATGCCACATTATAATACCAAAACATGTTGATGTGGGCAAAATCGCTCAAATGATAATATTTGATGCAATTATTGAAGAATATGGTGAAACAGTTGATGAGGCAATAGAGAGAGCTGAAAGGATGTTTGATGAGACTGGATGGTATCAGGCAACGTCTGCGCTGAATCCACTTGTAATCGAGGCCCAGAAAACTATTGCATTTGAGATTGCTGAGCAAATTGGTGTTCCAGACACCATTATTGTGCCTATGGGGAGCGGTGGAGCAATTTACTCGATTTGGAAGGGCTTTAAGGAACTCAATATAATGGGTAAAATAGATGGATTCCCAAGGTTGGTTGGCGTTCAGTCAAGCGGTTGCTCGCCAATAGTAGACGTTTATCTCGGAAAAGAGGAGACTATCGAGAACCCAATGACCCGAGCTACAAGCATATTCGTACTTAATCCATCGAAAAAGGATTTAGCCATAAAAGCCATGAAGGAGTCAAGAGGTTTAGCAGTTAAAGTTTCAGATCAGGACATACTTGAAGCTGAGCAGGAGATTGCGAAAATGGAAGGTCTTTTTGCCGAGCCGGCGAGCTCCGGGACAATAGCTGCTTTGAAGTTGCTCATTAATGAATCATATATTGATAAGAGTGAGAGAGTTGTCTGTCTAATAACCGGTAGTGGGCTTAAGGCTACAGACGTCTTACAAACTTTATCGAAGAAGCGTAAGCTTGCTCTCATCGAAGCCGATTTTAGTACCAAAGAGAGGATACTACGTGCGATAGCCAGTAAAAAGACGTACGGGTATGAGATATGGAAAGATATTGGTAGAACGATGACGAAAGCAGCCATATACCAGCATCTCAATGACTTAAGAAATAGAGGCTTGATATCAGTTCAGATAAAGAATGGTCGAAAATATTTCACAATAACTCAAAGGGGAAGAAGAGTACTTAAAGCTCTGGATGAGGTGAAAATTCTTTTATAGAATTTTATTCTGCGAAATCCTTATATAGTATAGTTATAACTATACTATTCAAGTTTCAACTAAACTAATTAGGGGGCTGAGTTTTGCTCGTAAGAGGCATAACGCTTCCAAAAAGAACTTTGCTAATTTTAAATATGGTTTTCGCCTCAGTTTCTACGGCATTGGTATGCATTGCAACCATGTTTTTCAGCGTATATGTTCCGGCGACGAAGGGGTTCTTTAACATAGGTGAATCGATGGTTTTTCTATCCGCAATATTATTCGGTCCATTTGTTGGAGCTTTTGCTGGTGGAGTTGGCTCAATGCTCGCTGATCTTCTGCTGGGCTATTATTACTTCGCACCTGCGACATTGGTGATCAAGGCGTTAGAAGGTTTCATTGTTGGTTTTCTAACAAAACGAAATCCGAAACTTAATAGGTTGATATGGAGATTGCTAACATCGCTTTTGGGTTTGTTGGCTGGAATACTGCTGATAGCCATCGGCTCAACATATTATAGCGGAGATATGGAGTTAACTCTGGGACAAATGTTTTTCGCATTGTATGTTCCAGCATTATTTTGGTTTGCGCTTGGTTCTATTGTAACTATATCCATAATACTGGCAGGTCTGATCACCGAACCAGAAGTTGGCTGGACAATTCTCTCGGTGATCACCGGCGGCTTTACAATGGTTTTAGGATACTTTATTTATGAAATGTACTTTTTAGGCTGGTTTTTCGGTATACAGGCATTAGCTGTGGCTGAAGTGCCGGTAAATATTGGGCAGATGACGATAGGTTCAGTAATAGCGGTTCCAGCTTCGAAAGCTATCCAAAAGATCTTTCGTCCAAAATATGAAATGTGAAACAAAATTACTACCGTCAAATTTTTCTTGATCGCTTATGCTAAAATATTAGCTATGAAATTAGCATAAAACATTTATTTGATGGTAATTCAAGTGAAAATATTGAGATGTCGACTTCGTTTAAAAGGGCTCTGGAAGCTACTAACGATTTTGCTTTTGACTTATTAGAGAGATATAGTGATAAAAATTTAAGTATAGTAGTTTTTGGCAGCCTTGCTAAGGGAATATGGCGAAAAACCAGTGATGTTGATATTATTATACTTTCAAATGATTGTAGTTTTTCAAGAAACGTTGTGGTTCACGATGGCTTGAGGTTCGAGGTTTATAGGATGCCGGCGAGAATATTTCTTTCGCCATTCTATGGTGAAGAGGAGAATCTTTTCTTCGACATGTTCCGTTTGCAAGTGCTTAGAACTGGAAGGATCCTACTCGATCAGGATGGTTCATTAAGTCAATTATGTGATAAATTGAGAAAACAGAAGATTCCGCGCTCTTATTCAGAGGCAGCATTAAAAAGAGCTCTCAACCAGATATCTATCGCTGAGAAAAACCTCTATAGAGGAAATCTTGCAGACGCCGAATTAAAGTTACGCGATTGCTCTATGAATATCGCTAGAGCTCTATTACTAAACATGAACGAGCCTGAAATAAATACACCTAAACTATTAACTCCACATTTACGAGAAAAAATCCCAGATTTCTTTGGATTTCTCCGAGAAATTTACGGATTAAGTGACGTGGGGAGAAGCGATACAGAGAGGGTTATCGAGGATTCTCTAGAATTACTGAGAAATATTCGATATAAATTCAGGAGAGATTTAAGGGCTAAAAATATTATTGAAAAAGCTAAGACTGAGATATCAAACGCCATAGACTGCTTAGAGATTGGCGACTATGATTCAGCAATGTTACAAATAGATTTTTCGCAGTCCATTATAAAGAAAAATCTGATAATAAAAGGTACACGCTTGAATTTCACGCTTCCATCGCGATTCCCGTTTCTTGAAAAATTTTTGGTTAAAGAGTACATTAAAGATCTGAAAGAGATGGTTAACCAATATTTAAATACTTGGCATCTCAAGTAGCTCATTACATTTTTACTGGCAATATGTTAAAAAATTACTTAGATGCTCAAGATGTTACTCAAGTAATTTATTGAATCATTTATTAACTAGTATATTGGGCTAGGATCATAGCGTGGTCTTTGTCGTATGGTTCTAGGTGAATGACTTGATGTATTTGGAAGCCATTCTTCTTGAGTATTTCAATCTCTCTTTCGTAAACTTCATCTGGTTCCTTTGTAACATCTATGCTTCTCGCTTTTACGGCGAGCATTATCCACCCGTTTCTCTTAAGAAATACCTTTGCGTTGTTGGCTAGTATTTGGGCTTGTTCGGGTTGGGCTATATCGCAGTATACTACGTCAACTTTCTCGACTAGATTAGCGTATTTCTCTGGGAAACGTGCGTCTGCAAGGATAGGCGACATGTTTGGTCTATACTTGCAGACGTTGTCTATTAGCTCTTTAAGCGGTCTTGGTGCGAATTCTACGCAGAAGACATGTCCATCCTCGCCAACTATGTCTGAAACGTGGCTTGCTGTTGTTCCGGATGCAGCGCCCAAATATAAAATCTTGTGTCCACTTTTTATTGGCAAGTGTTTTAACCCTTTTAGGATTGCTGCTGCAATCTTACTTCTATAAGGATCCCAAAGCCTATACTCGGCATCCTTATACCTTATTAGGCGCTCGCCATAAACGTCTCTACCGGGAGATAAATTCCTTGAAGCTATTCTACGTGTTCCATCCTCAAGCGTAACTTGATAAACTCCATCAAACTTTGGCATCAGCTCAACCTTTATGCTCATGCCGTACTTCCTCCGTTAAATCATCTTTTCTTAAGCTTTTTGGGCTTCTTAGATACCTTCTTAGCGGCCTTAACCTTTGGCGGCTCAGGATATTTCTCCTCAATCTCTTTAACCCTCTTCTGCAATTCCTCCCTCAACTTGTCACCTATATAATTACCTGTAAAAGCATCTGTTCTAGCGGCTATAGACAGCTTACCGGCTAACGCCCTAGCGATCTTACCCCTAAGCCAACGCTTAGCCCTATAAATTAACGAGTGCTGGAAGATGACGCCGTGCTTAGGTGGTTTAGCACCGGTCCTAAGCGACCTGAATAATGCTTTCTCAGCGCCTAAAACTTGAACGGTGCTTGCTGGCAGCTTAGCAAGGTTCTCAAGTCCGCCTGCAAGCGATATTAACCTGGCGCCTAGGGATGAACCAGCTAATGCCCTAATATTCGGGGCAACTTCCTCCATTAGTACATCAACATAATTTTCCAAGTTTGACCTAAATTCGTAAAGCTGTAAAATATTGACGGTGAACTTCCGAATCTGCTCTATATCCATATCTTGTAGATCAGCGCCCATAGATGCTCTTGCAGACTCCACAATCTGCATTGCCCTATTCCTCGGAAAACCCTCCTTCTCTAATCGTTCAATCGAAAAGTTTTCTTTGCGTCCAATTGAGTAAACAAGCCTAGCATATGTTTCATGCTTATCTACCAAGCGACTTAGCTCCGGAAAATGGATACCATACCACTCTCTTAAGCGGCTCATGAATAGGTTCAGCGTTTGGTCTAAATCATCAAGCGCTTGAGCCGCTTGAACCACAAGCAGATCTCTCTTCTCGGTAGCCCTCCTAATCCTCATTTTTGAAAGTTCTATTGTTACATCGCGAATCCACCGTCTTATCTCAGCCGGCTCTTTAATGAAGCCGAATTCAACACCAATATCACCCATCCTTTCACGTAGCTTCTCACTTAAATCTACTAGAACCTTAGTTTCCACATTTACATCAAGATCCTTTTTTATAGCATCTGCCAGATCAGGGTTTTCGACAATGAAAATACTATAATTCTGTTTTTTCAATCTTTCCACTAAATTTTTTATCTCTGGTATAGGCTTTCCTTGCTCAAGGGTAAATAATTTCTCAGCAATTATAGTTGAGTCTCTAACAAAGATTTCTTTATCTACTATTTCTCCTTCCTCATTTAAGCCTAAAATCCCTATAACGCTCGGTATTACGGCAACCTTCAAATTGCTCACCGCATCAATGCTTCATTAATGATAATGAGATCCACATAAATATGTATTTGCCAAAACAATATTACATTAAAGTAGCAAGTTTCTCCTTTAGAAATGGTGAGATGGATGAGAATTGAGTACGCTAGCTCTATTGACTTGGGAATGCGGGTATCTAGGCTAAATCTGCCAAATCCAACAATGCTGGCATCAGGCATACTCGGGATGTCCGCTGAAACATTAAGGGAGGTTGCTAACGCTGGGGCTGGAGCCGTTGTAACAAAATCGATCAGCCTTAAACCGAATAGCGGATACCCAAATCCAACGGTAATACAAGTTGAATGCGGCCTCTTAAATGCTGTCGGACTCCCAAATCCAGGAGTATACAAGTTTATAGAAGAGATAAAAGCGCTAAAGGATATCAATGTTCCTCTGATAGTTAGCGTTTTTGGCTTTTCACCAGAAGAGTATGCTGAGGTTGCAAGATTAGCGATTGAAGCTGGAGCAAACGCTGTAGAACTTAACCTTTCATGCCCACATTTTAAGGGTACAGGAGCGGAGATTGGGCAGGATCCAGACATGATTAGGTTGACAGTTAAGGCGGTTAAAGACCAGGTTGATAAGCCAGTATTTGCTAAACTAACCCCGAATACCGCTCATATAGTAGATCTAGCCGAAGCCGCTGTTTCAGCGGGCGCTGACGCTATAACCGCAATAAACACGGTGAAAGCTATGGCGATAGATGTCGAGACTTTCAAACCTATACTAGCTAACAGATTTGGCGGTTTATCAGGCGCCGCCATAAAGCCGATAGCTGTTAGGTGCGTTTATGAGATTTACGAGGTTGTTAATGTTCCAATAATTGGCTGTGGAGGTGTAAGAGACTGGAGAGATGCTGTTGAGCTTATGCTTGCTGGAGCAAGCGCAATCCAGATAGGTTCATCAATAGCTTTAGATGGTCTATCTGTATTCAAATCGATCTGCGAAGGCATACACGCGTATCTTGATAGGAAAGGTTTTAGGAGTGTGAAAGAGATTGTCGGACTGGCACATAAAAAATAATATACTAAGAGTTGTAGAAATACTGGATGCTAAATTAGAAAATCCGCATGTTAAAACAATATCTTTTAAAGACGAGCTTTGCGCATCAGCGGAGCCGGGACAATTTGTTATGATATGGATCCCGGGTGTTGATGAAATACCCTTGAGTATTTCATTTACCAGTCCATGCGGGGTCTCATCTGTAACCGTCGCTGAAGTTGGTGAAGCGACAAAAGAGCTCATCAAAATGAAAGCTGGTGACTTAATAGGGGTTAGAGGCCCGTTTGGCTTAGGTTTTAAGCCTATTGGTAAAAGGGTGCTTTTAATTGGTGGTGGAACAGGCATGGCTCCTCTAATGCTACTAGTAAACAAACTTATAGAGGAAAATATCGAAGTGACCGTTATTGAGGGAGCTGAGTCCTCGAAAAAGCTAATTTTCTTAGACGCATTAAAGAATTTATCCAAGACAAAAGAAATTGGAGTTTTATTTGCAACTGAAGATGGAAGTTATGGAGTAAGAGGACTTGCCACTGATTTAGCCAAGGATTTATTACGCCATAAAAAATTTGATGTAATTTATACGTGTGGACCGGAAAAAATGATCCGTGAGGTTTATGAATTATCTAATAAGTATTCGATTGATTTACAAGCAAGCTTAGAGCGCTACATGAGATGCGCTATAGGGATATGTGGAAGTTGCATTATAGGAAGATATAGGGTCTGCAGGGATGGGCCAGTTTTCAATAAAGAAAAAATTAAGGAAATCGAAAATTACCTTGGTATTTTAAAGTATAACGAGAGAGGAGAGAAGGTTACACTCTGAGCTATTTTTCGATTCTTGCATCCTTTAAACTGCTAGTTTTAGTATCTTATACTATCCGAAAAGGAAACCTTCTATTAAGAAGATTTAGCAAGTCCATGCGATGCGGGGTTAATCTTCCTTCTCCTCATTCAATTCATCTTCGATTCTTCTTAAGATTGGTGCCTCTTTGGTTTCTAGCTGCCTATTTCCTATGATTCCCCGAACCTTTTTAGGGTTTGGTACACCATATAAAGAAAAATATGTTGCGGCTCTAGGTCTACTTACGCTTTTCTTTCCGCCGAAGCTTATGCCTAAAACTCCCTTCTTGACTGGTGCTGCGGCGGATGTGGAGACCAAAGCTGCATCTTCTCCTAATCCTAGGCTGGATTCTGAGACGGGTATGATTGTGCCATAATTAAATATTCTGCCTAGTAGGCTTTGATCAATATAGATATCTGTTATCTTATCATACATTATTTCTCGAACTTCTTTACTAATGAACTTCTTGACCGTAATAATTCTGTAATTTGTTAGGAAATACTTGTGTCCGCGACGGTAACTCTCTATTAAGAAGAAACCTATTATCGACGAGAATGCTAAAACCAAGATTTTGACCGCTGGTTTAGGGATTATTGCTAACTCGGAAGAGGCGAATAGATACACTTCGGCTAGAGTCCCGGCGGTCGCTATAAGAATCATGTAAATTAAGGGCATTTTGCTAATCCATAAAACGCCTATAAAAAGCCCTGTTAAGACTAAAGCGGCCCAAAAAACAATAAATAGAACTAGGTTTTCTGGTTCTATTCCAGGAATAAAACCAAATAACATGTTCAGAAAACTCATAATATTTGGATTCGACTTCATATATCCATAAAACCAATAGAGCGCTACCGCCAGCAGGATCAGAAGCACATCTGCAAAATAATACTTTATGAAGGAGAGTGGATGGGGTTTAAGAAGAACATCTATTTTCTCATCTTTCAAAAGTTCGAAATCGTAATCTTTAGCCACTCTTCTCACTCACACACTCTAATATAGCGGTCAAGTAAATAACTTTTTTCAAGATGGAAGGAAGACGATTAGAGCTGAAGTTATTGGCTGAATAATCGAAGTGTTTTTCTCAACAAATAACAGCGGATAATAAGAGAGTACAGCTATTGTAATTGGGATCCAGTCTTTCTAAGCCAAATCTTTAATGTTTCACCAGCCAAATTATATGTCGCTAAGTGGGCTTCTCCAGGCGGTTTCCCTCTCCTTATTATGACCGAGAGCGTTTCAGTGGCTATATATTCTCCAAAGTTTTCAAAGACTTCGGTTAAGATTGGTCCAGCCTCATAGTATGTTTCAATTAAATCAGCTATATTGAATCCAGCATCTTTTCTCTGGTTTTGTATTCGTCTAACAATGTCCCGTGCAAGCCCCTCCATTTTGAGACTTTCAGGCATCACGGTGTTTACACCAACAATTATGCCCTCTTCCTCAGAAATTGAATAGCCGCTTCTAGGCTCTTCGATTATTTTTAGTTCCTCTGGCATTACCTTTATCTCCTGGCCATCAATTATCAGATTTAAACTTTCGCCTCTACTTAAGAGGCTAATAACTTCTTGTGCATTAATATTTGCAATCGCTTCCTGAATCTTTGGGAATAATCTACCGTATTTTCTGCCAAGAATTTCAGGAACGGGCTTGATTACGTAATTAATTAGATCGCTTTTTTCGGTTGTTGTAGATAAACTTTTAACATTAAGTTCGTCCATTATTAAGTTCTTGAATCTATCCACGTGATTAAGTATATGGCTATCAGCAATAATCTTAGCTTCGGAAAGAGGTTGACGTAATTTAATACCAGCCTTACTACGCGCCGAACGTCCCAGACTGCAGATTTTAATTACTAGATTCATCTCTCTCATTAATTCTTCGTTAATCATCTTTTCATCTGCAACCGGCCAGTCATTATGGTGGACGCTCTCCGGAGCATTTGGATCAACGCTCCGCACAATGTTTTGGTAGATTTCTTCCGTTAAGAATGGTATGAATGGTGCGAGAATTTTAATGAGCGTTGTTAAACATGTGTAAAGTGTTGTATATGCAGCGTTTTTATCCTCATCCCGCTCGCTCTTCCAAAACCTTCGTCTAGATCGTCTAATATACCATGTTGAGAGATCATCGACAAACCTCTCTATTGAGATTGCTGCATCATATGGATTAAAGTCTTCAAGATACTTAGTAACATCTTTAATAAGCATATTAAGCTTTGAAAGTATCCACTTATCTAATTGTGACAGTAAATCGGCGGGAACGGAATTCTTAGGCGTCCATTCATCTAGATTCGCGTAGGTAACAAAAAAGCTGTATACATTCCATAGCGGAATTAAAAAGCGCTTTTTTACTTCATCAGCTCTCCTGTAGCCGAACAAGAGATTCAATTCTGGTCTAGTTGTACAATATATCCAGCGCATAACATCTGCGCCCATTTTTTCGACAGCTTCATCAAACCATATTACGTTGCCCCATGACTTATGCATCTCTCGTCCATACTCGTCTAAGACGAGCCCATGCCCAAAACAAACCTTGAATGGAGGTTGATCCTCTAAAATTGTGCTCATTGCAAGCATAGCATAGAACCAATTTCGAAACTGCCCAGGAAGTGATTCACAGACGAACTCTGCTGGAAACCACTTCTTCCAGTATTCACGATCAAATCTGTAACTGAGCGTTGAATACGCAACTATACCAGCATCAAGCCATGGATTTCCAACATCAGGTATACGCGTCATAACCGCACCACATTTTGAACACCTTATTTTAACGGCGTCTATCCATGGTCTATGTGGTGTGTGCCCCTCAAAGATCTCCCATCCCTCTATGGATCTAGTCTTAAGCTCTTCTCTTCCGCCTATGACCTCAAAGTTTCCGCATCTAGAACACTCCCATATTGGTAGAGCTAAACCCCAGTAGCGCTTTTTAGATATCATCCAATCCTCCATATTCTGGAGCCAATTCAATTCATGCTGTAGCCCATACTCAGGAATCCATCGAACCTTTTTAGCAACCTCCATTATCCGGTATCTGAGGTTTCTAGCCTTTTCTTCTTCTGTAACCTCTTCTAGGGGTTTATTAAGCTTCTGACCCATAGATATAAACCACTCATCAACTAAGCGGAAGACCAGTTCACTTCCACAGCGCCAACAAACAGGATATCGATGAATATATTCCTCAACTTTAAAGAGAAGACCCTTCTCCCTCAAATCACCAATAACTGGTTCCGCAGAATTGTAAACATGTATACCAGTGAACTTACCGAAGCCTTCAATGAATACGCCAAACTCGTCCAATGGGGCTACCGTTGGTAGATTATGAATCTTTCCGAGCTCAAAGTCTTCTTTACCGCAACCGGGTGCTATATGAACAATACACGTTCCTTCTTCTTCACTCACCTCATCCCATAATATAACTCTATGTGCGTAAACAGCGCCAGAATACTTTTCTGCGGGGAGGTCATCAAATGGGCCGTCGTACGCCCATCCCTCCATCTCGTAGCCCCTAATTTCTTCGATAATTTCGTAGCTTCCTTTGGGTAGAATTTTTTCTAGGGATGGTTTACCCAAATAAAAGTATTCATCTCCAAATTTGACTTTCACGTAAGTTATATCTGGATGCACAGCGGCCGCAACATTAGATGTTAGGGTCCAAGGTGTGGTCGTCCATATAAGTAGTGACTCACCCCTTCTATTTCTTAGTGGAAATTTAACGGTTAAACCTAGATGAGTTAGCTCCCTATATCCTTCAGTTACAATTTCATGCTCAGATAAAGCTGTTGAGCACCGCGGGCACCATGGCATAACGTCTCTACCCCTATAAATCCACCCTTCCTCATAGCACTTTTTGAGAAGGGCCCAGATCATATAATTGTTCTCATCTGAGAATGTAAAATATGAGCCGCCAATCTCTTGGGAACCCAGCAGCCCAACAATCCTCTCAACGGTGTCGGTAACTGGACCGTTAACTCCCTGGATAGTTATTATTTGATCTGGTTTTTCAAGACAATCTGCTAGATACCTCAACACGTTAGGGTCATTCCAATCCATCCAATAGCCCAAGCGTATAGATTGTTCAGTCTGTTTCGCTGCATAGCGTAAAACTCTCTGCTTACATTTCTTAACGAATTCGGCTATTCCATAGGCCTCGATATCTTTTTTAGATTTAAAGCCCAGCTCTTTCTCAACTTCAACTTCAACCCATAATCCTTGGCAGTCAAAACCATTTTGGTAGCGTAAATCGTAACCTTGCATGGCTCTAAATCTCTGGAATAGATCCTTGTATGTACGGCCCCAAGCGTGATGGACACCCATCGGATTATTAGCGGTTATAGGCCCATCTATAAAGGAGTAGGGTGTTTTACCTCTATTTAGGGCTACACGTTTCCTAAAAGCATCTATATCAGCCCAAAACTTCAGTATTTTATGCTCAATTTTTGGAAAGTCAACGGATGGCGGGATCTCCCTGAACATTCGCATCACTCCTTAGAAAAACGCAAAGATCAAATATAAAACTAACTATGGAATGTAGCAAATGTGAACAATTTAAATAACCAAATTGAATCGCTTGAAAATGTGGCGGTCACCTCTCATCTTCAGCACCATCAAAATACATATTAAGCCGAAAATATAAAATTATAGCTTTCTCAACAATTTTAAGGGTTCTAGAATTATAAAAGATAATTTTTAATCGTTAGTTTTTCATCAAAGAAAAATCTGGTCTCCCCCATTGTCTTGATCTCTAATGATTTTATTTTCGCTATTATTGGAAAATCCTTTACTACCTCACCAAGCACTAAACAATGGTGTGGTGGCAGATCGCGAACTATGGACACTGTTGTTTCAGCGTCAACTCTTGCGGCTCTAGAAATAGTCTCTAAATCATGTTCATTTATAAAATTGAAGAGGAATATATTATCTGCTTGTCGATAAATATTCTCCTTTATCGTGTTTGGTTGATTCGTTATGAATGTCGTGAAAACCCCGAAATGTCTCATTCTAGTAACTATGTCATCCCAGTATGTTTCTTTAAGATATAAGTGGGCTTCTTCAGCAAACAAAAAGACTGCTCTAATCTTCCATTGTGAAAGTAAATCTTGCAACTTTGCAAGTATATACTCAACGATTATTTGCCGATCTATTGTGGAAGAATTGCTCAAATCAATCACCACTGCTCCACCCCCATCCCGCTCAATTTTCCTGAAAAACTCCTCAAAATCAATAGATTCCGTAGAGTTATCTGTGAATAAATTAGTGTGAAGAAGTGTATAATATCGTGAGAATAGGGCGTCCTTAACTTGCTGATTGCACTGCCACCTTCTGATGGCTTCCCCTAATTCTTGCAGCGATAACATATTTCGTTCCTCAAGAAAGCGCCAAATATGCCTAAACTCACGGGATGAAGTTCCAGGAAGATCTAGAGCGTGAACGAGTATTCTCATCATTACGGATAGGCTTGTCTGTGCAAGAGTTACTTTAAAGTTTTTACCTGGCATTAAAACGTGAATTTTCTCAGAGAATTTATTTTTCTCGCCATTAATGTTCATACCTAAATTTTTGTATTCGCCGTTCAAATCTAATACCACAACTGTTGCACCATACTCCACGAGACCTAAAACTAGGAGCTTAGATAGATGCGACTTTCCTGCCCCCTTCCTACCGGTAACTATATTAAGTTTTCCATCCAAGTTAGATGCGTCAATCGCTATAGGTGTCATCTCCATCGTTTCACCAAGGTTTATTGGAAATTTTCTCGTAACATTAGCTATCTCCATTAGCCTTGCAATAGGTAACCTAGATATTAAAGAGTGAGTTCTTGATGGTAGCCATGAGCTATCTGAACTCAGCTTACCATTCTTTATTGACCCATGAATTTTGCAAATAAGTAGGCGGGCATCTTGAACATACAATATGTGTGACGTTATATTAAAAGGGTCAACATCCTCACCCTTAACTGACTCGTCTATAAATGGTTCGCGCAGAAGCTCTTCCATCATCCCTGGAACATTCGCGAATTGAATGTCGATAACTTGAACTATCATTGATTTATTAGCTTTCTTATCCTCAATCAATAGATAGCACCCCTTCTCCACTTCCTCATCGGGGAAACTAATAATATGTATTGTATTACCAGCCTTCTTGTACAAGCGCATATCTCTTAATCCCCGGCGCCGCCTGTGCCGAATGGCCCAAATAATGCTTTTCGAATACTAGGCAAGGTAACCACTTTAAGTCCATACTCTCTGGTTATGAATCGTTGTATTCCTATAACATCACTAGCCGTGAACGTTGAAAAAATATGTGCTAGACGTAGCGTCTCTGGGTAACCCTGAAAAATCAAATCGTTCCCAAGTAATCTCTGAACAGCTAACATCTGAATCTCTTTAGGCATTTCTTTATCAATATCAAGCCTAAATGTATAGCCTCTATCGCTTAATTTAGCAACAAAGATTTTACCGAGTAAACGTAAATTTTTTGTTCTTATTGATAGCATCTGTTCATCAATCTCTAATAGACATGGAGGTCTCCGCTTAACAATTAAATCCGTGATCTTTCTACCCAAGAACCGTACTGTTGAGGCTTTTGAGAATGATAAAATTATATTTGAATTATTTCTTGCATCTCTAAGAACACGCGCTAACGTATCTAGACCATTCGATTGTTTTGATGCCATCGAACCATCCCAGAGAATTATACTGTCGCTTATCGAGTTTGAGACCATCATTTGAATCCACCTCTCTAAAGCATTACATAAGCGACTTTGAACCTCGATCAGAAATGATAAGCTCGAGCTGAAAACTGATGGGGAATACTGTCCGAGAACTTTAAGAATTTCCCTCTTATTCTCTTCGGTTATATAGAAGGGGAATGGACCCAAACGCACATATCTATAATGTTTTCTCTCATTCCACACTACTGCACCCCTGACAGCATATAAAACACCGCTCTCTGTCTCTCCAACTTTAATACTTGAGGCATCAATCGCTATTACTGGAGTGCCATCGGGTATTGGTTCTAGAGGCAATATCAATGGGATTGAACCTCTACTGTAAACTTCGATTATTTCTTCTTGTTCCTCAATTCTTTCGAGCTGTACACTCTCAATATCTATTGATGGTTGAAAGCATCTTTCCTTAATCTCAATCATAGAGCTAAGACTTAACTCAACAATTTTCTTTGGAAGATTTACGTTTTCAAATATTCGGGGAAAATTATATCTTGGTGTTGTTGCATAATGTATTTGTTCAATCAACAATATTCACCAATTTGTAGGTGGCCGATGTTGTATATAAATGTTGCGCATGAACAAGATGTGCAATACAATAAACAACAATTGAAAGTGAGAGAAAAATGGGCGAAAAAGCGGAGGGAAAGCCCCCAGTTCAAATAAAGATGAGAGTTGGAAGCATTGAGTTTGAGATAAGCTGTCAAGAAGACCAGATAAAAGACGTTGTGGAAAAGGTCCTTTCAAGCGTCGCCAGCTATAAATCTCAGCAAATTATCACGTCAGAACCAACTCAATTGTCACCAGCTAAAGCTGAAACATGCCGGGGCATTGTTGAGCGCTTGTGGAAGGAAGGATGGTTTACGATACCTCGCTCGCTTGATGATGTTCATAAAGAAATGACTAGAATAGGTTACCATTATGATCGAACTGCGGTAGCACATGTTTTGCTAGACCTTGTTAGGGATGGAATATTAACTCGAGAGGGAAAAGCAAAAAGATATCTTTATGTGCAAAAACGTCCGCCAACGCAGTGATTTATCAAACGAAAATAAATGGAGCATCTATCTTAACTGGTGAAATTTGGTTGGAACATGTATCTAAAGTTTTAGTGGTATCTCATTGTTTACTTAATAAGGGTACAAGATGGTGGCAGGATGGAAAGTCCCTTGAAAGAAATATTGGATTAGCATCTGAGATTCTTGAGTTTGTTTTAAGGCATAAGATTGGAGTTATCCAGATGCCATGTCCGGAATATACCTTTTGCGGTAACCCTCGTCCATCTAGAACAAAAGATGAATATGAAAGATTACTAGGCTTTAAAGAGTACTGTGAAAGATTAGCAAAAATAGTGACTGAACAACTAAAAAACTTGGTAGACATGGGTAAGAAACCACGTATTCAGATTCTAGCGGTTGTTGGCATTAAGCGTTCTCCGTCCTGTGCAGTTAATAGCGCAGTACGCAAAATAGATGATCAAATTGAGTATATCGGAGAAAAAGGAATATTTCTGCAATTTTTAGAGAGGGAAATGCTTAAGGCAGGTTTAAGCGTGCCGTTTCTAGAGTTCGATTTTGATAACCCATTCGAAGCGATTGAGAAATTGAATATGATTGTTCAAAATTGATTCAAGTCCTTTTTGTTTTTACTTGACTTAATATTATCTTCATTTCATCTTCTCCTATCGCATTTATCTCGTAGAGTTTTTGGGCGATCTCCTTTATCCCTAACACAGCGTGTAAATTTACACCAATGCTTGTAAGCCTTTCTTTCCCTCCTTCTTCTCTATCTAGTAGAGCAAATGCATCTGAAACAACTCCTCCCTCAGCCCTAACTGCTAAGGCAGACTTCTTTAGACTTAAGCCAGTAGTCACAAGGTCGTCTACTAATAAAACTCTGTCTCCTGGCATGATGATTCCTTCAACCCTGCGTTCTCTACCTCTAAGTCTCTGCTTCTGCCTTACATAGAGGAAGGGCTTTTTAAGAGTATAGGCTGTGACCGCACTTAAAGGTAAGCCTGCTGTTGGTATACCCGCTATTCTATCGAATTTTTCCACTCCAATTTTGCTTCTAACCGCATTTACAAATATCTCTGTTACCTTTGTAAAAGCATCTGGGAAGCTAGGAATAACCCTTAAGTCAATGTAATATGGGGTTACTTTCCCATTAGGTAGCCTAAACGCGCCAAACTCTATAGCATTTGTCTTTTTGAGAACCTGACAAATTTCCAATAGAATTGATTCTTTATTAGATGGATATCCCCGTGTAGACATGTCAAATCCCTAAAAGAATGATTGTTTTATTGCCTTAAAAGGCTATTTAATTTTTTATGAAAGTTTTTCAGCCAGGAACTACAAAAATTAAATACGCGAAATTATTGAAAAGTACTGTAGGTGTGATATCATTGGAAGATATTGCCGATTTTATCATAAATAGTGCAAGAGACATGGGCGCTGAGTATGCTGAAGCAAGAGTTCAAACAGATATACGTGAATCCATAATACTGAAGAATGGTGTTCTAGAAGCTTCCACTTTTGAGGAGAATAGAGGTGTAGGTATTAGGATTCTTATAGACGGGTCATTAGGTTTCTCATCAACAAATACATTAAGGAAGAAAGATGTAAAAAGAGCTTTAAGATATGCCTTTAAAGTTGCAAAGTCGGCATCGAATCTAGTAAAGCAGAAGATACGTATGGGAGAGGGAAAAATTGGAAGAGAAAAAGTCGAGGTTAAACCTAGAGTGAAATTCGAAAGTGTTGATCTCGAGTCGAGAATTAATCTCTTAAAAGAAGCTGATGAGCGTTCGATCAATGCAGCTATAGCATGCGAGGTTAAGGTTCCAGCTAGAATATCGACTTTGGATACGTGGGTAACGGAGAAAATTGTTGTAACAAGTGATGGGGCAAATATTTATAGCATAACGCCCAGAGTAGCCTTGTTTGCTTTACTTACGGTTTTTCATCCACAAAAGGGGTCGGCTCAAAGGTACTTTAATCTTGGTGAAACTGGTGGATGGGAGGTTGCTGAGAAGTGGAATCTGCCTAAAACCTTTTATGATGAAACATATGCTCTTTCAAGGGTTTTGACGGATGCTGTTAGGCTTCCAGAGTGTGAAATGGATGTCGTTCTCGGACCGGAAGTTGTCGGAATAATTAGTCATGAATCATGTGGGCATCCCAGTGAGGCTGATAGAATACTAGGCAGAGAGGCAGCTCAAGCTGGAGAAACATTCCTTAAATCTGATTCTATAGGGCTTAAGGTAGGCTCAAAATATGTTAATGTCGCTGATGATCCAACTTTAAAAGGTTCCTTTGGATTTTATCTTTATGATGAAGAGGGTGTTAAGGCTAGAAGGCGTATCTTAATAAAGGAAGGCATTGTCAACGAGTTTTTACATAATCGTGAGACCGCAAGCGTATTTGGTGTGGAAAGTAATGGGGCATCTAGAGCTGTAGCCTATAATCGTGAACCAATAGTCCGAATGGCAAACACGTTTTTCGTGCCTGGCGACTATACTAAAGAAGAGCTTTTTGAGGATATCGATGAGGGGATTTATATTAAAAATTTTATGGAGTGGAATATTGATGATAGGAGATTCAATCAGCGTTATGTTGGATTAGAGGCGTACAAAATAGAAAATGGCGAGCTTAGGAATCTTATTAGAAATCCGGTTCTAGAAGTAACAACTATTGGGCTTTGGTCAGCTGTTGATGCTGCCGGAAAGGATTTAGAGTTTCAGGCGGCATATTGTGGTAAAGGTGATCCAATGCAGGGCATACCTGTCTGGACTGGTGGACCACATATACGCTTAAGAAAAGTTAGAGTTGGAGGTGCTTAAGATGAGATTAAGTGAGATCCCACATCATATTGTTGATCTAGCGAGGAAGCTGGGAGCAACTGATGTAGCTGCCAAGCTTACGGAAGCCAAAAGAATTATGATAAGATTCTCGAATAATGAAGTAACTGTATCAAAAGTCTTCTCTGAAAATAGTATAGACGTATTCGTGATGGTTGAAAAACATAGGGCCGCAACCTCAATAAGCACTCTATCTGTTAGAAACATCAAGAGGACTGTGGAAAATCTCGTGAAAACCGCAAAAGCGACGCCACCATCTGATGTTTATACTCCTTTTCCTCAAGGGCCATTCACATACAACCCGGAACTACTGAGGGCTCCGGAAATACCTTTTGAACCAGAGACGTTGACTGGTTATATCGAATCCGCAATTAAGGGTGCATTAGAGAAGGGAGCTATAAGAGCTGCGGGAACACTCAATGCTTTTAAGTCCAAAATAACACTTGCGACGTCGGGAGACATTTACGCATTGCAGGAGATTGCTGGATTGGAAATATCTGTTAGAGCCTTCGTGTCGGAATTTGCTACTGGACACGCTGTTTCAATAGCTAGTAAAGTAAAAGACTTTAATCCAGAGGAGGCAGGCAGGATAGCTGGTGAAATAGCGAAAGCGGCCACTAACCCTAAACCCGGCGAGCCTGGAAAGTACATGGCGCTCTTAGGGCCGATGGTTTTCGCAGACTTTGTTAATCAAGTAGGCATTCAATCATCTGCTTTCCTAGTTGATGCTGGACAATCATTTCTGGTCGAGAAGATCGGATCGGAGGTTGCCTCAAAAAAGTTTACTTTAACTGATGATCCAACGCTTGCTGGTACACCTGGAGCAAGAGCTTTTGACGACGAAGGGGTCCCCGCCAGAAGCAAGACAATAATTGAGAACGGGGTCTTAAGGACCTATCTTCATAATAGTACAACTGCTAAAAAGTTTAATACAGAAACAACGGGTAACGCTGGAATTATCGTTCCCTACCCCTGGAACTTAATTGTCGACCCCGGCAGTAAGTCATTTGACGAATTATTAGCTGGGATTGATAACGGCATATACGTTACAAATGATTGGTACCTAAGATATCAAAATTATAGAACTGGAGATTTCTCAACAATCCCCAGAGATGGAATGTTTCGCATTAAGCGCGGCGAAATAGTTGAGCCAATTAGGGAGCTTAGGATAAGCGATAATATGCTTCGAATTTTCCAAAATATAGTGGATTTAAGTAAAACGCGAGCTTGGATAAGATGGTGGGAAGTTGAGGTTCCAACTCTAACGCCATATGCATTAA
Source organism: Bathyarchaeia archaeon (assembly GCA_038859955.1). GTDB lineage: Archaea > Thermoproteota > Bathyarchaeia > Bathyarchaeales > DTEX01 > DTEX01. Next base: position 56,153 of record JAWCEH010000005.1, on the reverse strand, counting down.
TAAGCGAATTAAACTTCACGAAATCTAAAATGTAACGGTCGGAGGGCTTCGAAAGGAAAAATCGTATTAAGTCTTCCAGTCAATTTTTATATTATTCGGTTTAACATAAACCTTGATTAAGCTGGATACCACTATTAGAAGCCAAAGCGGGGCTATAATAAAGTAAAATATAGTGAATTCTAGAGGATTAAAGTGAAAATTCAGCCTTCTAGCAATAAAATAAAATACTGATAAATATCCGGCTAAGCTTCCGACAACAATAAAGAAGTTTTTTAGCGTCGATAGTGTAGTAGATGTTAGGGCCATTGGGGGTAAAAGTATGTTTGTTTTTGCTGATAACAAAATTAAAGATATATAAAGCATCTTAAGAGAAAAGTCATCCGGCACAAAAAGGTTCATCAGAAGTAGCGGTAAAGCCGGAAAGATGAAGAGTAATGATAAAAATGTAACTCCAGGATACTTCCGAATAATACCTTTTAGTAACTTAAAATACTCTTTAAACCAGAATGCCGCTCCAATACCCCAACGTTTTCTTTGATTAAACCATTCTTTCCATGAAGAAGGCACCTTAGTGTAAACAGCTACATTATCTAGAAACTTAAATCGTGCCCCATTAATGAAGGATCTAGTGGCTAAATCTAGATCTTCACATATAACTCTTCTGAACCCGCCTAAAGCTTCAAAGGTTTCTCTCCTAATCGCAAATGCAGCGCCGTTAATGCCAAGGCAACGACCTATTTTACGAGAAAAGTATAAATTCGTTAGACTAAAGCTTAGATAATCGTAGCTTGCAACCTTGGCTATAAAAGAGTTTCTAATAACACCCTTCTTTATCTCAATTATTTCTGCGTTTTCCATCTCTTCAGCCACGGTTTTAAGAAGGTTCTCTCCTCCATCTAATAAGACATCAGCGTCCAAGAATAGAAATATATCACCCTTCGAATCTTTAACAATCTCATTTAAAACATTAGCCTTACCTTTTCTAATACCATTAAATATAAAATGAATAATATTGTTATCAAGGAACTTTTTTGAAACCTCTATGCTTTCCTGAGTTGGTTCATCAATTACCACGAAGATTTCCTTTTCTTTGTAAGGGTCGTTAAGGAGGGATCTAATTAAAGGTTCAAGGAGATCCGACTCCCTATAAACTGGTATGAAAATACTTATCTTTTTCTGAGCGGACATATTGGCCTATTTTTATGTCAATTAATGTATTTCTGGATTTCGGTATTTTCTCCATAAATCTACTAGAAATTTTGTATGAAAAAGTTAAGCATTAACCTCATCTTCGCTACCTTAATTATCCAGAGAAAAAAGTAAAGATTCGATTCAAGCATGTGAATTCTTTTTGCCCAGTTAAATTATTGCCCTCTGATTTTCATTTGTGCATAATTATTATATGCGAAACAGAATTAACCTTTACTTGCTATTTGGAAAGAGCAAGGTGCAAATTTATGACTTCGGTCATGCTGGTTTTTACCGTAACTGGAATGATAATAACAATAGGGTTTTTAGCTAATGTGATTTTTAAGAAGACGGGATTTCCAGACATTTTATTTTTAATATTAATTGGTGTCATCTTTGGGCCTATACTCAGACTTTTCTCGACGGAGGATCTTCTCCCAATAACACCTATCTTTGCAACTTTATCTTTGATGCTAATTCTTTTTAAGGGAGGATTAAATCTTGAAATTAAAACTGCCTTATCACAGAGCGTTAGGGCAGTTTCCTTAGGTTTTCTCTACGTTATCTTCGCGACATTATTTGTCTCAGTCTTTAGCCATCTCTTTTTAGGGTTAGATTGGATTGAAGCGTTCATACTTGGCCCGATGACCGCTGGAACATGCTCAGTTGTAATTATCCCACTAATGTCTAAACTAAAAGTGCCCGAGGAAGTAAAAGCAATCTTATCTCTAGAGTCAACTATTACAGATGTGTTTAACATAATTTTAACTATGATATTTTTGCAAGTATATCTTAAGGGCACAGTTAACCTTCAGGAGGCTATGTCTTCACTTATTACGAGATTTGCAGTTGGCGTAATGCTAGGAGCTATTATAGGAATGTTTTGGATAAAAGTACTAGAAGTTGCTAAAAAACAAGAGTATACATATATGCTTACTTTGGCAGCGCTTATTTTAGGTTATGCTGGAACAGAGTTTTTGAGTGGAAGCGGGCCTCTTTCGGCACTTGTTTTTGGGATGATGCTCGGAAATTATGAGAGAATTAGAAGTTTAGGTTTGAAGATAAATGCTGCATCTTTGCCAACTACAATAAAGAAAATCAAAGATTTTCATGATGAAATATCTTTTCTAGTAAGAGCTCTCTTCTTTATGATTCTAGGGTTAATTTATATGTTTGACCTCTTTGGGCTTGCCTGCGCATGTGTTATTATGATCTCCAATCTTATATTTCGTTATTTAGCAATTGAAATAGTGACAAGAGACAGCCACCTTTACAAGTATAGAAAATTTATGACTCTGATGTGTGGAACTGGCTTAGCAAATGCGACTTTAAGTTTAATCGTCTACAATGAAATGTTAAAACTGCAAATTCCTATAGCTGCTTTATACCCGCTTATAATAACAAACATAATAATAGTAAATAACACGATAACGGCCTTGACACCATTAATACTAAAGAAAACTTGAGAGACACATAAGTGAATCTTAAATTAATAAAAATAATTTAACGGCAAATCTTAAATTTCTACACTTAACCGATATATTCGGTGGTTAAGATGAAAATTGTTGATCTAAAATGCACCGTTATCGAAGGTTATCCCTTAATTCGCATTGATACTGACGAAGGAATAAGCGGACTTGCACAGATCGAATCACCCAAATACTACATAAAACCACATGTCCTTTTTTATAAACGCTACATTCTTGAGCAAGATCCAACTAACGTTGAACGTGTTATGCTCAGAATCCGCAATCTAGGGGGCTTCAAACCTTGGGGTAGCGCTGTTAGCGCCATAGAAATTGCACTTTGGGATATTGCTGGAAAAGCGGCTGGGTTACCCGTATATAAACTTCTAGGCGGTAAAATAAGGGATAGGGTGCGAGTTTATAATACCGGCATAGGTCCAGCGCCGACAGGCTTCAAACCAGAGGATTACGCAGAAAGTGCTCGAAAAAGAAAGAGCCTTCCCGAGGGCTTCAAGATATTTAAATTTGGCGTCGGTTTTCACTCAAGAATGCCAATTGTTATTCCAAACTTCTTTTATGGTGAAGTTGAGGAGGGACCCACACCATATATAAACAGAGGCCACCTGACAGAAAAGGGTTTAAAACACATTATCGAATGCGTCAAAGCACTTAAAGAGACTCTTGGAGACGAATACGGGTTAGCTTTAGATTGTGGACCAGGTTTCAGCATCCAGTCGGCTCTCAACTTGGCAAAGGCTTTAGAGCCCTTAAATGTGATGTGGCTAGAGGATTTGATAACTGGAGATTACACGCCATACACTGCTGTCGAAGCATTTCGTTTAATCTCATCAAATACGACAACCCCTATTCATACCGGCGAGCAAATATATTTGAGACAGGGCTTCAAAGATTTGATCGAAAATAATGCTGTCGATGTTATAGGTCCAGATCCATGCGATGTAGGTGGATTAGCCGAGCTTAAATGGATTGCTGAATTTGCTGATTTACATGGAATACTTATAGCCCCTCACGGCGTTCTAGATGGAATAATCGGTGCAGCTGCGTTAACGCAAGTATGCGCAACATTACCTAAGAATTTTATAGCTTTCGAAATGCCAATAATAGAGCCGATATGGTGGAATTTAGTTAAAGGTCTTCCAAAGCCGCTTGTCATAGACGGATACATTGAAGTTCAAGATAAACCGGGACTAGGCGTTGAATTAAACGAGAAAGCCTTAGCTAAATATCTCCCGGAAGGCGATGACTTTTTAGATTACAGCTCAAAGAGATAAATGAAAAAAGTCCCTCACTAGTTTCCTTATAAAGTTTAGGATATTAAAAGGAAAGCAAAATCTGCCAAATGAATAAATACCCAAATGATTCAATTTCCTCCCAAATCTTCTTAATGAGATTTTCGTCGCCAGAGATCCGCTGTAATTCCTTACGCTTCTCCTCCCAAGGAATGCATACACCTGGTTTAACCCTAGATTTTGAAAAATGTAGTGAGCCACTATATTCTTTTCCATTTCTATTGTAATGACTTTGTGGTTCTAAATCTCGTATTCGATCAAGAGAATATTTTCCATATTTACGTGTGAATTCTGTCATCGCTTTGATATTTTCAACTTTCGCGTCATTTTGAATAATTGCCGACGCATCTATTATATACCCGCCTTCTAAGGCCAATCTATCAATTACCTTCTGGCAGTAACGATGTACTTCCTCAGGGGTTCCAGCGGAAAGTAACCAGTTAGGTATCCCTCCACTTAAACAGAATTTATCTTTCAATTTCCTATATGCTTCGGAAATATCTGTTTTGTCTATATGAAAGATTATGCTTTTCTCAGGTAGCTCTGCGAATCTATCAAGATGTAGAGTCCAGTCTCCCTCAGCGTAGAAAAGCACTTGATGCCCATGGCTCCAGAGGTCTTCAATGATAGGTCTCAGAGTGAGCCAATGAATATTATTAAAATGATTCATACTAATGAAGGGCACGCAACTTCGATGCATCCAAAAGGCTATAGGCATTCTTTTCTCAGGGTCAGCTGTCATGAGCGCAACCTTAGTTAAGTGAGGAGCTAGAGCTTCACAGGCTTCAAGAACCTTCTCAGGTTGCTTATGTAAGTCCCTTATTAAGCCTATATAACCGCGTAACTTATCAGCAATTATGTCAAGCGGTGCTTTAAGAATCCCAGCTATGGCTGATACAACTCCCGCCTCCTTTCTCATTCTTTCTACTTGCAATCCTAAGGCGTAAAAGTAATCGTTCATTGCCATCGCGCTTTTCACAAGAGCAAGCTTGCTTCGATAAGAAGCCGACTCCTCTGCTTCCATCTCGCTTGAGACTCTTGGAAGCCAAATATTGTACAAAAATGATGTTGGATCATCTATAAGCAAATTATACTCGTCGGGTTTCATGAATGCTTTTTCTTCAGGCGGCTCAAGATATTGAAATGGCGTATCTGGAGATATATCAATACCTGGAATAGCATAGTATTTTAGACCTAGAGCTTGAGTGAGACCTGTCCATACATAAACCATGTTAGGCACAATCGCGTCCCAATCAAAATCTTTTGCACATTTAAGCACCGCTTCAAAAGCTCTTCTATAATCATGCGTCACCTCTTGACATGTAAGACCTGCATACTTGGCCGTAAATTCGGCAACAAAGGGGCGAATCGGAACGCAATCAGGTTTTTCATTACGCATAGCGGTTAAATAGCGCTTTAACCGCTCCTGGTAGAGATACTCTATTTCATCCATCTCTTCAACCTCATCTAATTTCAAAATTCTTTTTATTTCTTTTTATTACTGAAAGATTTTTAATTTAAGATTATCATTTATGAGATCCTAAGTGTTAAAAAGCGTTGATGAAGAATTTTTATAAGAGGTAAACGGGATGAATAAACCGAAATTAAAATCTAAGGTTTACTTTGTGAGCGCTAATGTGCCTATAGACTATATCCCACAGGTTCCGGCTAGAAAATGGTATACACATAGTCTTGTTTATCAAACTAAGGAATTGGCTGGTATGATGCTTGGAAGTGTTGTTTCACCGGGGGATTTAGTTGCTGTAAAGGTTCATTTTGGAGAGCGCTACACGCAATGCTATATTAGACCGGCATACGTTAGAATGGTTGTCGACAAAATTAAGGAGATGGGTGGTAAACCATTCGTTTGCGATACTCTTTTCTCTGGTGGAAAAATTTTGTATGATGAGAATGGGGAGATTATATGGTCAAGAAGGGCTCTGGACGAGGGGATGAAGACCGCTGCTATGAATGGTTTTACATATGAAACTATGGGTTGCCCAGTAATTTTTGCTGATGCACCTAAGGGCCTAAAATCGGTAGAATTTGATGTTAGCGGATCTTTCATTAAGAAAGTTTATATCGCACCAGCAATAGCTGAGGCTGATGTTTTACTAAGCTTGGCGCACTTTAAATGCCATGATGTTATGTCGGTGGGTGGCTCCCTTAAAAATATTGGTGTGGGATGCCAATCAAAGCAAGGAAAGTGGTGGATACATCATAATGCCAAATTAGAAGTAAATCAGGATAAATGTGTTGGGTGCGGTGAATGCGTATCTATTTGTCCAACGAATGCAATCACTTTGATTAACGGTAGAGCTCGCATCATTTCAGATAAGTGTATTGACTGCGCATTTTGCGTAGACTATTGTCCGCAAGGAGCATTTTCGTCTAGAAGTTTTCCAGATATATTGGAGCAGGAGGCGAGAATCGGGGAGGCGGCCGCTGGCATCGTTAAGTATTTCGGGAGTAAATGTACGTTCATCAATCTCGCTGTAGATATAGTTCCACTCTGTGACTGTGACCCATTCGTGGGGATACCGATTGTACCCGATCTCGGGGTGTTTGCTTCAAATGATCCCGTAGCCGTTGATAAGGCGTGTATAGATATGGTAAATAATTCTCCTGGAATACCAGGCTCGATGGCTGAAATAGCGGGTGTAATGGAGAGAGGAGCTGAAAAATTTAATGCGATCGCCCGACTACGCTGGAGAGCAACACCTGGCGCAACACATGTGGCGCCAGACTGGAGATTTATGCTTGAAGCAGCTGAAAAAGCTGGTGCTGGAACACAGCAATATGATTTAATAGAAATAAATTTTGGGTTTCCGCCAAAAAATTTCAATAGTCCTTAATTTGTCTTTTCATCGCGGCTTTTGCTAAGTTTTCTCCAAGTTTTCTGCAAGCTTCTAGATCTTTTTCAGTTGGGGTTCCACTTGAGATCACTCCGTCGCAAGCCTTTATCATTCTAAAGGCTTCTATCACTCTTTCAAGGCTTACTAGAGCAGAGTTGCTTGGTCCCCCTCCGGACGTGAATGCCGCTGCTGGTTTGCCAGCGACTTTATCCCTGATACTCCACGCTCTATCGAAAAAGTCCTTCATTAAGCCGCTCATATATCCAAAATAATTTGGGGAGCCAAAAGCTACGGCATCACAGGAGATAAAGTCTTCAAGGGTAACATTCTCAACGCGCACGATTTTAACCGTCGACCCTCTGACGCTCTCAGCACCTTCAGCAACAGCTTTCGCTAAAATTTCAGTTCTACCAGTTCTAGAATAGTATATAATTAATACTTCAACCAATAAAATCCCTCCGTTACTATATTATAGGAGAAATGAAACTATGAATATTTAATTCTTTTTATTGCAAATAGCGAAAAAGACTATAAAGGCGTTATACTCTGCATGGATATGGAGTATAACGATTTTCATAAAGTTAAGATTAATGACGCATAAAACTTACATATCTAACGAAAAAATTACTTGAAAGTATGCCGTTAATCCCAGTATTAAGGTTAGAGCTAGACTATAGCCTATTAGTTTACGCATAACTTCGCCTTCTCTCTCTTTTGATTCCGCTGCTGATAACCCAATCGTTATACTCTGTATGGATACCATTTTGCCTAGGACTCCTCCAGCAGCGTTTAAACTTGTAGTCATATATGGCGAAAAACCAGATAATTCAGCTGCCATTCTTTGGAGACTTCCGAATAAAGCGTTAGAACCTGTTTCAGAACCACTTACAAAAGTGCCTATCCATCCTATAAAACCCGATAAAATGGGAAATAATGGTCCCACGTGTGATAATGAATATCCCAGCGTTAAGGATAAACCGGTATAATTCATGAGGAAGGCTAAGCCCAAAATCTCAGATATTGTCAAAATCGCGTACTTCATCCTTCTCCACGTATCTAGGTAGATCTTAGCTATGCTCGAAGGCTTCAAACCATAGATGTATGCTACCAGTAAAGCCGAGAAAAGAGCAATTGTTCCGTGGGCTAAGGGCTGTAACTCGTATGTGGCGCTTAAAAGAGTACCGTATAGAGGAGTAAATACTGATTCATGTAGGCTTGGTACATGCAGCTTGATTGAAAACATTCTATATAAACCAGTAAAGCCTGATAGCCCCATTAAGCTTGAAACTATTATCCATGGCACCCAGCCTTTTAAGCCTACTGATTTGATTTTAACTTTAAACCTTACTTTAACGTATATTATAGTCAATAACATGGAGGCTAACGGTGCCAATATGCCTGCGAGACGTGGATCCATATAGGCTGATATAATGTATATCGAGATGCCTAACATTGCGCCTGCTATTAAGCTGGTTTCAAAAACTTTACGATCGCCTTCATGCTTCGACAGCATACGCGTGATGAGCGGGGCCGTAACCACTGATATCAAGGCAAGCTGAAGCGAGAGATGTATACATATACCTTTAATGTCCAAGCCTGATGACGTACTCAAAGTTTCTATTGGTACTCCGAGACTTGCAAATGGTACAGTTACGGTGTTCGCTAAGAGCGAAGCGCATACAGCATCGATCGGATTAAATCCTAAACTTATAAGTAGGGTGGCAGACATAGCTATAGGGAACCCGTAGCCATCCACGCCTTCTATAAGTCCTCCAAATAAAAATGCTATAAAAAGAGCATATAACCCCCTACTATTTGGCAGAGTACTTTTCACCCATTCGGAAAGATGTTCGATGCAACCACATTCCTTGGCTATGTTATATAGGAATACAGCGTTCAAAACTATCCAGGATATAGGCCAGAGCCCGAAAGCTAATCCATACAGATAGCTTGATAGAGCCACGTAGAATGGGGCTCTATATAATAAAAGTGAGATAACAAAGCATGAAATAGAGGATATTAAAGTCGCCTTCCAGCCCGAGATCCTAAATATGCACAATAGGATTATTAAAACTATAATGGGTGTTAATGAGAACAGGAAAGATAAAGGGAGGTATCCTAAAGGATCGATTGGTTGGGTCCATATTTCCATAAATAAAGATATATTCAATTAGAATTCATCTATAAATGGATTTTCTGTCACATTAAGTGTCAAGGAATGTATAAAATTTATCAGATTTCTCTCCACCTCGCTTTAAACATCACAAGTAAGATGGAAGCAACCATCATTAAAAGGAATACAAGCCATCGTATCAAAATCATTCTTCCTTGGAAGGTTGCAAGTCCTGAATACGCTCTTATCAGCCCCGCAGCGTTAGAGGTAGGAAACATGATAGCCACCCAACTTAATTCGCCCAGTATTTCCTCTGGGTAATAGACCGGTGGAAGAAAAACTAAGCCGATTCCAAGAATATTGGATAGGTTGTTTAAAGTGTATATGCTTGCTCTACGGAGATATGTTGATATAACGAAACCTATGCCGCTTAAAACAGCCCAGCATGAAAGCAGAACTGCTAAAATCCATCCTAACGCTTGTAAAGGTATGAAACTAAGCCATATGGCGATGGCTAAAAAGAAAGCGAATCCCGGTAGCGAAAACATTAATGGAGCTAATGCTACGCCAACCATGTAAGAGATTGGGTGAACTGGCATGGCGACTATCATTTCTCTAATCTTTATGTATCTGTCATATGATATGTCCTGTATGGCGGAAGCCATACCTACATATCCTACAGTTGAGATCATGGCGCCTATTAAACCGTAACTTATCTCTCCCCCAAAGATTAGCATGAAAAAGAGCGGTATTGCGCTTATTAAACCCATCATGATTATGATTAATGGTTGCCTTTTAAAGTCAGGTATAGCTTTTAGGGCAGCAATAATCAAAGAGTCTCTAAACATTTTTCTAAGATTCATTAGCTTCTCCTCCAACAAGTTTTACGAATACATCTTCAAGCGTTATAGGCGAGACTTCAGCCTTCAAACCGTTTTTAAGGGCTTTCCCAATAAGTTCTATTGCTTCGTCTCCATTGTAAACATAAAATACTCGTTTACTGCCGAAACTTACCGAAGAATAGTTGCTGACAAATTTTTGTAAAACCTGTGGCTTACCTTCAATTACAACCCTAAACTTTTCCTTCACTAAATTTTTAATTTCCTCAATTGTACCTTGCGCTATAAGATTGCCATTGTTAATTATAGCCAGTCTATCCGAGACCATTTCAGCCTCTTCCATGATGTGAGTTGTTAGAAGAATTGTTTTTCCTTGCTCGATCTTTTCCCTCAAAACAGCCCAAACTTTCCTTCGTGCAACAGCGTCTAAACCGCTTGTCGGTTCATCTAACATTAGCACTTCTGCGTCCGAAGCCAAAGCAGCTGCGATTATTGCTCTTTTCTTCTCTCCTCCGGAAAGAGTTGCACATACACGATCTTTAAAACTCCATAACTCAACGGCTTTTAGTGCCTTTTCAGACGCCTCCTTAGCCTTTTGTTTCGTCATGCCTCGAAGCAACGAAAAATAATAGCAATAATCCCATGGTGTAAAATTACCGTAAGTAGCAGCGTCTTGTGGAACAACAGCTATGTGCTCCCGCACTTTCTCGGCTTGAACTAAAACGTTAAAACCTAAAACATATGCTTCACCGCTTGTAGGCAGGAGCTGCGTAGAAATAATTCTGAGAAAAGTTGTTTTCCCGGCGCCGTTTGGACCCAAGAGAGTAAAAAGTTCACCTTTATTAATAGATAAGTTTACGCCTTTTAATGCCTCAACCCTTTCTTTTCCGTAATAAATTTTGACGAGATTTACTGATTTTACCGCTTCCATCAGTTTATTTTCCTTTTATTTTTGTGAAATATTGTTTAATTGAACTGCGATTTAAAGCATATGGATATAAATTGTGCGTGAATTACTTCTGCTTTAATACAAAAATACCTTTTTTGTTCAAATAAATGGACATGATATTTTCCAATATAACATATGATACCGCTAAACGAAAAATCTTGTGGTTTAACTGAGCATTTGTAAACTTTATTTTTCAACCTCAGTTAATTCCAAAATGATTATTTCGCTCTCTGTTCCCAGATACTCGCTGTTGCCGTCGAATTTCACGTAAGTTTTGATAGTATTACTGTTAGGGTTCATTTTGCTAACAGTCCACATAGCCGCGAACTTACCGTCTTTTCCTGTAGTGTCGGAGGATAAAATTCGTCCATCCTCGTTAATAATTTTTATTAATGCTCCGGTAACTGGTTTCCCATTATTTTTCTCTGTTAACCTTCCAGTAAAAGCTATTTTTGAACCTGGTTTCACCCTTTTAGGTATATTATCCATTGAAATTTCTATTGCAACTGGCTTTGGTGCGAGAGTGATTTTCTTTTTTAAAATTATTTGGCTGAAGACCATTCCGTTTGGTATAAGTATCTCAGTTGTTCCATCTTGAGTTTCGAGAACTAGATGCATAATCCTCATCTCTTTAACGACGCCAACCTGTCCAGCTATGGTGATGATATCACCGAATTTTACTGGGCGGACTATTAATATGAATATGCCGGCTACAAAATGCGATAAGACCGTTTGGGTTGCGAAGCCTACGATGAGACCGCTGAATGAGCCCATAGTTATAGCTGCGGACGGGTTTGCACTAAGCATTGAAGTAATTATTGAAAGTAGAATCGCTATGCCGACTACTCTTACAACTGTCTTCACTGTGGCAGCTGCTGACTGATCAGCTAATCTTATTATATATGTATACGCAGCGTTGCTGAAAGAGTTAATAATGAAGGCACCCAGCACGGTGACAAGCGCCACTTGAATATACGGCAAGTACAGGTTAACTAGCAGTATGATGTCGCTATAGGGCTGCAGAAATATGGGAATAAATTCCTTAGAGGTCCATCCGAAAAGAAAATTTAATGTCGCTGAGGTTATGAATAAAATCACTATATAAAGCAGCACCTTTAAGCTCTTGCGTCGAACTGATCTCTCACGGCTACTGGCGAGTGACATGCCGCTTCTACACCACGATATTAATAGCAAATATTTAATGAAATGAAAGACTTAAAAATGTTGGGTTGAAACAATTTTAGTCATAGGAAAACGCTTATTGGGTGCTGAGTGGAATAATTGACTAAATTTTTATGTGTAAAACATATAACTATCCAAGCCTAGATTGGAAAGAGAGATAGGGTTGAAAAATTTGAGGTTTGTGGTGAATGGATGGAGCTTAGCAGATCTACTGCGGGGAGTATCCTAATAACCTTAACATACCCTTATGATAACTCCCTCGATCTAACATGAGAATTTTACATATGTTTAAGAACTTGAGGATCATAGAGTTATATTGGGTTGGCGATCATGTGTTCGGAGCATGATTACAGGGTTGTCGAGTATTATAGGAAAGTGGCTGAAAGCTACGATAAAGAGTATTCCGGTGCTTTTTGGAAGCAAATTTAAGACAAGATTACTTGGCGTTATATTGAGCCTTACCTTCCGGAAGACGGTGTTGTGCTGGATGCTGGGGGGTGGAACTAGAAAGTGGGCTATTCCAATGGCTAAGAAGGGCTTAAGGGTTATAATTTAGGATATTTCTGAGGACATGCTTAGGATTGCCGTTCGAAAGGTTGAGAAGGAAAATCTTCAGGAAAGAGTAACGGTTAAGGTTGGAGATATATGCAAAATGGATTTTCCGGATGAAATCTTCGATTTTGCCTTGGCTGAGGGTGACCCGTTATCATATTGCAGCAACTCAGATAAGGTTGTTTCAGAATTTTATCGCGTATTAAAACCAAAATGCTTTGCAGTTGCGGGGGTTGACAATACGTATAGTCTTGTTAGAAGCACCATTATCCATCAACAAAATGTGCCTTCAGCCTTTAGAGTTTTAAGAGAAAAAGATATTACTCAGAGCAGAGCGGCTTCTATTGGTGGACGTTCACGCCGAAAGATTTGAGACAGCTCTTTGAGAAACATGGGTTTAACATCATAAAAATAGTTGGAAAGCCCGTCTTATACATATATCACCATGAAAAAGTGCAAGAGATGCTTGAAGATTCTGAAAAAGCTAAGCAGATTCTAGACCTTTAACTCGCACTCTGCGAGGACCCCAGCATAGTCGGATGTGATGGGCATCTAGGCGCGGCTCGGCGGAGGTCACCCTAACAATATCGAGACCAACGTTCTCTGCAAAATCTTTCAATTCATTCGTAAGCGCTTGCACATATTTTACCGGCTTTTCTCAAGATCATAAATCGATGGGAAGCAATAAAAGATTTTCAGACGAAAACAAACAGATTTTGTTCATAGCAATTATTCTTGTTGGATTGATCTGCATCTTAGTGATCTCTTAATTTAAAGTCAAGGTGATAGTGGGGCTTCAAAAACGTTAAGAGTATTAGACTCATAAATATTGAATATAAACATAGAGTATTAAAAACTTAGAAGATAAGGATTTGAATGCGTCAGCGACATAAACAATATAAAACTCTATAGGAAGAAGAAAATCTTAGTGGCTTGAAGGGACCTAGGTCCATAGAGAGGGGCCGTGGTCGAGCATGGTCTAAGATTCGCGCCTGGGGCGTGCGAGGTCGTGGGTTCAAATCCCACCGGCCCCACTTTTTAATGAACTGGCCCTACTTCATATTATGTTAAATATCCGGGGGTTCTTTATGAGAGAGTCTATTTGCGTTTTCTGAATAGTTAATCGAGGCAACTTCTGTCGGCACCTTACTTTCTATGTTGTACTTCATGATGGTGAGCATATTCGACCACATTGTAAAGAGGCAGAAATATCCTCCTTCGTAGGAGACATAGTAAGAAAAGGATTTCGCACCCGGGCTTAATTCGTCGCCTCTATTTTCGGCTATCTGCTTTAAGTTTTGGTATAGTTCTTTTGCTGGGTTTGTGCAGTTTGTTATGAATTCTTCCCAAGTTATTGGAGGCTTGTGAGGTGGCAGAATAGGTTCGCGGGATATCTCAACCCCATATATTTATTTTAGGGAGGATCACCTCTATTTCACCTCCAACGTAACGCTCTACCTGAAGGGCCAGAACTTTAAAGTCCGTATGCTTGTTTAAAAATTCCATCAAATTCTTGGTCTCTGGCGTTAGATTATCCATAGCTACAATAATGGTGTATCTTGCGTCTCTTAGGTTCTGGCTCACTGCTCTTTTAAATTCCTCATATTCGGGAATTTCATAACTTCCTTCTCGAACTTTGGCCAAAAATTCTTCAGGGTTTGAACCATATTCATTCCATAGAGCTGATGCATAATCGAAGATCTGTGCAATCACCTTCCGTCTATCAGGATTTTTAAAAAGCTTTGTTTCAATCAGATATATTCCACCGATCCCCCACCGCAAGTAAATCGATAGAACCAACACTTAGCGGAAACTCGGTTCTCCACGCTATGAATTTTTCATCGATCTCGCTGAAATCTTTACAACGTATTATCTGATTGAAATTTTCAAGCAGCTATACCCTTAACTCTTCCTCATCGGCAAAAGACTTCATTTGAAGATCAACAATCTTATTCTCCTTCCGAACAATAACCAATTGAACCCCTTCTGGTTCAACTAATAAACTGATAACTCAAAAATCCTTAATAAACTTAGTTTCCATTAGTGTCTCTTAACCGAATTCTAAAATAACTTTGGCTTGGTGTAGGTTTAATAATTTGGATAAATTTAATAAATGTTGCAACAAGCTGTTTTTGGGAGAGCCTTGAGTCTCTTGGAATCTATACCGCTTATTCAAGCTCAACTTCTAGTTTTAAGCAAACAGCGGCTCATTCCTTCAAGACAAGGGCTGTCTAAGGAAAGTATTGTCAATGTTGTTAGCGATTTATGCGGTATACAATATGATCCATTACCGGTTATTGCACAAGCCCACTACATAACTTTATGGAATCGAGTTAAAGGATTTAAAGAAGGTTGGCTTGATTCACTACTTTATAAGGAAAGAAAATTGATTGAGTTTATGCTGATGCGTAAAACGCTGAATATTGTTCCCACGGATGAGTTACCATATTATTACCAAGGCACGCGAAGTGTTGCAAGAGCGAGTTGGATACAACATGTAATTGAGAGAAGTGAAACCAGAATAAGTAAAGAAATCCTTCGGAAGTTGAAGGAAAAAGGTGAACTTTCCCCCAAAGATTTTCACTATGCTGCTTTTAGACCTTTGTTCTATTCCGGAAAGATATTCATTGCGCGCCGTGAAAAGGGCATATTCAGAATGCCTTATTATAGTCTATTTTGCGATTACTTTCCAGATCTTAAATTGGAATCTGTGGAAGAATCTACAGCACGCAAATGGCTAGTCCTTAAAACCCTAAACGCATTCGGCATATCCTCCTCTAATCATATAGCGTATTGGACAGGATACAAGATTAAAGAAACCGAAGATATTCTTCAAACACTGGAGAAAGAAGGACTTGTTGCCAAAATTAGGATTAATGGTTTGAGAGGGTTTCATTGGATAGGAAATGAAGACTTTGGCAGACTTGAAGCACATGTTAAAGAAAATTTTGTAGCGCTTTTAACGATGATGGACAACTTGGTGAGGGATAGAAAGTGGCTACAACAACTTTTCGGTTATACATTTCATGTTGAATACTTCCAGAAGAAAGGAATGAAATGGCACTTAAATATTCTCTACAACAATGAGTTTTTGGGCTTCATGGATCCCAAATTTGATAGATCACAAAAACTTTTCATAATTGAGGAAATCGTTCTTAGACGAGCATTAAAAGATGAAGAATGGGAGTGCATTCTAGATAAAACAAAACAATTTGCGATTTTTCACGGAGCGGAGACAATTAAAACGACTAAAAATATGCCTAAACCTGTTAAAAAATCACTGCGAAAATATGGATTTTCAGAAGAGAAGAAGGGAGAATTACTAATTCACTTAACTTTTTCTTTTAGTCATCGCTAACAGAATGGTGAGATTTGATCTATTTCCTATGCATTAGCGCCTTTGAATTCGTGAGGTAGAAGCTCTGTCGCTGAACTGAAAAATGTAAAATAACTGGTTTAAATTATGTGGAATTGGATTGAGACTATGGCAGATGAAAACGATGATGTTAAAAGAATTTTGGCAAAGATAGGTAAAAAGGTTAGATTTAATTATCCTACTAAGACTGAAGGGGTATGGGAAGGAATATTAAAGGACAGGGTAGTAATAACTGCTCCTTCGTGGACGGGAACCATGTATTACGATGTGGTTGACTTAATTGAGTTCATACGTGGAGAAAAGAGGTTTGAGGTTATTAGGTTTGGTTATTATCGGAAGAGAGACAAGCTTGTTTGGGCAGGCCAGTTCACTTTAACAGAGCCTCCCGAAACTTGGAAAGAAATTTTTAAGAAAGCCAAAATGAAGGAATGGTTTAGGAAAATACTGGAGTAGGACGATTGCGCTCTGAAGGGTGCAAAACCGAGTAGAGCCATTCGGCTCGTGACAAAATCGACCCACAAACATTGGATTATTTTCAAACTCGAATCGAAGAAGTAAGACTAGATAACCCAAACATAACATCTAACTAGCACAATTAAACAGAATCATAAAATTAACCCCCGCTAAAAGTTTCTTTTTTATGCGCGTTTCAAATGTTTACCATGTTTATGGTCATTCTGTTAGTCGCTGCTAAATGCCGTTTTATATTGTGATGGTGTTAGCCATGGTTCTGCTTGCTCTTTGTATGTTCGGCGCCAACCTTCTATGCTTTTGATTATGTAAGCGCTTTGTGGACCCCGCTAAAGAGACGATAGTTTAATAGGAAGGCAAATAAAATTAAAATATTGTTACACTAACGGTTAGAGGATATGGAGATGAATCGCCTTGAACTTTTAACTTTAGTGGTCATTTTCAGTCTCGTCATCTCACTAGCCATTAACGTGCTAGTCCTAGTAGAGGTTCAAAAGGTAAAACATTTCTATCAAGAGTTATCTCGGGCTTATGCTAAATTATCGGAATTATATTACGACATGGCGTTTTTATCTCCGCCCATCTCAAAATCTCAAGCCATCAGCATAGCTCTTGAATATGGTGGATGGAACGATACAACTCTTAAAGACATGGAGGTGACCGCCGCTCTATACTACGTAAAGTTTTATAATACAACTAGGGAGCTTTGCTTTGAGGTTCTGCATAAAGTAGTCGGGCCTGTATTGAGCTACAGCCCTGTGTGTGTCGGCAATGCGACTTACAGATACACTTGGATAATAATTATTCAGCGGCAAGGGCCAGTTAAATCTATACCCCCAGCCGGTTATTACATGATTGACGCAGTTACAGGAGAGATCATACCATTAATTCTACTATAATTTGAATTTCATAGATTCTAGCTTCAACTCATAACATCAGTAAAAACACTTGCCTCATATGCTTCAAAACCATTAGCCAATAAGAGCAAAACTTTTTTCATATTTTCTTTCCCATGCACATTTTCACACATCAATTCATATAATTTTTCATCGAACTTTCGGTAGTGGCAACCCAGAGATTTGCCAAACACTGTAACATCTAAAACACTTTGAGGTATGCGCATTTCTTTAGAAACACCCTTGACAAAAAGGATGAGGGGAGTAGGTTTAAGAAGGTATCTGAGATATCAATCATGATCGCCTTCTTTTTCCTCTTGTTCCAAACCTAAGGGATTGCAAGCTAGGGGGAGGGGTAGGTTGAAAAAAGGCCTGAAAAACGAATTTTAATTATAAATAAAATTACATTTTTCTTAAATTTCAACTTTAGATATGGTCCTTTTATGAGGCCCCCTAACAGGCTGAAGTGGAATTACTGGATTCGACAACTGTAGACAGCAATTCGGTGAACTAGTGTTCCATGAACCATTAACACGGATTTATGATGAGGAGGCTCTCAGCTGAAAGCCTATCCATTAGGGATTATGATAATTAGAAGGCTGCTAAATATTTCATTCTCTTCAGGACTGCGCTTTAAGCCCCTATTAAAGGGCAAAATCCTGCATAGGGCGGCTTATGGCCTCAAAGTTGAAACTCCAATTAATAGTAATTTTTTACTATCAAAAATTTGGATCTTTGATAATAAGAGGTTGGTGGAATAGTTATGGTGGGAAATGTTATTTATGAAAGGTCTGAAATTGAGAAGATTTTTATGAAAGCAAAAGTTGGCAGACTTGCGATGTGCTTAAACAATAAGCCATATGTTGTACCGATAGCATTTGTTTACTCTAATGGTAAGATATATTTTCATTCAGCTAATAGAGGCGAAAAAATTCGAATAATGAAGATGAATCCTCTCGTTTGTTTTGAGGTAGATGAATATGAACTCGTTCTAGACAGAGACCCTTGCAAAATTACATTTCGATACGAAAGTGCGATAGCCTTTGGAAAAGTTCGTTTCCTTGAAACTAAAGAAGACAAATTGAAAATTTTAAAGATCATGACCTATAAATACGATCCAGGACATCTTAGTAAACCATTAGAAGAATCAATGATCCCCAATGACTTAATCGTTGGAGAGATATCTATTGAACTTATGACAGGAAAAAGAAACATATGAATAAATATACCTAATCGGACATAATTTTGCCAAAAAAGGTAATGCTTCTTTGGGCTTATATGTCTAAAGAGGCAGCTACAAGTAATGTCCATTAACCGATCCAATCGGTGCTTTGCTCATCTATCGCTGTTTGCGGCTCAATTATTATCCACCTACCCCGGTTTCAACCCCAAACTGGTTAAATCCGTGTAGTACTGGTACCCGTAACCTGCCAAATTTTCTAGGCGAACGAGAACTATAGAGGGGGTATTCACCATACTAATTTCTAAAGAACTCTATAGTTGGTATCCCTCTCATACCCCCGCCTGCAAAAAGAGAATTTACCATCTTAATGATGAAGGCGAACGCAAGAGCTAAATATATCATCCAAACTCAAGAAGCAACAATTTTCATGAGGTCTCTGAATTTTCACTTGTATTTTTGTGGGTTTATGCATGTATTTTGGATAGAAAAATCGTCTGAAACCATCTCCCTAATATACTGTTGTAGGGGTTAATGGATAGAGAAAATAGCCATTACCTAAGTAAACTTTCAGTTTACTGCTATTCTCATATTGTATAAATTCATATTCACTGTTAGAGGAAATGATAATATTAATTTGCAGAAAGTTTTACCCGTAACTCACTTGAAAGATGAATTTATACGGGGATACAGTTATTGTTGAATTGCTGGTTTACTTTGTAGGCCTAGAGTTCACATAATTGCAATTATCTGCTTTAAGAATTTCTCGACGGATTCTTTAAAGCCCACCTATACTTTTTTCTCAGAATCTTAGGATACAATTTTTCTAAATTAAAGTCGACATTTTTGGCCCATTGAGCGTATACCCTTGGGTCAATGTAAGATTTAAGAGAGGTGCTCAGATTCCACTCCTTAGTTTCCTTCATTAAAAGTATTTCAAGTTTTTTCTTCTCAATTTGGGATAAAATTGAATCAGTCTTTTTACCTTTCGCTTGTTTCTCCATCAACTGATGCATTAATTCTTTAAGACGGGCTTCCTTTTTTGCTAATCTTTCGTTAAAATTTGCTGGAATTTTCCTTTTGTGGTTAGCTACTTTAGCTCCTTCAAGATTTGCCATTTTAGCGTGAAACTGCTTAAGATACTCAGGGTCTTCTCTTTTCACGCCACATTTCTCAAGATATTG
The DNA here is from genome assembly GCA_038859955.1 of Bathyarchaeia archaeon. Lineage (GTDB taxonomy): Archaea > Thermoproteota > Bathyarchaeia > Bathyarchaeales > DTEX01 > DTEX01. The sequence goes on along the minus strand of JAWCEH010000005.1, from coordinate 36,592 downwards.
TTTCACCGCATCCGTTGTTCTCCATGTTCTGAAAACTTTTGCTGTTAAACCCTTCATTTTCTCAGACAAAAATCTGGAAACCTTTTTAGAGTTTACTCCCTCAAACAGATATTCTCTACATGTTTTTGCGTAGTGTTCAATGTTTCTTATTACATTTTGGGGAGCTTTAATCGATTTTTCCCATCGAACAGAGTCTTTTCCCAAAAAATCAAAATGCAATGTTTCACCTTCTATACGTATGTGTTCGGGTCTTAGGGTTATAGCGCCAACAGTATCTGCTTCTCCAGGGTCTTTTTCGTCGCCAACTCTCATATTTAGGACCAAAATTAACCAGCAAACTGTAGCTACTTTCCGCCTCTTATCATCCTCAGCTTTTAGGTTTCTCATTATATGCTCTTCAATTTCCGGAATTAAGTCTCCTAATTTCTCGGCTTTCTTGAATTTTTCATATTCACGCTTTTGTTTCAGAAGCGCGGAATCAGAAAACCAGACGTACTTAGTTTTTCCAGTAAGCTTGTCCTGCCACTTGGCTATATACAATTTGTCTGGTTCCCAAACAATATCCTTCCAGTTTCCCGGCGGCCTCGGCGCATCTGGCGAAAGATTTAATATTATATCCTCTTCCTTTGGTCCCTCCTTCCACTTCCCCCTTTTTGGATGATTTCCTCTTCCAACGAACAAGCATGATGGCTCCACAGTCCAATTTGCTATTTCCACTCGCCTTCCGTTAACTACAGCGTATCCAAACTTCTTTCTTAAAGATTCTCTTTGGGCTTTTCTCTGCTTTGCAAGCCTTTCTCTCTCTTTTTTAGTCATATTTTGCTTTCTCGATTTATCATGCTCTAAATAAGCTGAAACTTCCGAAAAATCGATCTTCAAGCCATTAAGAGATCGAAAATCAAAGTCGTTCGCTTCCACCTCCCTTAAATGTTCAACGATGAACGAGTCCAAGAAATCCAAATTTTGAGTTTCTTCTTGTAACAGTCGCATGAAATCTCGTATGAAATTCAGGTAAAAGACTTTGTCGGGTGGAGATGAGGAGTGAGCCTTCTTTATGAATGCTATAGCCATCTGCTCAGTTTTTGGACCAAGTTTCACCATTTTACCATCGATTTTTATGGATAATCCTTTGTAATCATATTTTGGAACGTAAACGCCATTATGCCATAAACTTTTCAACTTATGCTTTGACGTGTCGCATCCCGCGTTTAACTGAAAGTCTCTTTCTTCAACATATTGGTTGCTTAAAAAGCTTCGCTATATTTTGTCCATTTTCTTTAGTGTCAAGTTTGAATATTTACCATTTTTTATGATATAGAAAGATTTTTAAGTTCAACAATGGGGGCTTATACATATGGGGGATGGAAATTGAAGGTTTTCAGATATTCAGATATACCTGTTGAAAATATGGAAGGAGGCGCATTTTGCGAAAGAGCTCAAGTTCAGCGTTTTATAACTGCTGATAATTCAAAGGACTTTATTATATCAATAGTTCATTTTCCGTCCGGCCAAAGAACGCGGTGGCATATTCACAGTTGTGATCAAGTGTTATACGTTTTAGATGGCATAGGGATTGTAGCAAATGAGAATGCGCAATATGAGATAACTCCAGGAATGTTTGTCATAATCCCCGCTGGAGAAAAACATTGGCATGGAGCGAAAAAAGAAAGTCATCTAACACACATTATGGTTCTTAGATCGGATGCAAAGGTAACCCTACAAGAATGCCCAAACATTTAATGCGTATTATTATTTCATAACGCTGATCAGGTGGAAATAGCTGTGGTCTAGACACTCTATCAATTCATTTGGCTGAACTAAAGCTATTGGTCTTTTTGTTTCGCTTGAGATCCATCTATCCTAATAATGAAGCAGTAATAGAAGCAAGAATTTAATACGCAATTAAATAAGAAAAGCGTTTTTGGAGGGTAAAAAATGGTAGAGTTTAAGAGCGAGTGGTCAAAGATAAAGTGGGGATTGCCTAGGTGGTTTTATGATGCAAAATTTGGGATTTACTGTCATTTCGGAGTTTACTGTGTTCCAGCCTTTGATAACGAGTGGTACTCGCATAACATGTATGTTCCTGGTCACAAAGCCAATACATATCATATTGAGAAGTACGGTCATCCATCAAAATTCGGGTACAAAGACTTTATTCCAATGTTTAAAGCTGAAAAGTTTAGCGCAGATGAATGGGCTGAAGTCTTTATTAGATCTGGCGCAAAATTTGCTGGAGTTGTTGCGGAACATGCTGACGGCTTCGCCATGTGGAATAGTAATTTGACCGAATGGTGCGCCTCTAAAATGGGACCTGAAAGAGATATTGTAGGCGAAGCACAAAATGCTTTTCAAAAAAGAGGATTAAAGTTTCTAGCAACGTTTCACCACCATTGGAACTGGGGTTGGTACCCTACATATGACGAAACTGTTGATGCATCAAACCCAGCATTTTCAGGACTTTATGGTCCTTATGCTCCTAGAAGCGCCTTTGGAATAAATCCGGATCCCAAACCTAGCATGGATTTCCAAATTTTATGGATGAATAAAATTAAAGAAGTCATAGATAATTATAGTCCAGATATAATATACTTCGATAGTAGACTTCAAATTATAGACGAGGATATTCGAAAGGAGGTTGTCGAATACTATTATAGCAAGTCTAAAAATGCTGGAAGAGAAGTTCTTGTGGTCTATAAAGACGGCGATCTCCCATCGAATATTGGAGTTTTAACAATTGAAAGATCGAGAATGTCTGTTCTAAAAGATTATGTGTGGTTGCAGGATGATTCTATCGACTGGAAATCGTGGTGTTACGTACAAGATCCCCATTTAAAGAATGCTGGAAGGCTCGTTGATCAGTTGGTTGATGTTGTAAGCAAGAATGGAATATTATTACTTAATGTTACGCCTAAAGCTAATGGGGAAATACCTGAAGAAGTTAAAAGAATACTGTTTGAGATTGGCGACTGGCTTGTGATTAATGGCGAAGCGATTTACGGGTCGAGACCATGGAGAGTTTTTGGCGAGGGACCAACATACTTTAGTGATGAAGTCGTTGGGGAAGTCTCTGTTCCCGCTTTTCTGCCAGGAGATGTACGCTTTACTAGAAAGTGTGACATATTATATGCAATTCTACTTGAGTGGCCTGGTGAAAAAATCACCATTAAATCTCTAGCAAAAGATTTAGTGGAAGGAAAAATCTGTGAAGTTAACTTGCTCGGCTCTGATAGGAAGATAAGATGGCAGCAGGATCCTAACGGGTTAACCGTGCAGCTACCGCCAGAAAAACCCTGCAAATACGCGTATGTTCTTAGGGTAAAAATGGATAAGGCTTAATAAAATAAATATGCCTAAATTAATTTCGGGGCTATTATGGAGAGAGCCAAAAGTTGCATGGCTAAACTGGAGAGAATAAATAAAGCTTTACATCATGAAGAACCTGATAGAGTTCCTGTGAGCGACTTTTTCTGGAGCAGTTTCATAAAAAGATGGCGTAGAGAGCTAAATCTTTCGGAGGATATTGATATATATAGATACTATGATTTAGATTGGGTGGTAACCTACCCTAATATGGATCCGCATATAAGACAGTTTGAGATTATTAAGAAAACAAGCGAGGAAGTTATTGTCAAAACGGGATTTGATGCGGTTATCAGGAAAAAATTTTCGGATCCAATGCCAGCCTTTTTAGAATTTCAGGTAGATGCCATTGAAAAGGCAGAAAAATTCGAGTATGATGATCCATGGGATAAGCGAAGATACTTTGCTGGAGGAGATAATCAGATTGCAGGTATCGGTGATACATTTGAGCGAAATCTGCCCCCTTGGATTGAAACCGTAAAATCGCTTCGCCAATTCTTTCCAGTTTACGGCAGCGTATGTGAAGCTAATGAAATCTTAACACGATTAGTTGGAAAAAGGAATATGCTCTTATGGATAGCTAGATATCCGGAAAAATTTGGACGTGTTATAGAAAAAGCTAATGATTTTGCGCTCGGAATCACAAGTGCGCAAATAGATGCAGCAGAAGGGTTGCTTGACGGGATGGTTATCTGGGGAGACTTTGCTTATACACGTGACATGTTTTATTCACCAAACTATTGGCGAAGATACTGTAAGCCAGGGGTTAAAGCAATAATCGATGTTTGCCATAAGCATGATTTACCTGTCATATATCATGGATGCGGAAACATATCACGTGTGATAGGAGACTTGATAGAAATAGGTGTTGACGCAATAAATCCGCTGGAAGCCAAGGCTGGGTTAGATGTTATTGAATTACGAAGAAAATACGGGCATAAAATTGCCTTCTGCGGAAACATGAATGTGATAGAATGGGCCACCAAAAGTTTAGATGAACTAAAAGCGATTGTCCTTCGTAAATTGAACGCTGCGAAAGGCGGAGGTTTCATATTTCAATCAGATCATTCCGTGTCGAGCGATATATCTGGGTGGAGATATGACTATGTAATTAATCTGATTCGCGAATTCGGAAAATATCCTTTGTCCCTCGGTGAATATGACCTCTCATTATAACATTTTGTTCAAATTTCAAGGGAAACGTTGTATTCACGCCAATTTTTTGAGATGCTTAGGCCTAGCCAATCCATAAGAGAGTATTTGGATGGTCGCCGAATTATTTTATTCAAATTTATCTATCATAACCATTCATACTCCTAACAGAGACTTAATAGCTCTAATAGCAAGCCTTGGACTGGAAAGAACCTGTTTTCCGGTTTCCTTTGCGAGTTTATCTTCAATTCTCGCCATTGACCCCTGCGCCAAAACTAGAACTTCCACCCTATCAGATATGCTCAACGCTGTCATTACTATCAGCTCATCATGCTTTTCCGGATTGCCACTTACCAATGCTTGATAGGCTCCGTCAGCTAACCCCTCTATTATTGAGACATTTCTGTTTTTCTCAAACGCTTTTCTCTTTAGCAAGTTTATAGTTGGTTTCAATGTTGTTGATAATGTGGCAAGTACCCCTATGCTATTGAAATTTTCCACAGCCATCTCGGCCATCGGCTCATCTATCCGAATTATTGGCTTACTCACTATTCTTCTGGCTATATCCACTATCTCGCCCACAGAGGAGCAGGTGCTTAAAATTACGTCGGCTCCAGCTTCCTCGGCAAAATAAAAGTAATGAATTAGGCGCTTAGCAAGTTTAGGCGTAAGCCCACCACTTGTAATAACCTCTCGAATTATACTATCGTCGAGAATGTTGATGAGATTACAACCAGGTATTTCTTCATAGAAAATCTTTTGAATAATCTCCATAAGTCCCTGCCCCGTATAAATCGCTGCTATGTTGACCATTTCATCCCCTTACGATCTCTTATGACATAAAAGGCGTTTTTAATATTTTTGAGACTTTTTCATCCATTTTAAATTAATTTTAACATGTTCGTTTTCCCGAATTGTTATAAAAAATAAGTTAATTTTTTACCATCCAAGCTTCTCCAGAAACTTTAAAGCTATTAGTGTATGTCCAATTTGGTTTGGATGGAATCCATCATTGGTGGTCCATTGCCTAGTTTTCCCTCTTTTTACGGCTTCGTCAAATGCTTTGCTTATTGGAACAAGCATGGCCTTGCTTTCATGGGCTATATCGCATATAATCTTATTGTATGGTGTAATATTTAATCCTCTGTTTAGAGGATCCTCTGAAGGCACATAGAAAATCTCAAACATAACTATTCTGGCATTTGTCTCATTTAACGTTCTATTAACTATCTTCCTGTAACACTTCTCAAAATCTTCAAGTGACGGCTCACGTATAGCATTATTTATGCCAATATAAATTGAAACCCAATCTGGATTCTCGTTAATAACGTCTTCAGTCCACCTCTTATCTAAATCCTGCACAGTATCTCCGCTTACCCCCTTATTAACCCATAAAATTTCCCTCTCAGGATACTTTGCGGTTGTAAGGTTGGATGCTATATAAACGTATCCATTCCCAAGAGGTGGAAAGTCAGTACGTCTTCCACAATCCGTTATACTATCCCCGATAAGAACGATTTTATCTCCAGATTTTAACAGGAACTCCTTCATTCTTCACCACTTTTTCTTGGCTTAAATGTTTTTAATGAGTTGACGAAAAATATAAGTTTTAACAATGTTTTTTCTAAATTCCGCGAACGAGCTGCTTGAAACAAAAATCTTTAAAATCTATATATGCCAAAGGCTGATAATGATACTCTGAGGGATCAATTTGCGCCAGTCTATTAATGAAAAGCCCATATATTTTGATCCAAATCAGCCAATCGACAAGAGAATTGAAGATCTATTAAGCAGAATGACTCTTGAAGAAAAGATCGGGCAAATGACCCAATATAGTGGTATAACAACAGAGTACGAACGAATGATCAGGGAGGGAAGAATTGGCTCACTACTAAATGTTTTCGGCGCTGAAGAAACGAATAGAGTTCAGAAAATAGCTGTTGAAGAATCGAGACTTGGCATACCATTAATTTTCGGTTTAGATGTTCTGCATGGATATAAGACCATCTTTCCAATACCACTTGGATTAGCAAGTACATGGGATCCGGATATAGTTAAGAAAGTTGCATCAATAGCGGCTGCTGAAGCATCAGCTGACGGAATACATTGGACCTTCGCACCCATGGTTGATATTGCTCGTGATCCAAGGTGGGGTAGGATTGCTGAAGGTGCTGGAGAGGATCCATATTTAGGATCCATTATGGCTAAAGCCTTAGTAGAAGGTTTTCAAGGAGAAAACCTATCTGGCCTTGACACCATTGTTGCATGCCCAAAGCATTATGTTGCTTACGGAGGGGCTGAAGGTGGAAGGGACTATAACACAGTTGATATATCTGAGCAGACTCTGAGAGAAATTTATATGCCACCATTCAAGGCTGCAGTTAAATCAGGCGCTGGAACTATAATGAGTGCATTTAACGATTTAAATGGCGTGCCAGCTTCAGCGAACTCGTACACGCTTAAAGTAATTCTACGTGGAGAGTGGGGTTTTGATGGGTTCGTTGTAAGCGACTGGAATGCTATTGGAGAATTAATTAACCATGGAGTTGCTGCAGATGCTTACGAAGCTGCTGAGAAAGCTCTTACAGCCGGTGTAGATATGGATATGGTTGGGGATATTTATCGAAGAACATTATTACAGTTAGTTAGGGAGGGAAAAATATCGGAAGAAGTTATAAACGATAGTGTCAGGCGTATAATTAAAATCAAGTTAAGACTAGGATTATTTGAGAGACCCTACGTTGATCCTGAAAGAGCAAAGAGAATAATAAAATGCAAGGAACATGTTGAGGCAGCTTTGGAGGCAGCAAGAAAATCAATAGTGCTATTAAAGAATGAAGGAAACATTCTGCCATTAAACAGGGATATAGATTCAATCGCTGTTATTGGCCCTCTAGCCAACGATCGTGAAACACCACTTGGGCCATGGTCCTGTCTAGGAAGCCCCGAGGATGTTGTTACAGTTTTGGAGGGTATTAAAAGCAAATTATCTCGAAACACAAGAGTCTTGTATGCTAAGGGTTGTGATGTCGAGGGGACATCCAAAGAAGGTTTTAGGGAGGCTGTGGAAATAGCGAGACAAAGTAAGGTAGCGATAGTTGTAGTTGGAGAGAGTAGAGATATGAGTGGTGAAGCAGCTTGTAGAGCATATCTAGATTTACCGGGTGTTCAGGAAGATCTTCTAAAAGAGATATATGCAACTGGCGTTCCAATAATAATGGTTCTAATGAACGGTAGACCATTATCAATCTCATGGGCGAAAGAGCACATACCTGCAATTATAGAGACCTGGTTCTTAGGTATACAAGCGGGATATGCTATAGCTGACGTAATATTTGGAGATTATAATCCAGGTGGCAAGTTGCCTGTAACTTTTCCCCATACAGTTGGGCAAGTTCCGATCTATTATAACCACAAGAATACCGGTAGACCGCCGTTGCCTGACGTTAAGTGGACATCTAAGTACTTAGATGCCCCATATACACCGCTCTTTCCATTTGGGCATGGACTAAGCTACACGAAGTTTGAATACGATAGCTTAGAGATAAGTCCATTGGAAGTTGGGTTAAATGATGTAGTAAATATTAGAGTAAAAGTGAAAAATGTGGGAAATAGGGAGGGAGATGAAGTTGTGCAGTTATATGTAAGAGACCTTGTAGCTAGTGTAACTAGACCGGTTAAAGAACTAAAAGGATTTAGGCGAATAACTCTTATGTCTGGGGAAGAGAAAACCGTTGAATTTACACTAACACTGGGAGATATTTCATTTCTAAACCAGGAGATGAAGCGTGTTGTTGAACCTGGAGAATTCAAAGTTATGATCGGCTCATCATCGGAGGATATTCGTTTAACAGGAAGCTTTAGGGTTAAAGAGTATGTTGAGTTTCCATATAAGTGAGGTGGAATAATAAAATAGAAAAGCAATTAAATAACCATATGCTAATATATCGTAAAATTAAGCAGGAGAACAGAGGTGCGGAACATGGTGATTAAAGCCTACGTGTTATTCAAGGTGAATTCTGGAACTGAGAAAGATGTATGCAAAAAAGTATCGGATTTAGATAACGTTTTAGATGCAAGCATAATTTATGGAGAATATGACATAATTGCCAGGGTTGCCGTACCAGAGCTCGCTCAATTAAACGAATTTTTAGATAATGTGAGGAATATTCCGAGCGTAATACTAACATCAACAATGATAGTTGCACAAGAGTATAAGGGAAAAAATAAGCGAGAATCGCTAAACACACAAAACCTAAAATAGATTGATGAAAGTCTTATTTCTTTCTGTTTTTAAGAAAATCTCAAAATCTCCGAGCAGCTCCTCAGCTAGAAGACAAATTTATATCTTTTTGAATAAGAGAGCAGCATGTTGGAGAGAAAACTATTTTCAAGCCTAACTTTTTGGCCCTTTCTATGGCTTCAATACTTGGGAAAGCAATTGCATTAACACCTGCTTCGACAAATAATAGATCAACAATAGACCTGTAATTTCCTTTTGGTCTTGCGCAGCCGAGCGCTATTGGAATATTGTTCATTAGGAAGCGTGCCTTTACAAGAATATCTATCACTGCTTCATAGGGCGGCGGATTAATATTTTCCATCTTTGTTCCCTTAATTGGAAAAAAGACAATCAATATTAGTGCTGAAGGATTATATTTGGAAATAATTTTTAGAGCTTCGATTTCCCCTCTTACGCTACCATAATGTAAACCAATAAGCACATGTGGTGTGAATGGAAGCTCAGCCTTTTTTAGAGCTTCCAACGTATTAGCGTAACTATCCACTGAAGCATTGAGATGGTATATCCTTTTAATGGTTTCCTCCGAACCTACTATGTCAATTGATACGGCATCTACACCTGCCTCTTTAAGTCTTTTAGCTACTTCAAAATCAACTAGTCCAGTGTGGACTACAATAGTTAAACCAAACCTCTTCTTAATTTCAGATATTGCATCTACAAACCTTGAAACTGGAACGGAACCGTTTGGTAGGCATCCGCCACTTATTAAACACCCGGTAGCACCACGTTCTTTTAAATCAGCGCAAATCTCTATCAGTTTATCTGGAGTCCTAGCGGGAATCATTGTCTTAAGAATTCTACCGCCACAATGATCGCATTTTAATGAACAGTACGAACCAGTAATAGATATTGATGGGAAGCTTAACGAAGAAGACTTGAAATATTTGTTATAGTAATAAATGAATCCCGGTGCGTAAAAATAGATTTTCTTCCCAACTCTTTGCCAGCTTAAATCCCTTGCTTCCCGAATCCCCCTCCAAATATAATCTGGTAATTTTATAACTTCGTTGAGATCATTTAGCAATTGTTATCACCTAAATTCAAGTTATTACCTTCATACAATTTGTGAATGATTGTCAAAAAGGAAACAACTAAATTTTTACGTCAGAGATTAATGTAGCCATGATGAGTGGCAGTATTAATGTTGCATCACCCTCGATAGTTACGTGTTTCGCTGTTTCTTTAACTTTCCCCCACGATATTGCCTCGCGAACCCTTGCGCCGGATAGGCTACCGTCCCATTCAACCGCGGTTGTTATGTAAACTGCGTAATCAAGGCCGCCCTTAAATTGATTCCACCATATTACATGGTGTTTTGAGATTCCGCCGCCTACTATTAATGCCCCTGTACGCTTAGCACTAAATATTAGGTCGTTAATTTCCTGCTCATCTTTAAGTAAATCGATTTTTAACTTGTGATCTTGTGAGAAAAGCCAGATTTGATATCCGACAGCTCCATCCATTATGCCCGGCACATAAATAGGTATATTATTTTTTGCAGCCCAGTAAAGTATCGAATCTTCATTGCAAAGTCTTAAACCTATCTCTCTGCTTATTTCTCTACTTGAAATCTCCCTTACGCCCTCGTTCCAAAGTGCTGAGAGCAGCTCCTGCATCTTCTTTTCAATTATTATGCCGTAGCTTTCATTGGGAATTAATATGTTGCCTAGTCGATTTATCCCCATTCTATGAAGTCTTTTATCGTTTAGCTCAAAGGATCCACGGTAGTAATTCTTCCAACACCTCGCCAGATCGTGATCTAAAGTTCCGCATGTAGTTACTACAACATCCGTCATGCGGCGTTTGACAATTTCTTTTAAAACGCCTCTTGTTCCAGTAGCAACAATACATGCTGGAAAAGAAAGGAACTTTAAGCACTTATCATCGTTAATCATTTTCTTCATTACATCTACTCCAGCAACAATTTTCCCTGCGGTAAAACCCCAGGCGCCTCTCATCTGAGAAATGAGATCACTAACGCTCATGCCCTCATAAAGCGCGTAATCCTTGATAGCTTCCCGCTCGTTTATCAAAAATTTGCCTCCTAAATTCACAAAAGAAGAAAACGCCTAAACTTATATTAATTATTTAGTTTTCATGAATTTATATAAGTTCTCTATTTCTGCTCAATCCATTTAAGAAGTTAAGAACACAATTTGGAAAGTCTCTTCCATATCCACCCTCTAGAACAGCAAAAGTTTTCCTATCAAGTTTGGATATCATACGCCCTATTATCGTATAAGCCTCAATATTTAAGCCGAGTGTGCATACAGGATCATACTTGTATGTATCAAATCCTGCCGAAACAGCTATTAAATCAGGGTCGAATTTTTCAACCTCCTTCAAGGCGGAGTTTAAGACTTTTATATACTCTTCGTCGCCAACAGCATGCGTTAACGGATAGTTTAAGCAGTTCTCTTGCGATTTTTCCCCTGTTCCAGGATAAACCCCGCCATACCTATGAATTGAAACAAATAATACTCTAGGATTCATGAAAAAGATTTCTTGCGTCCCATTACCATGATGACAATCTATGTCAACTATTGCAATTCTATTAACCTTCTGAAGAGCCTTTTTACATGCGATAGCAATATTATTGAAATAGCAAAATCCAAGTGTTGGGGCGCCGAGCGCACTCCCATTAACTCCAGCATGATGCCCTGGTGGCCTCATTAGTGAAAAGGATTTTTCGCCATCTAGGGCTATCTCCATACTCTTTATCGCCGAGCCAACAGCAAGCCTAGCATAATTGTAAATGCCTGGAAGATTTGGCGTGTCTGGATCATAGAAGTTCTCGTTCTTTATCCTCTCAACAAACTCCTTATTGTGAACTAAAAGCAAATCCTCTTCACTGCAAGGTTCAGCCTCGATGAAACGGAAACCCTTATCTCTAAGCAGCCTATAGGCTCGAAAAACTCTATCCGGGGATTCCGGATGCTCAGGCACCCAGTATTCTAAACATTTTTCTGAGAAAACGATATACATTGTTCCTTTCCTTCCTAGAAAAATAGGATAAAAAATAATAGATAATATTTACGGAATATAGAATAGTAAAAGTATGTGAAGATGAACAGTAGGTATGAAAACCGATAAGATCAGGGTATCTATAGGTTCCGCAATAGTACTAGGCTTAATTAAAGGCATGATTACTGCTGAGCCAACAACGGCATACCTTTTGACTTATACTGAAGGGCGATGTTCTGCAAACTGCGCCTTTTGTCCCCAGGCTAGAAAAAGTACCGCTAGAGCGGATATGCTCTCAAGGGTAATGTGGCCGGATTTCAAGTTCACAAATGTAATAGAAGGTATTAGGAAGTCTTTTGAGAGCGGAAGAATAAAGCGAGTATGTATTCAGACACTTAATTACCCAGGTGTACAAAACGATATAATAAACTTAGCCGCTAAAATTAGTTCAGAATGTAATATTCCAATATCAATTTCGTGTCAACCTCTCGCACCTAAGGAAATGACCATGCTGGCAAAAGTTGGCGTTGAGAGAATAAGCATAGCTTTAGACGCTGTCACGAAGGAAATTTTTTCGAAGATTAAGGGGGAGATGGCTGGTGGACCATATAATTGGGATCAACATTTCGATGCACTAAAAGCCGCGCTTGAAATTTTCGGAAGAGGAAAAGTTACAACGCATTTGATAGTAGGCTTAGGGGAAAGTGAGGAAGAATTTATCTCAATGGTGCAGAGATGTGTTGATGCTGGAATTTTTCCAGCCGTGTTTGCATTTACACCTATACAGGGAACTAAAATGGCTAATCATCCCAAACCGCCCATAGAGTCCTATCGTCGGATACAAGTTGCACACTACTTAATAGTTCGCGAAATTAGGCGCTATGAAGACATGAAATTTAAAGATGGCCAATTAATAAACTTTGGAGTCTCAAGTAACGAACTTGAGAGAATAATTTTTTCTGGCGAACCTTTTCTTACTTCTGGATGCCCAAACTGTAATAGGCCATATTATAACGAGGAACCTAAGGGACCGATTTATAATTATCCTAGGAAATTAACTCAGGAAGAAATAGAAAGTATTTGGAAACAGATGAGCATGGTACTTTAAGGAGTTATATTTGATGAGAAGAAAAAATAATTTTAACTTATTATCGTCTAATCCTAAACGATAATAGGGGTTTAATAGGAGAATCTTTATAGGCTCAGCCGAGATAGAAGAGATTAAACAGGCTTATTAGTGTGGAATTATAGAGAGGCGACAATAAATCCATCACTAATTAAGAGTGTTGTTAGTAAAAAAGATAACTTTTGAGTGAACAGAAAAAATGCCTATCTTCCGGGAAGCATGTATTTAGAGAGGTGCCTGAAATTTTTACTTGGCGATATTAATGCCAACCTTCATAAAATCTTGACTTAATTTAATTTCGTATATTTTTCATGTCCAAAATATTTGGCGAACAAAACAATGCCAATGGGTTCTTCAGGTAAATGGATGGTAAAATTGTCTATTTTAATAAGCCTTAAAATGGATACAAAAGCATCGACGGATTATTATTATCTTCTCTTGCTTAACATCCGCTCTAAGTGTGGTTGCAGCTTCTCGTTTTCAGCCTTTATCCTTTCCTTTCCTAGCTCTTTAAGTTTCTTTGCCATTTCGCGAATTATTCCCGCAAATTTTACGCCTTCAGCTGCAGATACGTATTCAACTCTAAATCTATCCGGTGTTAATCCAAGTTTTTCTAGAGCTTTGGCAAGTGCATCCATTCTCACCTTCATCTTGAGGTTTCCATCGATATAATGGCAGTCATATGGATGGCATGCGCCTACAAGAACCATCCCTGCACCCTTCTTAAACGCATATAATATGAAATCTCTATCGACGCGACCTGAGCACATAACTCTGACAATCCTTAAGTTTGGCGGATACTCAAAGCGGCTTGTTCCAGCAAGATCGGCTCCAGCGTAAGCACACCAATTGCAACAGATCCCCAATATCTTTTCTTCTGGATTAACCTCTAGTGCAGCATCTATTTGAGCTAATATTTGCGCATCAGTAAAATGCATTTGCGTTATTGCATCTGCTGGGCACTCAGCCACACATGTTCCGCATCCATGGCACATCGCTGGTATAACTTGAGCTGGCATACCTGGTTCAGCCTTTATTGCTCCATATGGACACTTCATTGCGCATATACCACACTTAACCTTGATATTCCTGCATTTTTCTGGGTCGATAACAGATATTATTGGTTCAATTGTAACCGATGTTTTTGACAGTATTGTTCCCGCTCTAGCAGCCGCCCCACAGCCTTGAGCAACACTGTAGGGGATATCTTTCGGTCCTTGACATGCTCCAGCTAGGAATATTCCGTCTACAGGCGTATCCAGCGGCTTGAGCTTCGGATGGCTCTCCATGAAGAAGCCATCTGCCCCCCTAGTTATATTTAGAAGCCGCGCAAGATCATCTGAACCTTTACTTGGTACCGCTGCAGTTGCCAAAACAACCATCTCAGCTTCTAATTCTATTGGTTCTCCAAGCAGTGTGTCCTCAGCATATACTATAAGATTCTTTGTCTTTGGATCCTCAATAACCTTTGAGACTCTCCCCCTAATGAAGTTTACACCCATCTCTCTGGCTCTCTGATAAAATTCTTCATATCCCTTAAAGTTACTGCGCAAATCAATATAAAACACGTAAACTTCTACCTCATTCCCATAATGCTCCTTAAGTTGGATTGCATGCTTAAGTGTATACATGCAACAGAAGTTTGAGCAATATGGATATTTGTTCACATCCCTTGAGCCAACACATTGTATGAACGCAACAACCCTGGGCATTTTGCCATCGGATGCCCGAATGACGTGACCACCAGTTGGGCCAGCTGCTAGAATAAGTCTCTCAAACTCTAGGCTGGTTATGACATTACTATATTTTCCATATCCATAAAGGTTCCCTTCCTCGGGCAGATAAATATCATATCCCGTCGCAACTACTATCGCTCCAACTCTAAGTTCAATTTCCTCAGACTTTTGATCAAAGTCTATCGCTTGACGCGGCCCGCAGGCATCAACACACTTGTAGCATTCAATGCAGTAATCCCGATTGATTCTGTAAATTAGCGGTACTGCTTGTGGAAATGGAACAGAGATAGCCTTTCTAACACCCAAATTCATATCCCAGTCATTAGGATACTCGATTGGACACACAGCTGCACATTCGCCACAACCAGTACACTTCTCCTCGATTACATAACGCGGGTTCTTCTTAATTACTACCCGAAAATTACCAATATAGCCCTCAACCTTAACTAAATCAGCAAAAGAAATTATCTCAATATTCGGGTGGCGAGCAACATCAACCATTTTCGGTCCTTCAATACAGTTGCTTACCACAAAAGATCCTTTTGGCACAAAAGAGTGAGTGCCTTTAACGGTTATGTCATAAACATAGCCATCGCCAGAATAACTAATAATAGATACCTCCTTAACTTTATCTAAGAAGATGTTAGAGTTAGCGATTTTCTGAAGTCTCTGATAATCTTCATCGAAGGGACATACGAAAACCTTTATTAAATCAAGAATCTTCAACAAGTTTTCCCTTGTTACCCTACATTCCTGGTTTAGAATATTACTAGCATTAGCGCGGGTAAACGAGAAATATTTCAAGGGGATTCCATATCTATCCTTAATTCTCGCCAAGAGCTTCCCACACTCAAGCGGCATCTCCTCAAATAATCCACCCCTACACTTACTTTTAACAAGTTCCTTCCTCAGTTGATCTAAGCGCCGAGCCTTCTCTGGATGATTTGATCCAACCTTCTCAGCAAAAAGTAAGACATCTCTCCTCTCCGAAATATCTATAATCGCTCTTCTTCCATACTTGTATACCTTATTCACGATTCCTAATCTTTTCAAAAGAATATGTAGCCTATATGCATAATCATAGCAGTCTCCAAATGAAAAAGTGATTTTCCCAGAAAGCCATCCCCTATTTTCTCTGAAGTCTACATGTCCATCTCCATCAAAATATCCTCTAAGAAAAGCGGATATTAGAGTTTCCCTAAGACCAATAAGCGCATTCATCCTATCCTTAATCCCGAGCCTCTCAGCTATGTGGAACAAAATTTTGTTTTTTACTTGAATAACTACTCTGTCTCTCTGCGATGCAATTTTCGACCTAATGTAACTGATACTAGCCCTTGAATTCGGAAAAACATCTTCATAATAATTAATGAAGAAGTCTATGATGGTTGAATTTGTATTATAAAACCTAATTTTGCCAGGTTTTATATATCCGTCTGACGCCAGCAACCCAAGCAGATACATCATTTTTTCATTAATTACCTGTGATGCTAAGCGAATCGCTCTCTTAGCTCCACGATATTTAATTGTCAAAATGCGCTCTTTAATTTGGTTCCATTCCAATCCTAATTGGCCAGATATGCGCTTAAGATCACCTATAGATAGGTATCTATCCTTCTGTAGTCGACGATATGAAATGTTAAGAGCCGAGGCCGCCCTTCGGAGACTTCCAAATCGGCTTTTTAGATGAGAACGAATCATCTCAACTATGTCGGTATCCACAACTTTAAAGTCCTCGGGTAGAAGATCAACAATCCACACTGAACTCTCTTTTATATCTATTTTTCTTAAAGCGTATAGTCTATCTCCAACCTTTAAATCGGCACATTTAATCCATAATGGTCCGCTAGGTTGGTCAACTAATATTGGGTGGTCTCCAGTAAAGCGGATTCTTGCACCGGTGCTGGTCTTTACCTCTATAAGCTTTTGTGGCGACGGAATCTTCTGTACTGCGGTAATCTCGCTTGTCCTAATGGAATAATCTTCAAAGGAGAGAGTTGTGGGCGGATGAGGATTAAATATATGTTTTTCAGCGAATTTATCGGCTAATTCTTTAAGTGTTACTACTTTACCGTCCTCTAAAATTACTTCTTCATCTCCAGGCATACATATTGAGCAGTCAAGTGTTGGGAATGTTTTGTCTAGTTGGGCCATGTGTCCGCCTATACTCTCTTTCTTTTCGAGCAAGTAGACTTTAAAGCCCATTTCCGCTAAGTCTAGGGCTGTGTTTATGCCTGCTATGCCTCCTCCAATAACTAAAGCATTGGGTGTTACCGGAACTTCTATCGGCTTTAGAGGCGCTAAAAGCCTTGCTTTTGCAACGGCCATCTTAACTAACTCTTTGGCCTTCTCTGTTGCCTCCTTTGGTGTGCTCGGGTGAGCCCATGAGCAATGCTCTCTAATATTAGCCATCTCAAAAAAATACGGGTTTAAGCCTGCCTCAGCAACACATCTCCTAAATGTAAATTCATGCATTCTGGGTGAACATGCTGCAACGACAACGCGATTAAGGTTATGTTCTTTTATAGCTTTCTTAATCTCTTCTTGACCTGGATCTGAACATGTATATCTATTATCTATAGCGAAAACTACATTTGGTAATGTACGCGCATATTCGGTTACTTCCTTGACGTTTACTACTCCAGCTATGTTCAAGCCACAGTGACATACAAACACACCTATTCTCACATTCTTAAGTTCAGGTTTATTGCTCATTTTCTAACTCGACCTCCAATTTGCAGCCTTCTAACGGAATCATAAACTTTAGAAGCTGATTTACTACGGAGCTCTTTAGCCATGTCTCCGGTTGAAGTTAACCTCTCTAAGGCTTTATTCCACGCACCTGATTTAACTGGAGCATGATAAAAGGCCACTCTTCTAATCTCTAGCGCCCCTTCAACTGGACAAGCATTTCTGCATGCGCCACAATATACACAAAATAAATCATTAACATTAACCTTCCCATCACTGGAAATGGATAGAACATTCGGTATAGGACAGGCATCAACGCATTCACGGCATCCTTCTGGGCAAAACTCGGTGTTAATTTTTATTACCCCTGTTATTATCTTTCTCGCATGAATCGCATCATAGGGGCACTTAATTTCACATATACGGCATCCTGGGCATCGCTCTACATTCACATCGACATTAACTTTGCCTTCGCTTGTAAAATTAACTTTAATTAAGCGAATTGGGCATGATTCTTCGCATATCTTGCAGCTAGGTGGACACAAGGTTTCATCGACTTTAACCTCATGAATTATCCTTGGAAAACTTTCACTCTTAAGAACAGGGATTCGTTCCTCACCGTTTATGATTTGTTTAAACGCACCAAAAATACATACTTCGCTGCATATACCACAGAAATTACATTTGTCTTCTAAAACTGTTACCGTTATCCTCTTTGGAGGCTCTTCGATATCCCCAAAATCTGATGGCTTAACAATTTTTATCGCTTCCTTCGGACAAGCAGCTTTACAGATCTCACAACCAACACATACATTTCTGTCAAGATATAAAGTATAGCGTTTAGTATACATCACCCTTTCTAAGAGAAAAGATCTTTCACTCTCAACTTTAGTAATTTTTATGGGCAAATCCTCTCAGCTCGCCTAAATTTTACGATAATAAGTTAGACATAAATAAGAATTTTACGATAATATTCTCTAAAAAGAACCCTTTAGAAAGATAAATATGCGACTTATTGAACATTCTTAAAGGGCACAATTGCATAAATAGACTAACAATGGGGTTTATTACATGTCTACACAAATGAAAGCTGCAAAAGAGGGACGAGAAACTGAGGAGATGCGTATAGTTGCGATGGACGAGGGTGAGTTACCTTCAGATATTCGAAGGCGAGTTGCGGAGGGAACAGTTATAATAGCACGAAATGTTCAACGCGAAAACATACGTCCTATCGGAATTGGAAAAAATTTGAGGATAAAGGTTAACGCTAATATTGGCACAAGTCCAGATGTATGCGACTTAAATTTAGAGATTGATAAAGCTAAGGTAGCCATCAAATATGGTGCTGACACAATAATGGATTTAAGTACTAGTGGAGATTTAGATGAAATTAGAAGAACAATACTGAAATCTGTTAATGTTCCTGTTGGAACAGTTCCCATATATCAGGCTGCTATTGAAGCTGCTAAAAAAAGAGGCTCAATTGTTCATATGACTGAAGATGACATATTCAATGTTATAGAAAAACATGCTAGGGATGGTGTAGATTTTATGACAGTGCACTGCGGTGTTACAAGAGAGACTGTAAAGAAGATCGCGAAACAACAACGTTTAATGGGCATAGTGAGTAGAGGTGGAACGTTCCTAGCATCATGGATTCTTCATAATAACGAAGAAAATCCACTCTATAAAAGCTTCGATTACTTATTGGAAATCGCCGCAAAATATGATTTTACTTTAAGTCTTGGTGATGGGCTGAGACCAGGATGCATATTTGACTCAACTGATTACTTTCAAGTTCAAGAGCTTTTGACAATAGGTGAACTTGTTAAAAGAGCCAGAGAGATAGGCGTGCAAGCCATGGTTGAAGGCCCAGGCCATCTACCACTAAACCATATTGAAACGAACATTAAACTTGCAAAATCTATATGCAAAGACGCTCCCTTCTACGTTCTCGGTCCAGTTGTAACAGAGATAGCTCCCGGATACGATCATATAGTCAGTGCTATTGGTGGGGCATTAGCTGGATTAGCAGGCGCAGACTTCCTTTGTTACGTGACGCCCGCAGAACATTTAGGGCTGCCATCTTTAGAAGATGTTAAGGAGGGAGTTATAGCTGCAAAGATAGCAGCACACGCCGCGGATATAGCAAGATTAGGTTCTAGAGTTACAGCTAGAGATTTAGAGATGGCAAATGCAAGAGTGAACCTAGACTGGAAGCGACAGATAGAGAACGCAATAGATCCGGAGAAAGCGATGAAAATTCGCGGGAGAATAAAACTTAAAAGCCCTGAGGCATGTTCAATGTGCTCGGAATACTGTGCAATAAAGATATTAAAAGAAACGCTGAAATCACAATGTCTATAATAAAATTTCTAATTCTTTCAGTTGCAATATATGCAAGAGAAAATGTAATAATAGAACTGAATAGTTATAGAGTATAATGCCAAAAATTAATCTGGAGTTAAGTAAAGATGCTTGAATTTACTAGGATCCAAGAAAGAATCCCAGTAGCCATGACTATTGCTGGAAGCGACTCTGGTGGAGGAGCTGGAATACAAGCCGATTTAAAAACCTTTGCAGCTATAGGGGTTCACGGCACAACAGCAATAACGTGCGTAACAGCGCAAAATACTTATTCCGTCGCATCTATTGAATGCCTTGGACCCGAGATTGTAAAGGAACAGATTAAGCAAGTAGTTGAGGATACGGGGGTGGACGCTGGCAAAACAGGAATGTTATATACTAGTGATATTATTAAGGCTGTTTCAGAAGAAATCTCAAGATATAAATTCCCGCTAGTAATTGATCCGGTTATGGTTGCTAAGTCTGGAGCACCGTTATTAAAACCAGAGGCTGAAGAGACGTTGAAAAAATATCTATTTCCCTTAGCGTTAGTTGTAACACCAAATAAATTTGAGGCTGAAAGGCTTACTGGAAAAAGAATTAAAAACGTTAATGATGCGAAGGAAGCTGCTGAAGAAATATGTTCATTAGGGCCTCAAGCTGTCGTGATCAAAGGCGGTCACTTGAATACTGTCGAAGCTATCGACATATTCTATTATAAGGGAGAATGCAAAATTTTTAGTTCCGAGAGATTGAATGTAAGGACAACGCATGGAACAGGATGCAGTTTTTCAGCGGCTATAACAGCCTTTCTAGCGAAGGGAGAAGAACTACCCTTAGCAATTGAATACGCAAAAGACTTTATTACAAAAGCAATCAAATTCGGTTTAAATATCGGTAAGGGCGCTGGACCAGTTAACCCGATGGCCTCCTTATACCGGGAAGCAGCAAGATACAATGTTTTAAAAAGCGTTAGGGAAGCAATAAAGATCCTCGAGTCTTCTCCTCATATTGCCAATCTAACACCTGAGGTCGGAATAAATGTTGCAATGGCATTACCATATGCTGAGAGCATCAATGATATAGCTGCTATTCCAGGCAGATTAGTAAAAGTTTTCAATAACGTTAAATCATCTTCATGCCCAGAGTTTGGAGCATCAAGCCACCTAGCCCGATACCTACTTGAAATAATGAGATATGATGCAAAGAAAAGAGCTGCAATAAATATTAAGTTTTCAGAAAGTCTTCTTGCTTTATTGAAAGGAATGAATTTAAAGATATCATTTTATGATAGGCGCGAGGAACCAGACGAAATTAAGCGTACAGAGGGAATGACAATACCTTGGGGTGTCAGGCAGGCAATTGCTAGGATTGGTGAAGCCCCAGATGTTATATATCACATGGGAGATTTAGGCAAAGAACCCATGATTGTTATTTTCGGTGAGGATGCAGTTCTACTAGCAAAGAAAATTGTTGAGTTAGCAGATCTGAGCACTGTTTAAACGATTTTTAAGGCTAATGCTCTAAACAGTCATTAAATCTGAAAACATTAACTATATAAAATTCAGATTTAAGACTAATCACGATGAATACAAAAACATCGACAATTATCCTCATTTCTCTTACGCCCAAGACATGATGTAAGATAGTTTCCAATTCCTGTTCCTGTATATGATCCTCATCAAACTTTTAATGCTAAGCCTTTAATAGCAAGTTTGCTTAAAAATAATCGAAATTTAGGAGTGCTAAATGAAATATGAGGGCTAGAATATTTAGGTTGCGTTTGCCCTTAGCTATATTCATATTATTGATTTTATCGTTCTTAATTGCCGGCTCCTTGATGATGCACATTACCTTAATGAGTAATTCAGTAAATGATGGGAATTGGTTTCTTATAAAAACGGAATCCTGCGAGCTAAAATTCCCAAAAAAATGGTACGTAGAAAAAGGAAGTTCAGATGAAAACGGAACAGTCTACATAATTAATTTATTTAGTGAGGATTTCAAAACAATAATGCATCTGAAATTTTATAGTAAAGCAGCAACCCTGAATTTTATGGGAAAAAACAATCTTACAAGTGTATCTTTAGTGCCTAGTTTTGAAGTGCAGAGAATATATAATTGGTCACTAAAACTGAATGAAAATGCCACTTTATATTATATCAAAGAAAAACTAGAAATAACAAACTTCATAGAAAAATGGGCGGAGACTCGTAATTACGAAGCATATTACTCGCTCATAAACATAAAGGACGCCTATAAAAGTCAGGATACTTTTTATAATACAACAGGTTTATTTGTTTCTCTTGTAATTAGCGAGAGATTAATTGAAATTATATTCTATGGTGAAGAAGTTTCTTGGGGAGTAAATCAAGAATATTTTAAGATAGTGTTAGATTCTATGAAAATAATGAAAATAGGTGATCTATTTGAGTCTGAATAAAATTGACTATCGAAAGCTAATATATATACTGATAAGCGGGATAATATATTTTGCTACCGCTTTTACTCTAGAAATGCTAGTGCAGTCAACTCTAGATTGGATATTCCGAACCATGGGCATTTCAGGAATATTAGCTTTTGAGGATGCACAAAATGCGTACTACATTATTCGGTTGGGGATCGTTTATTTATCCAGCGGGTACCTTGGCGGATTATACGCCGGGTACAAAATAAAGGAAAATCTCAAATTGAACATGACCTTTCCAAGCCTTATTGGTTTCTTATTAATATTTACTATGCAGTACTTTTTAGGTTACAGTGCTGTGTTGAAGGCGTTGTCTCTGATAGGATTTGCAAAGATTATTGCTATGCCTTTAATTGTATCGCTCGTAGGCTCATATCTGGGTGGCTATACTGTCAATTGGCAAGTAGAAGAAAAACCGAAAGAAGAAAAAATAAGTCTTATATTTAAAGAATCGTGAATTATAATACTATCAAAATTATTATGTCATTAACGTTTGTTCCTGTGGGACCAGTGTAAATGAGGTCTTTCAATTTAGCGAAGAATGTATAAGAGTTATTGTCTTGTAAATACTTTTCAGCATCAAGCCCCATAATTTTTGAGCGCAGTATTGTACTGCCATCTACAATTGCCCCTGCGGCATCTGTCGGGCCATCAATTCCATCAGTACTAACTGAGGCTACTATTGTGCCTTTCATTCCAGATATGCTTAACGCTGAAGATAACGCTATTTCTTGGTTTCTGCCCCCAATACCCTTTCCAATCACCGTCACAGTACTCTCCCCGCCTACAACTATGCCCGCTGGACGCTGCAGTGGATTGCCTGTCGATGATATTTCACTCGCTATAGCGCCAATAAATGAACCTATATATCGTGCTTCTCCCTCCATATACGAAGTTAACATTAGAGTATTTAATCCTCTCTTTTTCAGCTCATTTATTGCTGATAGGCACGCAATCCGGTTATTCCCTATTACAAAATTATATGTTCTTTCAAAACACGAATCGCCTTCCTTCGGTGTTTCTTGGATTAATCCCCTTTCACCTTTTAAAAGAAGATCTTTAATAGAGTTAGGCGTCATATCCCAAACATTGTACTTCCTTAAAACGTTGATTGCATCTTTAAATGTTGTTGAATCTGGAACTGTTGGTCCCGAGGCTATAACATCTAATGGGTCGCCAATGACATCAGAAAGCAATAGACTAACCAATGTTGCCGGATAGATACTTTTAGCCAGTTGTCCACCCTTAAACTTTGACAGATGCTTTCTTACTGTATTTATTTCATCGATCGGTGCGCCGCACTTTAAGAGAGCATCAGTAACCTTCCTCTTGTCTTCTAAGGTTATTCCCTCACGTGGATAAGCCATTAAGCTTGATCCGCCTCCAGAAATTAGGCATATCACTAAATCGGCCTCTTCAGCTTTTTCAGCCAGTTCCATAATTTTCTTTGCACCTTCCACGCTGCTTTGATCTGGTATTGGATGGCTTGCCTCGTGGATTTTTATCATCTTAGTTTTGAATTTATCAGATGTCCCATGTGGAACGACGACAACTCCATCATATATTTTTTCTCCAAGAATCTCCTCTATTGCCTCAGCCATGTATCCACTTGCTTTACCTCCACCAATCACGAATATTCTTTTAAATAATCTTAAGTTGAAGGATTTGTTACATATGATAAGTTCTTCATCAAGAAGTTTAACTTTCGAGTGTATTAGATTTTTTGGATTCACTGATTCCAGGGCTCTCTCAATAACATCTAAAGCAATTTTTCTCGCTTCACGCTCAATTTCGGATGCAGCATTATTAATGATTTCATCCTTATTCTTAATCTTTATACCCATACTTAATCACCAATTAACTGTATATTAACAATTTTTGTCTTTAGATATAATTTGAAAGAAAAATCTTAGTTACAAAAGAAAAACAATTCACTTCGGAATTAGTAGTTTAACAGAAATTAAACGTTTATGCCCCGCAGAGAAAAAAATTATTATCCCACTCATATCAAAAGTCTTTTTTGAGAATACTTTGAGTAATCTACATCATTTACCCAATGTTCGCGAAACACTCTTTTATAGAAGGGTTTCTAACGATAAAGTTGAGTGCATTCTTTGCGAGCGAAAATGCATTGTTGCACCAGGGGAGTATGGATTTTGCAAAACACGGTTTAATATTAACGGTAAACTTTACACTATGGTCTACGGTGCTTTAAGCGCCATTGAGAGCAGGCCGATAGAGATAAAACCATTCTTCCATTATTGGCCTAATTCAACAGCCCTCACATTTTCAACATGGTCATGTAATTTCATGTGCCCTTGGTGTCAAAATTGGAGCTTATCGAAGACTTACCCGAACCCAAGCTATATTGACTTCTACCCTCCAGAGGAAATTGTTAATTTAGCTATTCGATGTGGTGATGAGGGGTTATGTGCTAGCTTCCAAGAACCTACGCTTTTAACGGATTGGAATATTGATTTGTTTAAGATTGGGTGTAAGCGAGGCTTATATGCATGTTATGTCTCGAACGGATACATGACGCTTGATGCTCTAAAAGCTCTTCAAGAATCCGGAATGGATGGCTTAAAAATTGACATTAAGGGGGATCCAGAAGTCTATGAGAAATTTTGCGGTGGAATAGACTATGAAAAGATCTGGAGGAATGTTAGGGAGGCGAAGAGGATGGGGTTCCATGTTGAATTGGTGAACTTAGTAATTACTGACGTAAACGATGATGAGGAATGCTTAAGATTAATAATTAACAGGGCGCTAAAGGATGCTGGTCCAGACACGCCCGTTCATTTCACAAGATACTATCCAGCATATAAATTCGATAAACCAGCAACAAGCCTAAGAACTTTAGAGAAAGCATACGAAATAGCTAAGAATGCAGGTATTCTATATCCTTATATAGGCAATGTCCCTGGGCATAAATACGAGCATACATACTGCCCCAATTGCCACGAAATCCTTATAAAAAGATATGGGTTTACCATTGTGCGTTATAATTTAAAAGAGGACAATAAGTGCCCAAACTGCAAGACTAAAATAAATGTACGAGGTAAATACGTTAAGAAAAATTAGTAAAGAATTTAATTCTTCAGTCTTCTTTAATGGTAACCCCTCCTGTAAAATGCTATCAATAATACTTGCTGCGGTTTCGGATTGACAGCATATACTACTGCTAATTTTAGCACACCTTTGGAATACCTAAGGCCAGAAGCGCATTTCCAAAGTATCCAATATATCTCAATCGAATGAGATGTTTACTCTCGGCCATAATTTGCCCCTTGAAAGATCTTTCAATGTATCTCTTTTTTTAAATAAGCGGATTACTTGAAATATGGGCATAAAAAATATCCTATTGCTCATTTCTGAAAAATAAGAAAAAATTTCAGATATTTTTGGACTAAAAAATAGATCTCAAAGTAATAAAACAATCTGCTCTAGTGAAATTATTTAAAATATCATGAATAATATCTGTCATAAATATGAAAAAGTAAAAAATGATAGACCTTTTAGATTGATGGACATTTAATTAGACCTTTTTCAGAAAAGTAAGAGTTTTCTTGTTACAGTTTTATAATAGACTAATTTTCTATCCAATCTTTTTAATGATATAAGCATGCTTAAATTAGCAGAAATTTGGTCCTTTAGAGTTGCATTTAGGGGCTTAGCAATAAGAACTTAAGGTTTTGGCTGCTCGAGGTTTTTGCTATCTAGAATATAAATTCTCTAATGTTATCAAACTCAGCAATCGCCTTCTAGGTTTTAAACATCAATTTGCAATGTCTCACGTTAGTGTATGAAATTTTATATTTGATGCTAAGATAAAAATCTAAACATCTGCTATTTAATCCTTGTCGATGCTTTTGTATCCACTTTACTTACGTGATCGTTGAAAAACTTTTGGACTATTTTTCTATCCCCAATTTAATGAAACATTTAAAGAAAAGGATTACTGGAATCTATTTAGACGTATTATTGAGCCATAAATCTCAAAACCAATGTTCTATAACCCCATTTAACCGTTCTAAAATAACCTAATTTTAGGGGGCTTCATAAATTATGATATGTCTAAAAAATAGCTCAGAAAAATGTCCACAAAATTTTGAAAAACCGAATTGTTTATAGTCCTCTTACGTTTCAAATCTTATATTGCTTTCTTCATCCTTTTGAATTGAGTAATCATCAATTTCTTCTATTTGCTTAAATATCCACCTATACGGAAATTTCGCCGCTAAAATAGCTATCCTAGTAGTATAGGATTCAAACATATTTAGAAAATCGAACAATTTCTTCACCTGATCTTTCGGAAAATAAGCTCTTTCAGCGTTTGGGGCCTTAACTTCAAATGCCATTATACAACTTCCTTTTGTTGCAAATACATCTGGCAAAGGTTCGCTACTTGGCGCTGAAACTGGGACTCTAACTGACTTGAAGCCCAAATCACGAAGTTTATTCACAAGATCTCTCTCAGCTTGGTAACCACGCTTCTTAATGCGCTTAATTTCTTTTATCGTCAGTATTCTACCATGTCTTCCTTTACCTTTTCGCTTACTCTCAGTTGCTAGTTCTCTCAGCGACAAGCACTATCGCTCCAACTATTCAATTCTTTTTATCTTTTTTCCTCAAGAGGTCTTATTGCTAATCTTACTAAATCTATAAGCCAATCCGAAAAATTTTTGGCGTTAGCATACTTTTGGTACTTCTTTTTGTAGGGAACTTTAGATATCATATGCATTTCAAGCATTTTTCTTACGTAATATTTAGCTGTTGATCTTGGAATGCCCGCTTCTTTTGCTAAATCACCACTTGTAAACACCATTCCTAAACGTGAGTAGGCTTTTATAACTTCTGCTGGAAAAGGCATGGACACATTTACTATCCTAATTAGCTCATTACTCAATTGCGACATTTTTCAATCCTCTCTTTGGATAAAAAATGTGTTCACAAAAAGTCATAAAAATTTTTCTCAGAAAACAATCTAGTTAAAAAAGGTTTTTACTTTCTTTTAACATTGAATTGAAGGTTAAAAAGATTAGATTTAGACCATTAAAATATCCGAAATGTATTTTTAATTCTTAAATTTTAAAGACGCCATTTTTGGACTTAATTTTTATCCACTTGTTATCTCAAATACACCGTCATGTCTTTCAATTATTAAACTTTATAAGATACATAAATGCTATTTACATCTTCTAGGTGAGCAATGATATTTTGAAGAAAATCTCTGAGATGTAAGATAGGAACTATCGGAATTCCTTCATAAAATTTGTATTGCGACGGAAAAAGTGATAAAACTATTGGCACAAAATACGCATATTTCCACCCACTAATACCGATTTTACCTTTAATGATTGCGGAGGCTTCTGCTAGAGCTTTTGTTCTTTCTAGTTGGCTTTTTGCAGCTTTAACACTTGCCGTGCCACTCCATTTCTGATGCCAATGCTTACAATCAGCTGATATAATAAGCGGTTTTTTAAGCCCAATTATGTCGACTTCCCATTTCTTCTCCATCCATGTGAAGTGAAAGTTCGTTCTAACACTGAAACTATTTGCTTCAAAAGATATTTTCGAAAGTTTCTCAAATTCCGACCAAGTTAAAAATCTTCCCACTCTCTCGATGTCTGATCCTAAATTTATAGCTTTTACGGCAATTTTCATACGTTGTTCATTACTGATGAGAATCTTATCTTCCTCTAGATCTAAGAAATTTTCCTCATAAAATTTCTTTAGTGCCTCTTGAATAAAAGTGCGAGCAAAACGAGTTTCTACGCTAATGTCCTCTAACCTGATAATATTGCTCTCTTTTGTCTTCTTCAGAATAGCTATTAAAATTTCCCTTTCAATAGGTGTCTTCATTCTACTGGCACATGTAATTAACTCTGTTCAGTTTTAACTCTGATTTCGCGTATTCAAAATCTTTGATTTGTTGATGCTTCTGTATCCGCGTAACTGATTCATTTAACTTACTCTCTTACATGTCCTCTTCCAAGAACAAAGTATTTAGTGCTAGTTAAATGTTGCACGCTCATAGGTCCACGGGCATGTAGTTTCTGTGTGCTTATGCCTATTTCAGCCCCAAGTCCATACTGGTTTCCGTCAGTGAAGCGTGTTGATGCATTCCAATAAACGGCTGCTGAATCTACATCTCTAATGAAGCGTAGGGCTTTATTAAAGTCTGAAGTTATTATAGCATCTGAATGTTTTGTTCCATATTTATTTATATGCGCTATAGCTTCATCTAAACCGTTCACAATCTTGATGCCTATTATTAAATCCAAGTACTCTGTATACCAATCTTCTTCGGTTGCATGTTTAGCGTCCGGAACAATTTTACATGTTTCCTCACAACCTCTAACCTCAACACCATGCCTGCGGAGTGCACTAATAATCTTTGGAAGGAATATTGGAGCTATATCTTTGTGAACTAAAAGTTTTTCGGCAGCATTACATGTTCCAGGTCTTTGACACTTAGCATTTATTATTATGTTAATGGCCATGTCCAAGTCAGCATCACTCTCAACATATATGTGGCAGTTGCCAGTGCCCGTCTCAATGACTGGAACTCTGGCATTCTCTATCACTGCTTTAATAAGATCAACTCCACCTCTTGGTATAAGGGCGTCTATATAATCCCTCATTCTCATGAGTTCTAGAGCAGCACTTCTATCGGTTGTTGGAACAACTTGTATTGCGCCATCCGGTATTCCGGATTTTATGGCGGATTCGCTCAAAACTTTTCCTATGACAATGTTAGAGTTTATTGCGTCAGACCCTCCTCTCAAAATAACAGAGTTACCAGATTTTATGCATATACCAGCAGCGTCTGAGGTAACATCTGGGCGGGATTCGTAAATCACGGCCACAACGCCTAAAGGTACTCTGATCTGTCCAATTATCAATCCATTAGGTCTAATCCATGTTTTAACTATCTCGCCTATTGGATCAGGCAGTTCAGCAACTTCCCTCAAGCATTGTGCCATCTTAGATATTCTTGATTTATTTAAGACTAACCTGTCTATTAAGGCCTCTTTAACGCCTCTTATTTTAGATGCCTCAACATCCTTTTTATTTGCCTCAAGTATTTCTTCTGCATGTTTTTCTAATGCATCAGCCATATTATGTAAAGCCCTATTTTTGGTCTCTGCTGGCAACTTAGCAAGGACATACGAGGCTTCCTTAGCCCTCTTACATATATTTAGAATCAATTCTCTTGTGTTACTACTCATTTTAATCAGTTCACCTCTCACCAAACACGTGCATAAGTTTCCTTATAATAACTTCTTTACGTCTAATGTATCCTAAAACTTTTTTTATCTGCACAGTTTCTAAACCCTTTATCAAATTAATTTCCTCACTTGAATAATTGGTTATGCCTCGAGCAAATTCCTTATCATCTGGACCAACTATGCTGATAACATCACCTATTTTAAATTGACCCGATACTGATTCGATACCAATAGCCAGTAAACTAGCACCTTTAAGAATTGCCTGTTTAGCGCCCTCGTTAATTTTTATTTGCCCTTTTGATCCAGCCCCGTAGGCTATCCAACTCTTTATACTTGGCATCCTATCACCAAGAGGCTTAAAGTACGTTCCAACCTGTTTACCCTCCAAAATATCTATTAGAACATTCTTTCTCCGGCTGTTCGCTACTATAAGTGGGATACCACTCTGCATAGCTATCTCAGCAGCCTCAAGTTTAGTTTTCATGCCCCCTCGCCCAAGAGCACTTTTGCCTTCAGCTGCCTCTTTAAGTTCAGATGTTATTTTTTCAACTACGTGGATTATTTGCGCACCCTTCCTTCTCGATGGATTTGCATCATAGAGCCCATCAACGTTAGAAAGGATGACAACCAAGTCAGCTTGGACGGCATTAGCTATTAAAACGGACAAAATATCGTTATCGCTAAAGTTAACTCTGTATCCCTTCATGACTGGCATTATTTCATCGACCGATGTAACATCATTTTCATTTATTATTGGCACGACACCTAAGTTAAGTAATCTATCAAGAACATTACAGGTATGGACGTAGGAAACCCTATTTGACAAATCTTCTTTGGTCAATAAAACTTGTGCCACTTTTAAACCATGACGCCTAAATAATTGTCTATAATGCTCCATAAGAATAGCTTGACCAACAGCCGCGCATGCTTGCTTAAAAACTATATCGTTTGGATTAGGTCTTTTTGCAAGCTCAGCAATTCCTGAGGCTATAGCCCCTGAGGTCACGAGAATTATTTGATAGCCCCTTTTAATGGCTTCTGCTACTTGGTCCGTGAGCCCACGCATTGCATCAAGATCTAGTCTGCCATCATCTTTAGTTATGCTATTAGTGCCAACCTTAACGATGATAAGCTTTCCCATAATGTTTCAACATTTTTTATTTCTCTTAGATTTTTATTTCTTTCTCTAGATGCAACGCTAATGGCTTATTAAATTATTCTATTTCAACAGGAACCTCACGTAAATGTTCATTGACTATTTGGTATGCTGCAATTTCGTAGTTTAATGATGAGATAATAAGCCATATAGACTCAGGCCATAACTTCATATATTTTAAGTCTATTTCGGATGGCTTCACGTTTCCAGGATGTGAGTGAAAAAAGCCAATGTGCTGTAATCCTTCTGCCTCGGAGACGATTAATATTTTTAAAAAATCTTCTGGGTCTATTTGGAACATACTTTCAGATTTGATTACATTTCTTAGTGGCACGATCTTTTTTAAGTGCATTTCTTCATCTTTTATTACCCCGAATAGAACCCCGCACGCTTCAATCGGATATATTTTCTTCACTTCATCAATTAATAAGGCGATTTGCTTGTTGCTTAATCTGACGAACATCTCTGCCTGTCACTTATTAAAGAATAACTTTTGAATACGGAATCCCTAATTTATTAACTATTAACTCCAAGAACGAATTGTAGGCTTCTTCCTCATTTTTAGCTCCCTCAATTATCATTATTCCACTTTTTAGTAAGCTAGTTACTCCTCCAAATTCATTCTCGAACGAAATGCCCAATTTGGCTTTAACCCTAATTTTGAACCCGCTCCTTTTGAGTATGGATATTACCTTATTAAGTTTAATCTCAAGATCTTCTTTAGGTGTTATCCTAAAGACCCTTTTTTTACCCCTTCTATAGGTTTCAGTAATTAATCTTCTCGTTAGCGGCATAGGCGAACCTGCAGGTTTTGAACCACACACAGGGCAGCTTTCAGACTTCTGGATCTCTATTTCTTCAAAAGTTAAATCCCCAATATCACAATGAAGTATCTTATTTGCCAAACAAGGTTCTTTGCCAAGGAGTATTCTAATCGTCTCTGAAACCTCTATACCAGCTATAACACTTAGCAGAGAGGTATGAACACCGACGGTGGCACATGTAGGTAAGACTTCATCGCTAAGGCCGCCTTGAAAGCATTCTAGACAAGGGGTTTTGCCCGGCAATAAGACTGAAATGTTACCGAATGTCATTATAGCTGCAGCAAAAACGTATGGAACCCTGATTTTTTGACAAGCTCTATTTATTGCGTATCGGGGCATCATACGATCGAGTCCATCCACAACAACGTCAACATCTTTAACTATTCTTTCAGCATTATCGGCGTTAATTGAGATAGGTAGGGGTTCAATGTCTATGTTAGGGTTTAGCTCTTTCAACCTTTTTGCTGCAACCTCAACCTTTGGATATCCCAGGTATTTTGTGCTATAGAGAATTTGCCTATGTAAGTTCGAAAATTCTACAATATCTTGGTCAACTAAACGTATATATCCAACACCCATAGCCGCTAATTGTAAGGCTGCTGGCGACCCAAGACCGCCCAACCCAGCGATGCAAACACTTGAATTTCGCAGTTTAATTTGCCCATCATAACCTATATCGGATAGAGCTATCTGCCGTGAATAAAATTCAAGCTCACTATCTGAAAGTTCTTTAGCGTTGAAATCTCTTCTCATGTTAGCTATTAGCCTCCGTCAAAATTTGAAAGGTAACATTATAGAACTTTCCAGCTGGCTCTTAAAAACTTATTTTTTAGAAATCTATATAATAGTGTAACGTCACGAAGTGGTCGAGTTGCCTGATATATGCCTCATATTTGAGGTTCATCAACCATTAAGATTAAATCGCAATTTTAATGTTGATCTTATAAACCGTCAAAATATTAGCAAGAAGGATCTTTATGAGATTTATTTTGATCAGAAGACTAATAAAGAAATCTTCACTCGCGTCTCTGAGAAATGCTATTTGCCAGCGAGCGAGATTATATTGGAGCTAATAAAAAGATTTCGAAAAGAGGAAAAACCATTTAAAGTTTCTTTTAGTTTATCCGGAATATTTCTTGAACAGTGTAAAATGTGGAATCCATATCTTCTCGATCTCTTTAAACAAATGGTTGAAACCGGATTTGTTGAGTTGCTTAGTCAAACTTACTATCATTCACTTGCAAGCTTAAATAACCTTGATCGAATGGAATTTCAGGAGCAAGTTGAGCTACACCAGCAAATTATAAAAGAGCTATTTAATTATGCGCCGAAAACCTTCGAGAATACTGAGTGCATATATAACGATGAAATCGCCAAATTAGTTGAAATGATGAGATTTAAAACAATAGTAACTGAGGGAGCGGAGAGAATTTTAGGCTGGAGATCGCCAAATTACGTTTACAAAGCTAATGGTTCCTCAATTAATCTTTTATTGCGTAATTATAGGCTTTCAGATGATATAGGCTTCCGATTTACGTCAACTCAATGGGATCAATGGCCTCTAACAGCGGATAAATACGCTGCATGGTTAGCACACACAGATGGCCAAGTTATAGTGTTATTCCTAGATTACGAGACTTTTGGTGAACATTATTGGGCTGAGAGTGGAATACTTGAGTTCCTAAAGTGGCTGCCTATTGAGGTTTACAAGTGGGAGAATTTACGTTGGTCAACACCTCTAGAAGTTACTCAAAGATATATTCCTTTGGGGGTGATAGATGTCCCTCAAGATAAGACTATTTCATGGGCTGATGTTGAACGTAACACAAGCGCTTGGTTAAGCAATCCTCAACAAAATATTTCATTTAACATGCTCAATGAGGTTGGTTTAGTAGTTAAAGAATTAGACGACGCTGATTTAACTAGAATCTGGCGCTATCTACAAACAAGTGATCACTTCTATTATATGTACACTAAGGGTGGTGAATCCGGTATGGTTCATGACTCGTTTAATCCATATGGAAATCCGATAGAGGCCTTCATTACATACATAGGTGTATTACTTGACTTTGAGGCAAGATGTAAGACTGAAATTACTAAGCCAGAGTTTAAGTATACACGTTTATTGAGGCGCGTGTCAGCGGATAGAGGATTTAAGTTCTTTCACATGTTCGCTTCTCCAACAGGCCTGATAGCTAACAGTCTAGAGGAATTTTATGAGGTTCTTAAGAAAGTGAGCATTGAATCAATAGTTTTCCATATGGAAAGAGGGGACTTTGAAAGGTGGATTACTAATGTTATTGGTGATGAAGAATTGGCGATTAAAATAGCGAGCTTACCTAAGACATGGAAGAAAAAGGAGGATCTTCGGTATACCTTATTATCTTTACTTGAAGAAAGAATAAGAGAGTTGAAGATGCCAAGTGAAAAAAAGGCTTAAAGATTAGTTACAAAGGTTCTTAAAATTTAAGTAACCGTCCTCTCCTTCTCCCTAAGCCTTTTAAACTCAAGATCTATCTCATCGCGTAATGTTGCTTCATTAAACCATCTTTTACACTCGATACAATAATGCGCATCTTCTGTATGTAGAGCTGGATCATCAAGAAATCTATGGCCAGCCGGGCATCTTAACAGAAAAAGCTTCAAAGTTTCACTAATCTCCTTAAGCTCGCTTGATGAGATACTCAATGCTTCCGTTATCTCAAATATGGGAAATCTCTCAAGATAAAGGATTTTTAGGATCTCTTCTCTAGAAAATCCACTATTTTGTATCTCTCTTAAGCGATCTATTAACGTTTTTCTATTCAGGCATCATCACCGAGAATGACTCGCTAAAACGATTCTTGTGTCTGTTCCTTGAACACCATTAATCTCTCTAATCTTAAAAATTATCCTGCTTAGTTCATCAATATTGTGTGCTGAAACTTTTGCTATGATATCAATATCTCCTGTAACTTCAAATGTTTGCTCAACTCCATCAATTTTTATCATTTGAGATGCAACTCGAGAAACTGCGTCGGCATCAACTCTTATAAATACAAACGCTGTTATCAATTACATATCCCCATGTAATATTTCGTTAAAATAAACCATTAAACTTTTCTATAATCGCCAAAAATAGAAAAGTGTTAAATTCTAGAGATTTTTGTTTTGTAGTAAGGGACATGGATATGGAGATCGTCTTCTTCGTTTACGAGTTTCCTCCATACATCGTTGGCGGACTTGGGACTTATGCTGAATACGTGACTAGGGAACTCGTTAGGATGGGACATGACGTTACACTCTTTGCCATGCATACGAGAGATGCACCAACAAGGGATATATACAGCGGTGTAGAAGTGCATCGACCAATCGTTGAAAATATGAATATTAGTTTGTTACTACCGATGTTCATACCAGAGGAGATACAGCGTTGGACTGAGAATGGAAAGAAATTCTTTGGCGATGTCTTTCTTTATAATATACTTTCAGCAAGCAAACTAATAAATGATTTAGTTAGAGCTGAAAAAAGAAAAGTTGATTTAATTGTCGCTCATGATTGGCTGGGTTCAATAGGGGGAATATTAGCCAGCAAGGGCCTGAGTAAGCCTCTAGTATTTCATGTTCACAGCACCGAGCAAGGGCGCACTGGAGATGGTTCTGACACCATAAAACGACTAGAAAGACTTTCAGCTGAATGCGCTGAAAGGATTGTAACTGTAAGTTACGCTATGCGAGATCACCTCGTAAGTTTAGGCTATGACGAGAAGAAAATACGAGTTGCCTATAATGGAATAGATGCTGAAAAATATTCTCCTGACAGCGTACCACTTGAGGAAGCTTTAGCTGTTAGGAAGAACCTTGGCATAGATGAAGACGAATTTATGATACTATTTATAGGCAGGTTAACTTGGGTTAAGGGAGCAGACACATTAATACTCGCTATGCCAGAAATTCTAAGCAGAGTACCAAAAGCAAAGCTTGTTATAGTTGGCGTTGGCGAACAGGAAGAGTTACTTAAAGAGGAGGTTGCTAGGCTTAACTTAGGAGATAAAGTCATCTTAAAATACGAATTCCTTCCAGAGGAACTAAGAATAAAATATTATGCCGCCTCAGATGTTTGCGTTTTTCCATCTAAGTATGAGCCGTTCGGCATAGTATGCACAGAGGCCATGAGTATGGGCAAACCTGTTGTTGTTGGAGCCAGAGGTGTAAGCGGTATGAGAGAACAAGTGATTCCCTCAGGTCCAAGCCAATGCGGCTTCCATATAAACCCATATGACCCCAGCGACATAGCTAAATTCGTGACTATTCTTTTAGAGGATGAAGATTTAAGGAGGAGATGTAGCATAAATGCTAGGAAAAGAGTGCTAGAGACTTTCACATGGAGAACTGTTGCAGAAAATACTGTTAGGATATATAAGGAAATCATCTCGGAATAGAAGTGAAAGAGACTTATTCAGGAAGGCAAGCCTAAGAAACGAATTAAAAGTAAGACTGACGTCTTAATGTTTAGCATTTTATGGGATTCTTTAATATTAATAAAACATTACAGAAAAATTGATAACATGGAAAAATTAAATATTATAAAGACAGTGAAATTTGCGTTGACCATACATGAATATATGTATGCTTACATGGGAATTTCCTCCTAGAATAGTTGGTGGAATAGCTCGACATTGCTTCGGCCTTGCAAGGGCCATTGCAAAAATGGGACATAATGTAAACGTTGTTACTCTAGATTTCCCTGGAACACCGCATTACGAGGAAAGTGAAGGTGTAAGAATCCATCGAACCCCAATTGAATTGGGCCACCCAAATTTTATTGTTTGGACTTTTCTTTTTAATCATTTTATGGAGAAAAAGGTTGCAATGCTAAGTAAGGACGTAAAATTTGATATAGTTCATGCCCATGATTGGCTTGTTGCGCCAGTTAGTATTGCCTCAAAATATTATTTAAAAACACCATTAGTCTCAACAGTGCATAGTACTGAAGTTGGCAGGTCGCATGGGCTTCATAGTCCAGATTCATATCTTATTGATGGAATTGAGTGGTGGTTAACATACGAATCCAAAAGAATAATAGTCACAAGCAATTCTATGAAACGAGAAGTTGAAGAACACTTTCGTCTTCCAAGTGAAAAGATTGAAGTAATCCCAAATGCTATTGATTTATCAAAATACAATATTATAGTTAATCGTGAGGTTGTTAAAAGACGATTTGGCATAAACCCGGACGAGAGAATAGTTCTT
>JAWCEH010000004.1:69336-98895 GCA_038859955.1 Bathyarchaeia archaeon | reverse complement strand
TCAGATGCATAATTTGGTTCAACTAAGCTTTCAAGCGGCTCCGCATTTTCCAAAGACTCATCTTGAGCTCGCTCTTCCAATGGCTCGGCTTCAACCTTAGTTTCCGCATCATCATTATTAGCGGCTTCAATCTTCAAATCTTCTAAGGGTTCATTTCTATTTTCCTCAGAAGCCTTTTATTCCACGCCTTCTTCAGGCTCAAGTTTTCCATTTAGCCTTTCAGAAATCTTCTCGTACAGCTCTGGATCCTTCTCTAACAATTTTAAAACGTCCTCTTCTCTAGGCTCTGCCCTCAAGTTCCTCTCAATCTTCTCCAGCAGATGCTTAACCTCTGGGTCATATACCAGTCTCTCTTTAGTTCTGTAGATAGGCTCTCTAGATGCGCTCGGATAGCTGGTTTTCTCCACAACCTGCCTATTGGGCTTGTGGGATTCCGGCTTGTAAGACCTTGACCTATAGCCTGGAGTTGCACTATAGCCAAGTCTACTTCTATAACCGCTGAGCTTAACAGGCCCTGCGAGCTGCCTGTAAATTCCCCTTGCTTTATAAGAGCCTCTTCCTCTAGACAAGTATTTCTTGAGAAGATCTATGAGCTCATCTAGCTTTTTATCTTCATCCTTGCCCAGTTTTCATCTCTCCTTTTTTCCTGCTTAAAAAGTTAGATTTAGACTTATTCTGCCAAGAGGAGATTGATTCTGAATTATTCTGTATTTAAATGTTACCCACCTTAGGGGGCTGGTGTGCTGGCCGTAACCCGCCTTCTGTTTTAGACGGCATTCGGCTAAACGGGCTACCCGCGCCTCACACAGTACTCATAGGCGCCTACTCGCCCTTTCACCCCGCAGGACGGCCGTTTCACCGCTCCCACTAAGCCTACTCGGCGACTTAGCACGCCTCAACGTCACGGGCCTAGTGGGCGTTCCGTTTCTGTTCCGGAGCCGAGGCTCTCGCCCCACGCCTTGCGGCGTTGCGGGCTGTGCGGTGGGCGGAGTTTCCTCAAGCGCCCGCGGAGAGCGTGGCGCTCGAAGGCCGTCCGCCAGCTCACCAGCCAAAAATAGTTAAGTTTTCCCATTGAATAAGTGTTTTGGTTTACTTGCTTGATGGGAATACTGCTTTATATCTTGTGGATTCACGGATGAATTTAATGGTGTTTACTGATCCGCATGATGGGCATTTTGGTTGCGCTCCATGGAAGGTTTTATGGCAGCCGTTGCAGTATGTTAGGGTTGCGTCGAAGGTGTATAATGGGATTTTAAGGTTGCCGATTATCTTCTTTGTTATGAGCAATAACTGTTCTGGGTCTTCTTCTCTTACTGGTATTTTAGCAAGGTGGCTACCATAAAAGAATTGGTGGAGTCTCTCTTCTACGCTTAGGTACTTTTCTATTGGAACCTCAGAGTTGCCTGCTATGCCGCTTATGTCGCTGTAGTATGGCCTCTCCCTGCTGCCGCTTATGTTCACTCCAGCCAACCCATAGCGTTCTATATCAAGGGAAGCCATTCTCCGCGAGACCTCAGCATCCGGCGTCAATGATAATGCACAGCGCATCTCCTTTCTCCTAGAGTGGTCGCTGGCTATTTTCAGGAGGTATGATGAGAGTTCCTCAGCAAACTTTAGGGGTTTCTCGCCCTCATAGATTGCGCTGTTAGTTGCCAATTGAACTGTTTCATTTAACCCTACCAGACTCACTAGGAAGAGCGAGTTATCAAGCCTACAATATGGGTCTCTTCTCCCTCCACCCTGGAATAGAAATGGCATTAAACCTTCATGGGCTCGCTGCTTAATTGTTAAATACTTTATTTCAAGCGCTCTAAGGGCTTTCTCAGAAAAATCATAAAGATTCTCGAAGAAATCTTTTCTACCTCCCTTAGACTCATAGAAGGCCCTTGGCAGATTCACCGTTACACTGCCCATACAGCCAACCCTAACAATGTCGAGCTCCCAATCCCCCCTCCAGCCTTCCGAGAATGTTTGTCCAACAGCCGTGTAGGATGCCTTCTCCTGGCTTTCAGAGAATATGTTAGCGAAGTATGGAAGCCCGTGGACGGCGAGCGCATGCGCCTCACTGAGCAGGGTTTCTCCCTCACTACTGCATGTTGTTCCAGGGTGAACCTTGATTATTGGGCTTGGGTTAAATATGGGTCTAGACGTGCATATGTCTTTGAAGCAATCGAGTATTAGCGAGGCCAGAGTAAAGCTTTCATCCGCGTAATCACCATAAACACCAGCGAAGACTCCGTTTGATCCAACCGCTCTACACTCGGCTAGAAAACCCGGAATCTCCATCTCCAACCCAAGGGATACACCCGTGGAGATGGATAGATTGACGGATGATAGGAAGAAAGTGAGTTCATCCTTAACTTCATTCTTTGAAAGACCCTTAATGAACGGCGCCAAAAATACGTTAAAGAAGTCTATGCCCTGCTCACACGAGACCTCCGTGGACGCAAGCCTTAGGATGTCTGCTACTAAATGTAATGCCGCCCTAAAACTCTTTGGCGGCTGAACCGATATGTAATCTGAGGCTCGCTCCTTAAATGCTAGACCATTCCTAAGGAAGAACCTTAAATCATGGATGAAACTGTCCATCTTTAAAATCCAGCATGCAAGGTTATCTAAGTTCAATGTACCAGAGAGGTGGGCGTCAGCAATATCCCTTGGAAGCGTATTTAGAAGAGTATACTCTTCGATCACACGGTTGCCAGCTGCTATACGTATTGCCTCAACATTTGCTGAGGCAGCGCTCATAGCCTTTATCAGCTGGGTTACATCATAAACTGGTAGGCCTAAACGTGTAAGCTTATGGCGGTACTCCTCCAGGCCGCGCTCTATCAATATTGCGTTCACAAACTCCCTGATTAACGGCGCAGTTAAATATTTAGTGTCAAGCTTAAGCAGGCGCTCCTCAGTTTCGCGAGCGATCTTTTGAGCGAGGTCTAGGGGTACACCTGCCTCTCTAACCAGTGACTCAGCAATCTTATTCCTATCAAAGAATTCTATTGCTAGACGTGATGTTCTCACGAGCATTCTTCTCTTGAATGCGCTCTCCTCAAGGTGGCTTGCAAAGTCAACGATAGATTTGCCGAGATCAGTTAGCATATACTTCTTGGACTCCACATCAGGCTCTATGAGATCCATGTTTAAAAGCACTTTAAGGTGGTATGCGAATCTACCAGCATCTTTACTTGGACTAAGCTTCAAAAGATTCATTATCTCAGTGTACGAGAGAGGCCCCCTATCAAAAAGCAACCTAAGTATATTAAGCCTTAAATTTGACGAAACAGCTTTAAGGACTCTTGCACCTAACTTTCTTCTAACGGGCAAAATCACACACGACCTAAAATCATTATATCTTAAACCTTAAATTTAAAGTTTAAATAATTTAAAAAAGGGCTGATTCAACCAACAAATAATTTTATTTTAGTATTTTATGGCTTTTATCAGTGCGATAACCTCGAAAAAAGCCCCCACCTCATCAATAACTTCAGCTTTAAAGCCTTTTCTTCCAAGCTTTATTAAGGTTTCCTCTATATTTGATAGAGAAGATTGTACAAGTAAAAGTCTTCCACCGCGTTTTATGTGATCGGATACATTTTCTAGGAATCTATCTAAAACTCTTCTTCCGCTTTCTCCGCCAGACCAAGCGTACTCTACCCAGTCTTTTGGCTCTTCTTCGGTGGGCAGATATGGCGCATTAAAAAGCACTAGATCGAAAACCAAACCCTTCCTTAGCGGAGCGAAAAGATCACCACATATAAAATCAATCTTGCCTAAAACGTCGTTCGTCTCAGCATTCTTCCTAGCGCACCTCACAGCGCTCGGATTTATATCAACAGCGAGAACCCACGAAGCCTTAAAAGCTGATAAAACCGCCAGAATACCACACCCAGTCCCCACATCCAAAACCACCTCACCATCACAAACATCCAGGTTATCAGCCAACAGAAAAGTATCCTCGCTAGGCTCATAAACGCCGCTAAAAACATAGAAAACTAAATCCCCATAAAAAACCCTTTTAAATCCGCTGCTCAACTCAACCACACAAACCAAAACGCAACATGCCAATTAAAGTTTTTATCTCACAAACGTAAATAAATATCCTAAATCGCAGGAAGGGGCTGTGGGCTAGCTTGGTCTAGGCTCCGAGCTTCGGGCGCTCGTGACGGGAGTTCAAATCTCCCCAGCCCCACCACTAAACCTCGTTTATTTACTAAAATAGGGCTTAAAACGGACTCTTTTTTTCGAGGTTTGAACTTGAATATTAGGGTTAAGCATTTTTTGGCAACTTCATAAAACGCCTGAAAAGCTAAAGAGAAACTACGTTTCAACCACGAATTTTTCACTTACTAAGAGAAGCAAAACCATATATCGTGGCTAGCCAACAAGTAAACCTTCTGTTCAACCTTAAAAAGTGTTTAAATAAAAATTAACCACATAACTAGCCAATTAGTTTGTGGTTATGGTTATAGTTTTCACTATAGTTAAAAATAATTGAGCATCAAAAATTTAAGATAAAAGAGTGACCATTTTATTTATGGGTGAGGTTAAAATCCTGGGATCTATACTTTTTAAGAAAATCTATGGGTGTCTTACAGGTGACGCTATGGTCGGTCGACCGAGGGGATGCATTACAAAGAGATAGATTTTTATTTAAATTTTTGATGCTCAATTATTTTTAACTATAACTATTTTTATAAGTGTATGTATACATTTATAAGTATGGTGAAAACTATAACCATAAAGGATGACGTCTACAAGGAGTTGCTTAAGCTTAAGCGTGAGGGAAAAAGTTTCAGTGATATATTATCTGAGCTTCTAGAGCGTAAAAGAATCGATCTCGCATCTTTCTATGGAATATTTAAAGACCGAAAATTATGGGAGGAAATTGAGGGGGAAATTCAAAAAGGCCGTAAGGGAGTCGTTATAAGATGAAGATGCTGGATACATCAATCGTGATTGGGATTCTAAGAGGGGACTCCGAAATAAAAGAGCTTGTTGAGAAGCTTAAAGGTGAAGAAGTTGCAACGACTGTATTAACGTATTTTGAGATATTCTCAAGAATCTATCATAGAAATCTCAAGAGAGAAGAGAGAATAGTTAGAAGGATGTTTAGGCTCATGCCCATACTTGAGCTCGATGGGGTGGCGGCTGACAAAGCAGCCGAGATAATGGGGAGACTCCTCAGAATAGGCAAACCAATAAACGCTATCGACGTCATGATTTCTGGAATAGCATTAGCCAATGGAGTAGAGGAGTTAATAACGAAAGATGAAGACTTTAAAGTGATCGAGGAAGTCTGCGATGAGTTAAAAGTAAACCTACTTAACCACTCAGTTATTGGGCAATGAGTTTTAAATGAGGATTAGGCATGCGGTTTCCGCTTAAATTCTGGGATTTAAGTATTCGTCCTGGCTGAAGCATTTCATTAACATTCTCATGCCAATATTTAATATCCGGCTAGATAAGCAATCAATAAGCATAACTTTAATGAAAAAGTGGCACATAATTAAAAATCGCACGCAATCAAGCTTCATCTAAGCTCATTAAGATTATGAACTTTAAAGGTGAAGAAGATAACTTCAAGAATGAAAATAGAGTTTCTGGGAGGATCAATTACACATTAGATGCACTGCAATCTTCTTCATAAAATATATTTTTTATTTGGTAAGAGTTATTTTTCTGCGTGCTTCATAAATATATTCATAGAATTCTCTGTTTCCTTCAGGGA
The DNA here is from genome assembly GCA_038859955.1 of Bathyarchaeia archaeon. Classification (GTDB taxonomy): domain Archaea; phylum Thermoproteota; class Bathyarchaeia; order Bathyarchaeales; family DTEX01; genus DTEX01. Next base: position 93,167 of record JAWCEH010000004.1, on the reverse strand, counting down.
TTCCTAGTCCTAACTTAGAGTATAAGCATCTCACGATCAAATCTCCAATGAATTTTCCCCCATCATCACCAAGTATGCTTTTGAGTGCCAATGCAAATTCATTTGGCTTATCTGGTATTTCATGCTTCTCTATGTGGAAGCGCTCTTTAATCAGCAGTAGTAGCGTTGTCTTCACAATTTCGCCCAAAAAATTTAGTCCCTCATCTACGGCTTCGATCATTATTCTCTTGAATCCCTCGGAGCAGCCGTGATCTTTTTCTGGCCCGTAAGTCTTTATCACCTTTCCCTCCCATCATAATACAGGCGTTAACCTAACTTCCGTGCCCTCCTCATCGGTGCGGAGCTCGATATTTAATAGGGGGGTTCTGGGCTTTATTCCTTGTAGAAAAACCGCGCCATGAATCTCCCTGACAACTATGTGTAAGTCGGCTAGAGCGCTTAGATGCCCAGCTACAGCGCACTCTGGCCTAATAATATTCAATCTTACATCCCTAAAGTTTCTTGTCTTCGCCAAGTCGTCGCCTAGAATCTTTAGCACCTCATCTCTGCCGTAAATATATTCCAGCGTATCGAAGCCAACAACCGAGAAGACTGGTCTACTTCTTTGACTTCTGAGTTCTGAGATAACATTCCATAAGCCTAGCATATCCTCCCTTAATGACCTACCCTCAAACATAATCACATATGGCTCCACAGACTCAATAACAGTAGCCTTAAAATCAACAATCTTAAGATTGCGCTTCAAAGCATCCTCCCGAACAAACTGCTCAAGAGACCTCCAAACCGTTAAAGCGCTTAACCCTTGGGGTGGAAGAATAACAACGCAGCCTCCCTGATTCAGAACGTTTGAGACGGTTACCCGGAATAGCCGTTCAGGTGTCAATGTTACATTCTTCTCAAATTCTAAGAGGTTATAACATCCACGCCGAAACATTGCGCTCACTATTCTATCTAGGTCTCGAATGCCGGAGGAATAATATTCCTTTTTCATGCGGTACGGGCTTAAACCTTTTTGTGGGCTCTGGAAGCCCACCCATGATCAGCGGTTGAAAAACCTTAAAGCCACCCTTTAATGTAAAGGCTAATTGCGGCTGCCGTATCTCTGTTCCACGAGCCTTAAGTACTCCTAAGAATCTTAGAAGCGCTCCGTCAACCTCCGTCTTATAGAGGCGAATTATACAGTCAGAGAGGAATGTAACATTTGTTTGTTACAACTATGCGCAGGGAGCGATATGTCCATTGAAGATACTTTAAGCATGCTTCAATCTTATGGTTTAACAAGAACGCAAGCCCAAATATTCATTTATTTGACTAGGATGGGAGCAAGTAGCATAAGCTCTCTTGCAAAAGCCCTAAAAACAAACCGTATGAATATCCACCGTAATCTTAAGAGAATGCAGGACATGGGTTTGATAAACATTATACCTGGTAGACCTCTAAGGTTCTTGGCGACACCAGCCAACATAGCTCTCGACATATTACTGTCAACAGCTAAAAACAGAGTTTCAGAAATGGAAAGCAAATATCCTCAGATTTTAGACGCTCTCTCCAAAATCTCCAGTCAACAGCAGGAACACGCCATTGAAACGAAGTTTAGGCTTCACAACGGTAGGAGAAGTGTCTACGCAATTATAATGCAGATTCTAGAAGAAAGCAAGAGAGAAGTATGCATACTAACAACTCCAAATGACTTAGTATGCCTATCCCTCTATGGACTTGATGATGCTTTGAAAAAATTATACGCCAAAATGATTAGAATCAGAATACTTACAAACATCAGCGATAAAAAGACGGCACTGATGTTAAGAGACTACATGAAGTATGCCACAATAAGGCACACTGATATTCAAGTTAGAGCGCGCTTCATCATAGTCGATAATGAAGCAGCATTCACTTCTCTTACGGTAGATAGCTCAGCAAACCTGGACTCAGAGAGCGACTCAGGCTTCTGGACAGATTCACCCCACTACATACAATCCATTAAAACATTCTTTGAGATAGCTTGGCGCAGCGCCCAAGATGCCTCAATAATTCTCCAGCACTTAAAAACGGGAAAACCAGTAGAAAAAACGATAGCATTCAACGATTTAAAGGAGTATTATGAATATCTCAACGGGATGCTAAATAGAGCTGAAAGCTATATTCTAATATGTGTTAGATATCTAAAAGAGCCGTATGTAACAAGGGACTTCATTCAAATCCTTAAAAACGCAGGTATGCATGGGACAAAAATAAAAATATTAACCAACCTAGATGAGGCGGCTGAGAGTGTCATAGAAATACTGGAGGCTGCGGAGGTTAGGCACATAGATATGGAGCATATTGGCATAAGTTTCATAACTACAGATACTGGCGAAAGCCTACTTTGCTTTCCACCTAGCACCATAAGTGAACGCGTATTCCAGATGCAATGCTTATGGTCAAATTTCATCGGCTTATCAACCATATTAAGTGAGATGTTCATGGATTTATGGTCAAGAGCACTTAGTCCACCACTAAAGCTAGCAGAAATAAGGTTCAAGAGGGCTGTGAGGGAACTATCAGAGAAGTTAAAGCCCACCATTGGTGAGACGGGTTGGCTCATAGAGATGCCCGCAGTAATAAAAGGGGGGTCAGGACTTAACCAGAAGTTCGACCTAGCGTTAAAGGCGAAAACTTCATTAGAGGATCTTATTGTAGGAGACTTCCTCCTAGAAATGGGGAAGGCTAAAGTAGCACTAATATCCTTACATGTGAAAGCTATTGATGCAAAGGCTACTCGAAAACTCCTCATAATACCAAGAAACGAATGGCTAAGCTCAGAAGAGAGGGAATTGGCGGCAGCCTATAATATAGAATTAGTGGAGGGCATAGAAGCTGAAGAGATAAGCCAAAATATAATGGAGAAGATAAGCGGAGCGATGTGATTAAGCTAAATCCTCCATCTCTCAATTCTAAATCCCAATAATGTATTCAAGGCTTTTGAGGATTTTAGAAAAATAGTTTCTGGGAATATTATGTTTTTATAAGTATGGTGGAAACGATAACCATAAAGGATTATGTCCACAAAGGGTTACTCTCCGTCAACCAAGAGCCCCCAGAAAAGTAAGCGGATGGGAACTTAAACCTAAAAGAAAAATCAAGATCCTGGCGTGTAAAGAGTAACGTTAAAATTTGACTATCTTTGGTTCAACCATTATTTTTAGTTCCCCTTTGCTGTTTACGGCTGCTAAACCTATTCCACTTGCCACAAAGACTTTTATGTCTAAGCGCTCTGAGCGCATGCTACTTGTTACGAGTAAGGCTTCATCATATCCGTGAGCTAAGGCCTCTAATAGCTGTCCTAATCCACGCAGTATGTCATCGTTGTCGCTCTTCAATTCAACGGCAATCTTAATCCCACGCTCAATAACCTCGCCATCAATCATCCCATTGCCGACGTGAATGCCTCCTTTAGGAAAGAATGTAGCGTAGCCCTGCGCCTCATAATATCTCTGGACAGATTTCCGAAGAAAATCAGCCCTCAAACCCCAAACCCAAGAAAATATTATCACTCGCTCGATTTATGGGTTACGTAATTTAAAGTTTCAATGCTAAGAGATTCTTTCATTGTCGCTATGAGTGCCTTCACGTTCTCCTATTCTCCGATCTCCTAAGTTTGGTTGACCAGCGCAATAAGAATTATGCTATGAAGAATTCTTTAGTCCTTTGGGAGTAGTGAGGTTAATTATAAACGTCAAGGTTTATAATCGTGATAGTTTCTAAGTTTATTATGGTGTGCCCTTTTGGGTCTAAAACAGTTACGTTTAAGGTTCCACCATGGACTTCTGATGAAGAGCTAGCTTGAGTTATCGATGAGGTTTTATCTAGGCTTGGCGGGTCTATCCCCATAGATGAGCTAAGAAGAACCCTTGGGATTAAGCCCGAAGATCTAGTTGAAGAAATCGAAGCGTATAAAGTTGAAGAACTTGAAGAGAGAGAAAAGGAGAGACTTCAATGACTCTTCTTGATACAAGTGTCGCCGTAGATAGGGCGAAGTCTAGGATACCTATTAACGAAGATATCACGGCTGTAACATTAGTAAAGTTCCCCAGAATAATTTACTACAGTTATTTAAGGGCAAGGTTACATTCCCTATCAGACATGACTTCATACTAGCCCACAATCTTCAGCTAGGACTTCTAGAAATAGGTAAGCCGCAGGCTTTCTCAGATCTACTAGTCGCCTCAATAGCGATAAATAGAGATGAAGAATTAATTGCGAGAGATCGATATCTCGAAATTATAAATAGCGTAGCTATGAGATTAGGATATGAAGTAAAATTAACAGTCATCTAAAAAGTAAGAAAGCCCAGCCTAAAATTTTCTTTCCGTTCTTTTCGTCTTCTTTTACAATAATCGTAATCTAAATCATTCAATATGGGCTCTAGTTCTTCAGGAAGCGGAGGTAGATGCCTCCAAAGGAGTTGCGGATTCATCCAAAAGCATATAAATGGTGGACCGGGCGGGATTCGAACCCGCGACCTCCGCCGTTCTCGGCTAATGTTGGAAGCCGCATGCGAGGGCGGCATTCATGCCACTAAACTACCGGCCCTCAAGATTTTCACATAACCTTGAATACAACTTAGAATTTAATCTTTACTTTTAAAGTAGCAATGCTCCATAAGCAAATGTTTATTTCATTGAGCAAATAAATAGAGATTTTCCGGAATCAGGGTGCTAGATTTTTAGGCTCCTAATACCAGCAGTTGAGAATTTTGGGATACTTAGTAGTGGAATTAACCTGTTAGGAGTAACTACGAACCCTTTAGTGAGCAGCGTTGCGTCTCTTTATTTAAGATACGGGGTAAATTTAATAACGTTTATAGCATGTATTAAAGTAAATTTAGCATGGTTTATGGCGATGGATGATTCAAGAGCCTCTAGCAGAGCTGTGAGCCTACTTGATGTTATATCCCGTCTTTTCGAGAGCGGTGAATATTTTGGCGATCTCCCAGCAGGCGTTATAAACGTTGAATTAATTACTTCTGAAGCTGTTAGAGTAATGTTTGTGGATAAAGTTGACTGCGATTTATTTTGCATAATAGCCGTTGAAGAAGGCTACTCAATTGACGCTAGAGGATATGCTCCAAGAATAATCGATAGAGGCAATATTATTGCTAGAGTCGGCAGCCGATCCGACCCCGGCGCAGACCGCAACATCTTCATATACCTTTTTCCAACATCACCTGGAGCCATGAGCATGTACATGAAAGCCGCAGCCATAAGATTCGGAATCCTAAATCCCGCAACCAACAAAATAAACATGGAAAAACTCTTAAAACACAACATGAAAGTTATAAGATTAATAGAGAGATACAGAAAGACCCGCTACAAAGACTTGATCAGGGAAATGGAAACCTAAAGGGCGCATGCATTAGAAACTTGTATCATATACCTTAAAAATATTATTAAGGGGCTCCTACGACGAAAAGCATATATTCGTTTTTTACCATTTTTTGTTTTGGTCGGGCGGTAGCTCAGCCTGGTAGAGCTTCCGAACCAGCCCGCTTAGTCTCTAAAGATAGGCTGGTGGAGAAGCTGTAGGCGTCTACCATATGGTAGAGCGTCACGCAGCCTACCGGGCGTACAGAAACCGGAGCGTCGCAGGAGGACCCTTTTAAAGGCGGAGCCTGGGTCCGGCGAATTCAAATCCTGCCCGCCCGACCACCAACTTGTAACAAATAGATTACCTTGCAAGGTAATTAACCGAAGGTGCCTTTCTCGCTTTTCAGTATTATAACTTTATAGGTAGGTCTATTCTCGCCATTTTGGTGGCATGCCACGCGGCTAATTACTAAATGAGAATATTTAACCTAAGTAAAAATCGTTTTTCGACCTTACATATCTCTAGGCATGCAGTTACCATAAAATAATCTAACAGGGTGCAACTGGTTTTATCGATTTTATTAGCAAAGCAATGTGAAAGACCTTATTTTATCTTTCGTGCTTAAAATTGCTCGTATCTCCACATTACTACTTCGCCCTCTCTCAGGATATATCTATCGCATGCAACTGGCCCCCACTCCCAATCGCTTTTTTCAGGATTCCATGTATACCATATCCAGTATTTGCCCAGCTCGCCTCCAACACCATTTATGCTCGTCACAAATTCACCCATCTCCGGATAGGTTTCACTCTCAACCTCCGCTGCAATCTCGGTCGCCAACAATAGATTTGCCCCTCTCGGAACTAGAGTGTTATTGTGCCATAATCTTGTTCCATTCCCATAGTCGATTAGAATGCTTACAGGCATCGTGAGCCTCTTTAAATCATTAAGAGCCTCTTTATAAAGGCTTTGATAGCGAACGCTCTCGCTGTAGTAGTACACTGCAAAGTAAGCCATCACTATTAGAAGGCATATAAGCCCCAGCGAAACCCACATCCATGAATCCTTCCCACTCATAACTTCTCACCTCCCTCATACATTACCTTCTTAACCGCAGTAATGAGCGCACTACAACCAAAGAAAAAGAAAAAGAAGTTAGACACTTCATGAATTATAGCGAAGGGCGCACCTTGTATAATAGCCATTAAAGGCGGAAGACCAACTATGGTTACAGACACAATATTAGTGAATAAATCATAGATAAAAGTCGAGAAAAACCCAACAACCCCAAACTTCAGATTCGCCCACCAAACCGACCCCCCACCAGCCTCTCCAAAAGAAGAAAAACCCAAACCCAGCCTAAACTTCGCAGAAAGCCAACCAGCAACGCCATAAAGGCTCTCACCCAAACAAGTAGCAGCAAGAATAACAAGATTAAACCCACGAGGATTCAAAGTACCATAAACAAGCCAAGTCAAAACTCCAACCAGAACCCCAGGAGCAACCCCCATTAAATATCCACTAACAAAAACAACCAGATCCATAAACTTAACATTTGGAATACCAATCAAAGCATAATTCGACACCAAATTAATCGAGGTCATCAAAATAACCAAACTCAAAACCTTCGTCGAAAACAACCGCCCATACAACACTTTTTTCATAGTCTTACCATTATGGTTGGATAATCCATCCAACATATAAATCTTTTTACAAGAAAAATTAATTTGAAAGAAAACTCGAACACTTCCAGTATAGAAGTGGAGTACGATGAGCGGGGAATTAAGGCGTAGGCTTGAGAGTTTGGAGAGAGAGATTGCTGGTTTGAGGGGTGAGCTGGATAGACTTGAGACTGAGATGCGTAGTCTTGCTGAGGAGAGGAATATTCTAGTTGGTAAGATTAGAGAGTTGAGGCTTGAGGCGGCTAAGTTTAGGGGTGAGCGGGACTCCTTAAATGATGAGGTTAAGAGCTTAAAGGCTGTTTTGGCGGAGCTTAAGCAGGAGTATGCTGAGAAGATTGGTTCTCTGAGGGAACTGAGACAGAGAATAAGAGATTATTTAAAGTTAAAGCCGGCTAGGGATGAGGGGAGTTTGGAGAGAGAGATTGCTGAGTTAGATTGGAGAATTCAGACGACGACTATGTCGCTTGAGGAGGAGAAGAGAGTTGTTGAGCGGATTAAGTCTCTGGAGGGACAATTATCATTTTATCGTAGGCTTAAGAGTATGAGGGATGAGGCCTCCAGGCTTGAGGTAAGCTTTGAGAAGGTGAGGGGTGAGATTGCCGTCTACAGAGATAAGATTGCTGAGGCCGCCGCCGAAAGCCAAAAATTTCATGAGAAGATGATTGAACGCCTCAAAATGGCGGGTGAACTAAAGAATAAGCTGGCTGAAGTAGATAGGCGATATATGGAGAACAAGAACAAGATTTTAGCGCTCCGTCTCCAGTACAGAGAACTATTAAGTCAGGTATCAGCCATAAGAAAAACTATTCGAGAGGAGGAAGAACGGAGAAAAACTGAGGTTGTGTCCGCCCTTAAAGAGAGAGTTAAGAGGGAAGCTCTGGAGAAGATAAAGCGCGGTGAGAAAATCTCATTCGAAGAATTTAAGATTTTAGCTGAGGAAGGAATAATATAAATATATTAATGATAAATATTGGCATGTCAATTTGAATTAAACTTTATCTTTAAGAAAAAGCATATTATTCATGCATACTTATGGGAGAAAACTGATGCTGAATCAAGAGGGGCAAGGTTCAGGGGAAGAGCGCATACTAATTGTATGTGTTGATAGGGATAACGATATTGGCAGAAAAGCAGGTGTTAAAACTCCAATAATTGGTAAGAAAGAAAACATTGACGCTGCGCTCAAGCTTTTGCTCGCCGACCCAGAAGAGGCTGACGCCAACGCAATGTTCGAGGCAGTTAGGATATGCGAGAGCTTAGAGCGGAGCGCGTCAAATAATATTTCTTGTCAAGTTGCAACAATAGCTGGCTCTGAGCTCGGCGGGATAGCGGCTGATAGAAAATTGATCTCGGAGCTTAATGAGGCCTTAAAGGATTTTAAGCCAGATAGCCTAATTCTTGTTACAGACGGCTTCTCAGATGAGGATATTCTGCCGTTAATTCAATCCAGAGTCCCGGTTTCATCGGTGAGAAGAGTCATCGTGAAGCATAGTGAGACAATAGAGGAGACCGCAGCTGTATTCTCTAGGTATTTAAGAAAGATTATTGAGGACCCGAGGTATTCGCGAATTTTTCTAGGCTTACCGGGCATCCTGCTTGTGATGCTTGGCGCTCTGGCTCTCTTGGCGATCTTCATAAGGTATGATATTGGAACATGGGCTTGGATTATAGGGCTTATAATCGTCGGGGGCTACCTTATAGGTAAGGGCTATGGATTAGATAGGAGGCTGGCCTCAACACTCTCAAGAATCTCCTCACCGCATGGTTTGGTTATTGGTTCCTCGCTAGTCTTCGGTATCCTATTGATTGCGGTTGGCATTTACCAAGCGCTTACTCAAATAGCATCAAACCCGGAGATCGTGCCAAGCCCGCCTCCAAGCGACCCAAATGTTTGGCTTAGCATCCTTCCCAGAATTCTCGGATCAGTGATATCCGCTTCAATAACAATAGTTGTTATAGGAGTATCAATAATATTATTTGGCAGGGTCCTGGGGCATCTTCTCGACCGTGATCCCAGATTCTGGAGGACAACCGTTCTTATAGCCGTATGCGCATGGTCTTGGAAGATTTTCAAGGAGGCTGCAAACATAATGATTGACCCAACGCTGCCACTAGATGACCTTATTGCTTCAATAATTATTGGTGTAGTCATAGCCGCCGTATCGATGCCAATAGCCCACTTTCTAAGCAAAAGATACAAAAGCTTCTTTAAGGAAGAAGTTAAAGAAGAGCCTGGCGGGGAGCAAGGGGAAGACCTAAATGAAGACAGCAAGCGGCGGTAAAAGAGCTAGCATAGCGGTCATAGGGGGAACAGGGCTGGAGGATCTATTTGAGGGGTCCGAAAAAGTTAATGTTGGAACACCTTACGGTTTTTCACACTTGATTTCCATATGTAAAATTCGGGATAAACTTGTTGCCTTCCTTCCGAGACATGGGCGTAAACATGATATCCCACCGCATAGAATCAATTATAAAGCTAACATGTTTGCTTTACATAGTCTTGGAGTTGAGAGAATTATAGCAACAAACGCCGTTGGCGCAATAAACTTAAACTTTAAGCCCGGCGACCTAGTTGTTCCACACGACTTAGTAGACTTCACAAAGCAGCGTCAACTAACGTTCTTTGATCAAGCCCCGGTTACGCATGTTGACTTCACAGAGCCATATTGCCCAGAGATTCGGAGTATTCTAGTGGAGAAGGCTAAAGAGATAGGTCTCGTGCATGATAAGGCCGTTTATGTTTGCACCGAGGGGCCGCGATTTGAAACACCAGCTGAAATAAGAATGTTTGGGATTTTAGGATGCGATGTTGTTGGCATGACTGGTGTTCCCGAAGCTATCCTTGCACGAGAAATTGGCGTATGTTATGCCTCCCTATGTTTCGTTTCAAATATGGCTGCTGGAATAGCGGGTAAACTCACTTATGAGGAGGTAACAGAGGTATCTAAAATTGTTATGCCAAAAGTTCGCGAGATCATAGTGGAGACGGTTGCCTCTCTACCCGATGTTAGAGGCTGCCAGTGCTCACATTCAGCTAAACTTGGTAGACAAAAAGGTTGAAGGAAGGCGTTAGTATGCTCAAGACCGTATTATCGCTGCTTGGCGTCTATAAGGTTTACGAGAGGTGGCTTTGGCATCAGGTAAAAGGCCAGAGCAAACCTGAGCACATAGCCATAATATTAGATGGAAATCGCAGGTGGGCTAAAGAGAGCGGGCTTGAACCTTGGATGGGACACTACTACGGCGCAGATAAGACCAAAGATGTTCTAAAATGGTGCTTAGACCTAGGAGTTAAAAGCATAACCTTTTACGCATTCTCCACCGAAAACTTTCAAAGACCTCCAGAGGAAGTTGAGAGACTAATGATTTTACTCAAGGAGAAACTTGACGAAGCTTTGAAGAGCGAGGAGATACATAAGTATAAGGTTAAAGTTAAGGTTATTGGGAGAGTCCACCTGCTTCCCCTTGATCTACAGGAAATGATCCGGAAAGTCGAGGAGGAAACTAAGGATTATAGCGAGCGATATCTGAATTTAGCTATAGCGTATGGCGGAAGAGCTGAGATCGTTGACGCTGCAAGGAAAATTGCGCAGAAAGTCGCTACTGGCGAACTCGCACCTGAAGAGATAAATGAAACTATTTTTGAACAAAACTTGTATACAGCCTTTCTACCGAAGCAGGACCCGGATCTAATTATACGAACCTCTGGTGAAGAGCGGCTGAGCGGATTTCTACTCTACCAGTCAGCCTACAGCGAACTCTGTTTTTTGGACGTTTATTGGCCAGAGTTCAGACGTATAGATTTATTGAGAGCAATCAGAACCTACCAGAAGCGCAAGAGAAGATTTGGCAAATAAGGGTTTCAGAAAACCGGGTTAACCGCTAATCTTTTTTAGCTCTTAAGATCCCTTTTAAGCTCTTTTTTTGGCGCTCACAATTGATATAATATCCTTATCCTTGAGCATGTAACCTTCGCCAAGCCGTCTCTTTGTTCTAGCGTCTACAGCGTATATAAAGCTCTCGCCTAGCTCCGTATGTATCATGTAGGCTAATTCCTTGGCTGTTGTGCCACTTGGGATAAGCCTCGCTTCAGGCAGAACCCTGCCATAATGGTCTGTGAGCTTCTCCGGATCTTCAACTGGATAGATAACTATCATCTTTAGGATGTCTTTAAAGGCCGCGTTTATGGCATCTTGGACGCCAGTTGACCCATACCTACTGAGTATCTTATCTTTAATCGCTTTAAGCGCATCCACCTGTTTACCGGTAATCCTTGCTGGATCCTTTATTTCAAAGCTTGAGTTTCCAGGAACGTAGCTAATTAGATCCTTCTCGGCTGCCCTTCTTAGGGCCAACTCTGCCTCAGCACAACATGGTACAACAATGTAGCCAGTTTCCCTAAGTCTCTTAAAATTCTCCTCCGCAAAGGGTAGGTCCATTTTGTTTGCTGCTATAAGCATTGGCTTTGAAATTCTCCTTAAGGCATCAACAAAACCTAGGAAGTCATCTTCGCTCCATCTTGTCGGTTTATCACCACTTAATCCCGTAATCTTCAGCGCCTCAAGTATATGCCTCCTCTTTATTGCTAGACCGCTTAACCTTTCTTCGAGAAGCGAAGATAAATCAGCGGCCCCGGATTCAACAGTTCTAGCAATTCTAGGCCAGTCTCTCTTCATAATCTGCGCAAACCACATGGTTAATTCTCTCTCAAGAAATTTCACATCCTCAAGTGGATCATGCATCCCAGGCTTCACAAGTCTGCCCTCAATATCCGTTGAGCCTGATGCGTCAACAACGTGTATTAGGGCATCGGCCTTTCTTATCTCGTCGAGAAACTGGTTTCCAAGCCCCCTGCCTTGCCATGCATCTGGAACTAAACCCGCGCAGTCAATTAATTCAACTGGTATAAGTCTTACTCCATCTACGCAGACTGAGTTTACAGGGTTATCTTTAACGTTAAGTTCTTTGCAAACACACTGGGTTCTAAAGTACCCGATACCTTTATTAGGTTTTATTGTTGTGAAGGGGTAGCTTGCAATATCAACTGTTGCTAACGTTGCTGCACTAAAAAACGTTGATTTACCAACATTTGGCTTACCAACGATACCGACCATCATCTGCCTTAATCTTCCTCCAAAGATGAAAATATAATCTTAAACCTAAATGAGTCTTCCGGTGATAACCTGTAGAAAACAATGAATCTAAATCTGCACGTAAATAAAAAGAGAGAGGAGAAATGCGCTATATCTCTGTAATAGAATGCTCTTTGACTTTAGATTCATTGAATGCTCCATTAGCATAGTATAAGAGCGTACCTTGGACTAAGCTCTCAACTATAATTCTTCCTTCAGGCATAGTAAGAATCTTAACTGGGAACCTTGGGAGTAGATACTCTTTTAGCCCTATAACTGCTTTATCACCCTTGACTGGTACTAGGTTTACCACCTCCACATCTAATTCATCAAGAGAGAAGCTCAGCTTTTCATTATGCTTAAGTAGACCGCATTCGCCGCTGAATACTTTATAGTACACGTAATCTCCACATTCAACTGGGAAAGGGAGCGCATCAAGTGATATACAATCTTCTATTTTGCCCCCAATTTTATTAACATTAAATACAGCGACAGATATGCTTCCATTAGCCTCCGAGGCCATCTTAAGGAGAACAGGCTCGTTATATGGATCCCTAAACAGGACATCACTTGTTGGTAGGGCTGGTCTATCGACTTTAACTAGCTTTCCATCTGGTAGAACGAAGCGCTTGAGTAAGGTAATATCCGTCTTATCGGTTTCCCTATCCGTTATATAAACGGGGCCGCCGCTAAATACTCTGGCAACAGCGTGAACCTTTGCGTACGGATCGTATGACATGAACATATCGTAGTCTGGGTACGCTATGTGACTGAATAATAGGGCATTATATGCGCTGAAGATTGTATGAAGCTTCGCGTCAGCCTTCCAGAATGGAATGTAATCCATGGATACTCTCATAACATTACTGAATAGAAAGTTGCTGTAGTTCTCCGGAGCCATACTCATACAGTTTAATACATCTAGGCCGTTAGCGTATACAGCCGCTTGCAATGCCAATTCAATGTTCCCTGCGGCTTCGCCAACCATTGACGCCTCATGATATAATGCGTGGATAACCCATTGGTTATCCACTTTAACAAGGTCTATACAGTTATTCCTCACCCAAGAAAAGAACCCCCTGTAAAACTCAAATGCCTCGCTCATAATTGGTGGAGGAACATAGCTTTCATTAAATTTTGAGTAGTACCCTCTAACGCCTAACTCCCTAGATAAGCCTTCCTCAAAGCCGCTCCAATGAATATTTATTGTGTGCCATAATCCCACTAAATCAACGCCAAGTCTCTTCAGGTCGTCAGCGACGCCGCGCAAACCCTCTGGAAAACGCTCATTTGTAGATAACCTTCTTAAAATTCTACGAGGCCAACCCTCCTTTCTCGTCTCATCCTGCCACCCATCGTCTATTATAACCCAGCCTACCCTGAGACCCCTATTCAGCAGACCGCTAACTATTTTAGTTATATTTTCATGAGATAGATCATCGGTTAAGAGGGCATTCCAGGAGCACCAGCCAATCTTATCCATTATTTTAGGCTGCTTCTTCGCTTTTCTAGGTTTAAATAACACAAATGAAGACGCGGAGTTAACGCAATTTTCAATGGCTTTATAGGGGTCTTCATCTATAGCTATTGATGCAATCCGGTTTAACTTGATATTCTTAGCGCTCTTTCCAGAGAAGATCCTAATCTTGAGGCTGGGCCATAAATATGCTGTTGTTTTATCTGTAAGTGTGAGTAGAGCCATGTATTTATCGCTGTAATTTGCTAGCATAAAGATGCTATAATAGGGTATGCTCTCAAGACTCTCAGAGAGTATCGGATAGGCCCAGCACGGGTATCCGCGCATGTACTCTTCATGCTCAATATAGCCTAACGCCGGGGGATACTCTGGATCATCCGGCGGCTTAGGGCCCCTCGGCTCCTTTCCTATGGCGAATTGATTATAGTATCCGAATGCATTTGAGTAGTATTTGGCGGAGTCCTTATGCGTGGTTAAAGCTAAAACTTTAACTGGTTTTCCAGCGTCAAGCTCGATCTCTAGCGGAAATTTATAATTTAGGTTCTTTAGGGAAGCTGCTGAAAAGCCAAGGATGCAAGAAGAGCCGTTAGAAGCCACGCTTATGTCAACAAGGGCATGACCGCATCGATACCTATAAACCTCATGTTTACCCTCAACATGTGATCCATAATATTCGCAGGCTGATTTGGATCCATCATCAAAAACTACTGTAACAGACTTTATTTTTACGGATAAACCCTCAACGCTTAAGAGCGAACTATTCAAGGCTCTCGCTCACCACTAATAGAAATTACCTCTCAACTTAAAAGATTAATGATGAATGATCATGAGCGAAGATTCCTGCTTCAGCCATCTAGAAAATATAAGTTTCTCACCTGTTTAAATAAAATTATTCCTTAAGAGGGAGGCGAATGAAGGCGAGATTAGAAATCAATATTTTAAGTAGATATCTCAATCTGCCAGTTAAAACGGGTGCTCAACTATTAAGGTTAAGGTTTTTTCGTGATGATAGAATAGTGCGAGAGTTTGAAATAGAGCTTGCTCATGGGAAGCCTGATTTTTGGGTCTTCTCAGATGTTAGCACATATAAGGGCAGAAGAGTCATAGTTGAGGTCGAAGATAGCGATTTTCCACCTAACATTATGGAGTCTATTATTCAAAGTGACGAGTTAACCAATGAATTGTATCCGAGCTTATATAGGGAGCAATATCGACCCCAATTTCACTTCACATCTCGCCGCGGATGGATCAACGACCCAAATGGTCTCGTCTATTATGGTGGTGAATACCATCTTTTTTATCAGCATAATCCTTATGGATGCAGATGGGGAAACATGCATTGGGGTCATGCTGTTGCCGCTGATCTACTTCACTGGAGAGAGATAGGCGACGCTCTTGAACCGGATGAAATGGGAACCATATGGTCTGGCTCAGCTGTAGTAGACTGGAAGAATACGGCAGGTTTTCAAATCGGCGATAACCCACCTATTATACTTATTTATACATCAGCTGGAAACACTTCTTCTCTATCTAAAGGCCGTCCTTTTACTATATCCATTGCTTATAGCAATGATTTAGGTAGAACATGGAGGAAATACGAGAAAAACCCTGTATTGCCCAATGTTGCTGGAATGAACCGAGACCCAAAAGTATTTTGGGACGAGCACTCTCAAAGGTGGGTAATGGCCCTTTACCTAGATAAGAATGATTACGGATTGTTTTCTTCACGGAATCTCAAGAATTGGGAGGAACTCTGCAGGATTACGGTTCCAGCTGCCAGCGAATGTCCCGACATGTTTGAACTACCAATTAATGGAGATAAACAGAATACTAAGTGGGTATTCTGGGTTGCCGACGGACGGTATATTTTAGGCTCCTTCGATGGAAGGGAATTCAAACAAGAAACTACACCTCAGAGATTATATTGGGGGGACAGTTACGCCGCGCAAACATGGAATGATATGCCACCTGAGGATCGGTGGAGAATCCAAATATCTTGGCTAAGGATGAGAGATGGATTACCATGCATGCCTTTCAATCAGCAGATGACCTTTCCATGCGAACTCACGCTTCAGAAAACAAGGGAAGGAGTGCGCTTACTTGGAAAACCAGTTAGGGAGATTCAGAGGCTGCATCATAAAAGATTAGTTAAGGAAAACTTTTACTTATCTAGTAAAGTAGATTTATCAGAAAAATTAAGCAGTGAACTTCTCGATATACGTGGAGAATTTCATATCGAAAGCGCATCAGAATTCGGCTTCATTATACGAGGTGTGCCAGTCACATATAATGCTATGCTGGAAGAAGTTATCTGTTTAGATAAGCGTGCATCTCTTAGGTCTAATGATGGAAGGATTCGCCTCCAAGTTCTCGTGGATAGGGCATCTATTGAAGTCTTTGGAAATGACGGAATTATCATAATGCCCGTTGGGACCATTTTTGATAATTCAAAAAGATTGCTGGAGGTCTACAGTAAAGGCGGAAGGACTAAGGTTGGTCTTCTAGAGATATATGAAGTTAAATCCACATGGTTGATATAGCCTTTTTTCTCACATGCCATAAAATTTTGAAATAGTACGAATAAGTTGCCCTCCTAGAGCATCCCTAAGTCCTTAAGAGCTTTTCTAATAGATTTTCTTTCCTCTTCGGAAATTGGCTGTAAAGGCGGCCTAACGTATGGTGTTTTCAGTATACCTAACATAACTAAGGCCTCTTTTAGGCGCGCTCTATAATTTCTAACTGGCGGAGAGAAAATTATCTCTTCCAGCGGCAGAATCTCGTTCCATATTTCGCCAGCCTCCTTAAGCTTGCCTTGCGCAACTAACCTAAACATTTCAACCTGCTTATCTGTTGCAATCGTCCCGAAGCCCAAGAGCCCTCCCTCAGCACCTAAGATCAGTGATTCATAAATGAAGTTGTCGTTGCCAGTCAATATAGTAATTCTTCTGGGGGCATTGCTCAAGATGCGGACTGTATAAGCAAATTTTTTTGCGTCAAAGGATGCTTCCTTAATCGCTATAACGTTCTCTATTCTAACAAGCTTGAGTAAAACTTCACGGTTATATTCTACACCGCCTAATGCTGGCTGCAGCTGAAATAATATTATGGGTAAGCCAACTCTCTCCGATAACTCATAGTGATAACTATATATGATGTCTTCAGACGGTTCGCCGATGAATGCTGAATGTGGAAAAACTAGCAGTCCATCCGCACCAGCCTCCTTTGCCTCTAAACCTAGTTTTACGGCCTCCTCCGT
The DNA here is from genome assembly GCA_038859955.1 of Bathyarchaeia archaeon. Classification (GTDB taxonomy): domain Archaea; phylum Thermoproteota; class Bathyarchaeia; order Bathyarchaeales; family DTEX01; genus DTEX01. The sequence goes on along the minus strand of JAWCEH010000004.1, from coordinate 76,274 downwards.
GTTTCGCGCATGTAAACCAGCAATTATCGGAACCTTGCCCTTAGCAAACGAGGCGAACGCCCTGAGTATCCCGACTCTCTCTTCAGGGTATAAATGCGGCCCCTCACCAGTATCGACATTAACCGCGAGGCCACCGATACCAAATTTCATAAGCCACCTCACATATTCATTCAATTGCTCGTAATCAACATTAAAGTTCTTGTCCATGGGGGTTAAAGTAGCAGGTATTAAACTATACTTTTTAAGTAAAGGATTTCCAAAATCCATATAAAGAAGTCTCCCTACTAACTTATTGAATGATAAAAATACTTGCATTAATATTTAAAATTTCTTTAAATAATGTTTTTAGAAAACGCTTAAAGTAATTCAGAAACCCAAGCCATTTAAGGTGACTAAACTTTGAAGGAATTAAAAATTTATTGGATTTATTTTCGTCGGATGAAAAAATCAGGTTTAAAGATTTTCATTCTTTTTCCAGTATTAATTGTAGTTTTATGCTTTGTGGTTCTGGGGAATGCTTATTGTGGACAGCTGCCTGCTAATGGCCATTATATGGAGCCTACACTAAAGATGAAAAGAGGAATAAATATTGGAAATGCTCTTGAGGCTCCCAAGGAGGGTATGTGGGGAGTTTACATAAAAGATGAATACTTAAGTATAATAAGAGAGGCTGGCTTCGACACCGTTAGGATCCCGATAAAGTGGTCAGCTCACGCTGAGGAGGAACCACCATATAAGATTGACGAGGATTTCTTCAGCAGAGTGGATCATGTTGTGAGTAAGGCGCTGGAGCAGAATTTAATCGTTGTATTGAATATTCATCATTATGATGAGATAATGCAGGATCCTCGGGGGCATAAAGACCGTTTTCTAGCTCTTTGGAGGCAGATATCTGAGCATTATAAGAATTATCCTGAAAACCTCTATTTTGAACTGCTTAATGAACCGCATGATTCATTAACAAGCGAATTATGGAATGAGTTTCTATTGGATGTTATTAGAATTATAAGGGAAACTAATCCTATAAGGAAGATTGTGGTTGGACCATCTAACTGGAATAACGTTTATAATCTGAAGGATTTAATATTACCAGAGGATAGAAATATAATAGTTACATTTCATTTTTATACTCCGTTTGAGTTCACTCATCAAGGCGCCGAGTGGATTGACTCGCCTCCACCAGTTGGCAGGAAATGGTTGGGAACAGAGCTCGAGCAGAAGCAAATTAGGGATGAGTTAGATATAGCGGTACAATGGGCCATGAAGCACGGAAATATTTCATTGTTTCTAGGAGAGTTTGGAGCTTACAGTAAAGCGGACATGAACTCCAGAGTTAGATGGACGTATTTCGTGGCCAGAGAAGCCGAGAAAAGAGGAATCGCTTGGTGCTATTGGGAATTTTGCTCGGGTTTTGGAGCATATAATCCTGTAGAGAATAAATGGAGGGAAGAATTGTTAAACGCTTTAATCCCGAAAATAAATATGCATTACGTCTCTGCAGAGACCGAGCTGGGAACCATATGGGGATCGGGATGGTATTATGAGAACACTTATGCCACAATAGGGCTTAACGCAACAAAAATCGGGTTTCTAATATTAAATGTTCTCGATCACTTTGAAGGCCTAGACCCAAACAATGACATAATAGTGAACGAGAGAACCGTTAAAATTTATGTTGATGGACCTAGGGAGATAAAAGCTATATGGAGAAGGGATTATTCACGCCTAGCAATACTCGTTATATGCATTGGGATCATTGTGATAGGCGCTGTAATCCTTCTCCTCAAAAGAGAAAAACAAGAAACGTCAAGCCGTTAAGAAGTTTAGGAAAACTGTAAACTCTAAGCGCGTTTACTATACTATCACTATTAAATATTGATTGCATAAGATTGGGCACAATGTATGAAAAGCCGCTGTTAATCTGATTCGAAAGTATTTTATAGCTATGTTTCTCCTAAATTTATTTGGGTGCGTTTTGTTATGGATGAAGCAGAGTGTTATTTAGAGAGCCCTATTGAATTATTTTGTGAATATTGTATTGACCCATTGGGGATAGATACGCCTAGACCGAGGTTTTCTTGGAAGCTAGTACACCATGAGCGTGGGCGCATGCAGTCAGCCTATCAGATATTAGTCGCTTCCTCTGAAGAGAATTTAATTAAGGATTTTGGCGACATGTGGGATAGTGGTAAAGTTATCTCAAGCCAATCAGTGAATGTGGAATACTCTGGGAAACCATTAGAAAGTGGCAGAGTCTACTATTGGAAGGTCAGATGGTGGGATGATACGGGGTGCGTCAGCCCATATAGCAAGGCTGCTAAGTTTGAGATGGGGTTACTTAAGCCAGAAGACTGGGTTGCCAAATGGATCAGCGGTGGAAACTTGCTTAGGAAGGAGTTCACGTTAAGTGGAAAGGTTAAAAAGGCAAGGGCTTATGTTAGCGGTCTGGGCTATTACGAGCTAAGGATAAATGGATGTAAGGTCGGCGACCGCCAGCTTGATCCGGGATGGACGGATTATGAGAAAGTAGTGCTTTATACAATATATGACGTCACCGGTTACCTTAATGAAGGAAAAAACGCTATTGGCGTAATGTTAGGTAATGGGCGATATAACGTTAAACCCCATAGAAGAAAGTCTCAAGAGCCGATGCCAACACATAAACATTATGGGGAGCCAAGGGCGATACTCCAACTAGTAATTGAATTTTATAACGGAAAACAAGAATTAATCGTAACAGATGAAGATTGGAGGGTATCTAAAGGCCCCATAGTTGACGATGACATTTATGATGGTGAAGTCTATGATGCTAGGCTGGAAAAGGATGGCTGGGATCTTCCAGGATACAATGACTCCTCATGGGAGAACGCTAGGGTTGTGGAGCCGCCTGGCGGAGTAATGGTTTCGCAGGCGACCTTCCCGCCAATAAGGGTTGTTAAGACTCTTCAGCCGGTTAGCATCAGTAATCCGAATCCTAATGTCTATGTAGTTGACTTCGGTCAAAACTTTACCGGCTGGGTTAGGTTGACTGTTAGTGGGCCAAGAGGGACAGAAGTTAAGCTCAGATATGCAGAACTACTTAATCCTGATGGGACAATTAATACCGCGCCTAATAGGGGTGCAAAAGCCACGGACGTATATATTTTGAGGGGGTATGGCGTTGAGGTTTATGAGCCAAGGTTCACATATCATGGATTCCGTTATGTCGAGGTTACGGGCTATCCAGGTGTATTAAGCGTTAATAATATAACAGGTGTTGTTGTCCACACGGATGTTGAGCCTACTGGAGGCTTTTCATGCTCAAATCAGCTGATCAATAATATTCATAAGAACGTGTTATGGGGGCAATTAAGTAATTTGATGAGTATTCCAACCGATTGCCCACAGAGAGATGAGCGCATGGGTTGGATGGGTGATGCTCAGCTCTCAGCCGAAGAAGCAATATTCAATTTTTACATGGTAAACTTCTATACAAAGTGGCTTAAAGATATAAAAGCGGCGCAGAAGGAGGATGGAAGCGTACCAGACGTTGTTCCACCATATTGGAGCTTGTATCCAGCTGATCCAGCTTGGGGAACCGCCTGCATAGTAATTCCATGGAACCTATATCTTTACTATGGCGATAAGAGGATTCTAGAGGAAAACTACAATGTTATGAAGGGCTGGGTTGACTTCCTAACTGCTAGGGCTGAGGATTACATACTCAAGTTCAGTAAGTATGGGGATTGGTGTCCTCCCGGGCAGATAGCATCCTTGAATACTCCGGGTGAAATAGTTTCCACATTATGCTATTATGAGGATGCACTTTTATTGTCCAAGATCGCGCACGTATTAGGAAGAACCGAAGATGCAGAAAAGTATTGTGAATTGGCTGAGAAAATAAGGGATGCATTTAACAAAAGATATTTAAGGAGAGATTACTACACGGCGCTGGAGGCGATTATACCGGTTTTATCAATAGGTTACAGTCAGACGGCTAATGCGATCCCACTTTACTTGGATATTGTTCCATCAGATAAGAGGGATGATGTCATAAAGAGGCTGTTGGATGACTTAATAACTTATCATGACTACCACCTTAATACTGGAATAGTCGGGACAAGATATCTTTTTGATGCGCTAACCAAATGCGGTTATGCAGATGTGGCATACAAGATTGCTGCGCAAACAACCTATCCAAGCTGGGGATACATGATCAGGGAGGGGGCAACAACCATATGGGAGAGATGGGAGTACTTGGGCAACTCAGGAATGAACTCACATAACCATATAATGTTCGGCAGCGTGGACGCATGGTTCTATAAGACCCTAGCTGGCATAAATGCTGATCCATTATACCCCGGCTTCGAAAAAGTAGTGGTTAAGCCGCATGTTGTCGGCGACCTCACCTATGCTGGCGCCTCGCTGAGAACAATACGTGGACTAATCGTGTCAAAGTGGTGGAGAGAGAAGGAGTCACTATATCTAGAGGTTAATATACCAGTAAACAGTACAGGAGAAGTCTATGTTCCAACAATGAAACTTAATAAACTGGTGGTTAAAGAGGGAGAAACAATCATCTGGAAGGATGAAGAGCTCATTCAAAAGGTTCCAGGCATAACATCTGCTAGAAGGGAAGGAGACTATATAGTCTTCAATGTTGGGTCAGGAAAATACCTATTCCGGATGGAAGAAAGAGTCGAGTGAAACTATTTTAAATTCCATAATATTTGACCTAAAATGGAGAAGTCTCCCACAAATCCCCTCTTTTTCTGTTTTGAAACTTGAACATATAATATTTATATCCACCACGCCCCGAAGTTGAAATCTCAATAATCTGAATAAGAAGAATCTAGCAAAACCTAAAAACAAGAGAATACCGCTTTTCTATTCTACTTATATGCTATTTTTCCCTAGCTTTTATAGAGTTAAACATGAGCGGCTTTATCGCTGCTCCACCACAGATGCCTCTTCAAACTCTTTTTATTAATAAAAAATATAGGGGTTATTTTGCCATTATTCTTTTACTTCCATAGCGCCATTAAGTTTGGTATAGAAGCTGTAGTCATCACTGATATCCCTACAAGAATATATAGGGCTCCCAATCCTAGCGCTATTCCAGCTATTATTGGCACCAGATACTCCATTGTTCTCTTTGGACCCAGGGTTCTCTCCAAGACAACTCTCAACGTTATTCCAATGATCATGTTTGGCCATCCTTTCCAGCCACCGCTGCCATCGAACCCTATAAGCACACCTAATGGGTGCAGGAAGAACCATGGGAACACGGTTCTCAACCACCCGACAACCACTATTATGGCAGCCCCTATGATGAGCGCAATCCACTGCTGCCAGAATGGAAGGTAGCCCACACTCCATGTGAGACCCCTATTGCCAGTATCGATTGCTCCGGCGACGACACCCCACCAGTTTACGTCCATTCCAGTCTCGCCAGTATTCGCTATCCCCACATGGCAGTTTACGTAGGTGTTTACCACCAGGGCGAATGGTATTAGAGCGATTAAGACTATAATAACGTAAATGAAGACTTTTCTTATGTCTGCGCCTACACCTTTAGCAAGCCCATACGTTACTGTTGCAAGGCTTTGGCTGAAGAGACCATTGCTCTCGTATGGGCCGACACATGTTCCCATGCTTGATGACGCAAAACCATATATTGCCAACGCCTGATTGGTTTGCGGCGGCGTATCAGACCATATACCTAACGCTGATCCTATTGGAAAACCATAGCGCCAAGTCGAGTATCCATGGCAGTCAGCTGCATACCAGAAGGCTGCAGCGTAATAATATGCTCCACCTATGTTCACCAACGTGAAGAGAATGAACCAGATTATCATCATGAGAAGATTGCCGCCAGCGGCAGTCCATATGCCTATAAATAGTATTGTGCCAACTATCATCATTATCATCCCAAGTCTCATTGATATCCCTTCAACCTCAAAGTCCTCGCTGAAGGATTTGAACGCCCTAATCCACCTCTCCCTAGTTACCCATAATATTATGGCCGCTAAACCAAGATATGTTCCTATACGAAATTCACTATGCGGGAATGGCCACGTGGCTCCGGGATCAACACCTGGAGGAATTAGTCCCGCTCTTGTCACAAGAGGCCTATATATGAAGCCTATAAACAAGCCGATGATTGTTATTGTTAAAGATAGGTCAATTGGGAATATTGCGTAAAGCAGAGAGTTGTATATTACAAGAGAAGTATTTATTTGCGCGTTAGGCAGCACAGCCTCAACAAGCGTATAAAGTTCAATTGGGTATGTTCCATATCCTCCGCCAATAACGCCGCCTAATGGTATTGCTGGGAATAGCTGCGTGGCGATATATGGAGCGTTAAGTATTAAGCCAACTGCAAAGGCTATCCAGAAGACTTTGTTTCTGGTGATCTTGAGGTTAATTAGTCTTAGCCATTCGCCCTTCTCTTCGCTTTCAGCAGCTGGGTAAACCTCATTTATAGTATATATTGCCGGTATAGCCATTGGGAACTGTAGTCTCTCAGTCTCCCACCAGTGTGGGCCGAATATCTGGAATATCATAGGCCAGCTAATGAGCACTATAGATATTAGGATGAGGGACCATGCAACTATTGGGCCTGCGAAAACAGACCATACCGGGTCTCCGCCGCCATTATAGTAGAGCGATGTAGCATAATCATCCTGTGGAATAAGCCATGCTGGTATAAGATTGGGGATATATTCTCTCGCCCATGTTGGGAACTGCCAGCCGCACATGGCTGAGCTAAATGACCCAGCAATATTGTTATAGAAGTTAACTTCACTGCTTCCACTAAAGTAATACCATTTAGCAGTGAAGAGAGCCAAAACGTACATTAACGCGACGAAGAACTCTTTGTTGATCACTATGCCCTTCTTCCCTAAGTAGCCTACCAAAAGCAGCAGGTAAATATATGGGATAAAAGTGCCAGTCAC
>JAWCEH010000004.1:0-69326 GCA_038859955.1 Bathyarchaeia archaeon | reverse complement strand
CAACCCAATATTTAGTTAGCGATAGAGATCTTGTGAGAAAGCCCCAGACAAAGCAGACCCAAGCAATAACTATTAGCGCAATAATCTCGCTGACAGAGATCTTTGCCCTCTTTGGCACAACTTCAGCTCTACTCATTTAAATTCCCCCGAAGAGAACTTTTCTTTTTTCCCTCCCAAACTTATATGTATCTTAAAACGATATTTAAAATTTTTCCTTTAAAACCAGATTAACCTTAAACATTGATTTTTCATCTTTCGGAATAGAGAACATATAAAATCATTTATTCAACTTTTTTCTTCAGTTTGCAGAGTAAGTGTTAGTAAGAGCTAAATCTCTTTAGTGTAACTAATTATTATAGAAGCCAAATATTGTTTTAATAGCACCAAAAATATTTTTATGTATTATTATAAATATTGCGAAATAAGTCGCAATATGCAAAATAAATATAGCGTATATTATGAAGTGGAGTTAAGCAGCATATTAGCTACATGTTTATCTATGCTTTTTGGGCTGCCTTTATATATATGCTTCTCTGCTCGGGGGCCAGTCCCTTCCAGACTAGGCATTGTTTTCTCACATCGTCTATGAAGGAGCGGTTTCTAGTCTCCCATAGCTCGGGCGGTCCGGTATTTCGTTTCAGTATGAGGAAGAAGTTAAATTCGCCCTTCTCCTCCCTGCCTTTTATTGTTGCAGTTTGCGTTATGTTTGTTTCTATTGGTGTTAAGATTACGTCAAAGCTTATCTCCATATTTTCAGTGTTTACTTTTGGAGCGCTAAGTATCCTAAAGCCGCTTCTCTCAGCTCCGGCTCCTAAGAAGTATTCCTCAAAGTATTTTAGAATCCCGGTTGCTTCGAATGCTCTAGCTTTGAGCGGTAGTGGGAGCTCCCATATATCTCCATGAGGTCTTGTGGGCGCTCTCCACCTTCTTTCTAGTGAGGGCGTCACTATCTTTGCGGCGAGTAATGCGGGATATAGTGATGCTCCCATAACTGTGCCTATAATTAGGCTCATTGATATTACCACTGGAATTGATATGAAGTTGAATACGAAGTTAGGTGGCATTAGCCCCATCCCTATAAAGGTTTGGTTTAGGGCGAAGCCTATTAGGTACCCGATTATGGTTCCACCAAACCCTAGGGTTATACATTCGATGAAGAACATGGCCATAACTCTACTTGGGGATAATCCTAGCACTGAGTAGACTTGTATATCTCTTTTTCTGGATAGGAAACTTCCCAGCATAAAGTTTAGAACCGAGAGCACAATTATGGCAACTAATGCTACTACCATTATGTCCCAACCTTGGAACACGTATGTAAAGATCTTTCTCAACCCATATGCTGAATCCTCAGTGCCTACGTGAACGGTTAAGCTGGTTGTTGACGTTATTATTGATGCTAGGTTTCCAATTTCCTTCTGCGCCTCCTCTGTTTTCGGTATTAGAGCTATGCTTGATATGAAACCTCCATGCTCAAGTGCAAGCTGCCATGGAATATATATTACTTGTGCTGGAGAGACAGGAGATGGTTCCATTCCAGCGGGGTAAATGGTTGCCTGCAAGGACATATCGTAAGTGAAACCTGGATCTATAGGCAAGAAATACTTACCATCAAAGTCTCTTACTAGTTCAGCAAAATCCGTAACTCCAACGATAAATAATTCCGCGTCTAGTCCCTTCACTGTTATTTTATCGCCAACCTTAACATTTAGAGTTCTCGCAATATCAGATGGTAAAATACATTGGTATTTTCCCGTGAAAATCCCCGGGCCGTCTATGCGCCCTTTCAAAATTATTTGTAGTTCTTCTGATGTAATTCCCACTATAACAAAAGGTGAAAGTCTAAATCTTTTTCCCTCAGCATTTATGAACTCAATTACAGGTAATGTTTCAGGGTATTGTGGCTGTGGACACATCCAAACTCTTGGCGAGACAACGTACTCTTCCCCAGCTAACCACTTAATATGCTGCAACATTAAAATATCGAGAACACCGCCGTATGATTCGGGCGGCATTCCATATATATTCTTTATTAGTAAACCTGTATATGGTGGCGAAAACTGATAGTAGCTTTTTAGGGTTGCATATTCATAGGATGTAGACGTGAATGCAGTTAACGCTGCCGTGAAGCATGTTATTGAAATCAGCGCTAGTATTGTTAGTAGTGGTCTCCTTCTCATGTTTTCCACAGAATATGTTAATGTGTGCATTAAGGTGTCCACTCTTCCTTTCGTGAAGACATGCTCTCCTAAGACGCTTACTCTAATCCTCTCTAAAAGATCTCTTATATCAGTAATGAAGATCATCAATATCATTGCGAGAAGAAGGAGAACACCGACACCTATTACAGTCATGACGGAGTTAGACATTACGGTAAGCGCCGGGTGAACGAGTGAATAGAGAAAGAAGAAGAATAGCATTAGCAAAAATATCCCAATGAATCTCTTGTACGATGACCATTGAAAAACTACTCTTTCAAATAATATTGCGAAGGGAATTATGAGGAATGAGAAGAATGATAGTGAAATTGATGCCTCATTATAGAGCGGCATAATAGCGTTTGAGTATGCATTGTGAAGGTATTGTATAGCGAGAATAGATTGATGGTACACGTCCTCATAATTCCGCTTTGATAACGATTCGTTAGCTGCTTTCACGTAAAATTCACCCTTCTCTAGCATTTGCTCCGCATAGGCCACTCTAACCCTGTACGAACGGAAGTTTTCGTACCTGTGCTTAATCATCCTGTACATGTCAATCATAGAGCGATATAAAGTCAAGGGTATGACTATGTTTTCTGAAACTATGTATCCGTTTCCCTCTGGATTATCATTCGAACTGTTAGATAATATTATGGTTGGCCAAACCCGCGCAGCAGGACTAAATGTGATCACGATCTTTTCACCCTTCTTTACATAAAAGTTTACAATACCATCCGCACCAGCATATGAGGACATAAACACTGGAGTCGACTTTGATGCAGCTTGATAGGCTCCAAGCCCAAAACCGAATATCCCCATGACCCTTCCACCCCATGTCCACGAAGCAGAAACATATCCGTTAAAGTAGTAGTGGTTAGGATTCCTAAAGTCGCGAACTACCAAATTCCGCATCGTTCTAATATCTATTAAGTCGAAGATTGTTACCTGCTTGGCTTTAAATAATGGGACAAGCATGCTCACGTTAGTGCTTATGGGATACACTTGTGTCCGCAAACCGCCTACAACTCCTTGCGCCGTTCCATAAAAACCATAGTCAACAACATACTCGATTTCGCCCTTGCCATTAAAGCGAAACGCATCAACCTGCCAGCTTGTGTACGGGACAAGGCCATGGAAGGTAAATTCTCCTTTTTCGTCACTGAATGTATACCTGTATGCAAACGGCCATGCATTAGAACCTTGCGGATCGTAAGTCCAGAGTCTTACTAGAACATTAGGTAATGGTTCGTACCATCCAGTTATATTGCTGAATTCAACGGTTTTACCCTTTAAAACTACGAAGCCCGCCACCGTCTGGGCTGTCATGTACCATCTTTTCGGAGACGCATCCCAAGTGTGCGGCAGACCTGCTCTTGTATCCAAGTTTGCAAAGCCATTTATTACTGATGCGGCTACTATAACTTGAGGCCAAACGTTTTCCCACTTCACATCAATATCGAGTGGACTAAAGGATGAAACCCTTCTTGCGTATTGCGTTTTAAGTGTTATTGCCATTGCCGTTATGGATAGAGATGGCTCTGTATCTAGCATATAGAAGTCAGTTTGCGTGCCAAATCTTGAGTCGGGGGTAAGACCATACTTTACGAGATCCCCTAGTTTTTGCGCATCTAAGGGTATATGAATACCACTAACGCTTGTCACTGGAATATCTAGGAATGTTTCGCATAGAGACCTAATCCATCCAAAACGTACGGTCCATGCTGTCGTTAGTGCGTAAATCGTAGTCCAAGTCATTGTCCCCCATCCGGTTTGCGGCTGCATGGAGCCATAGATTGAACTCAGGTAAAGAACATCTAAGCTGGGCATGTCGCTTGAGATGTCGATTCCAATCTGTAACCAAATATTCTTATCAGCGTTCAAGAGAACATCTTCAGTGAACTCAACCGCTCCAATCGTACCTAGCCAGTGTCCTGAGTAAGCGACAAACCACATTGTCTGCTTTGGCCTGTTACTCTTAAAGTATCTGGCTAACTCCAGTAGAACCGATATTCCTATAGCATCTTCGGAGTCCGGTGCAATGGCAGGTACAATGCTCCATGAATCATAGTGGGCCGATACCATAAGAACGTCATTTGGGATCTCCCCTTCCAATATTCCAATAATATTTTTGGCTCTTTTATTCTCCCAGCGCATATTAACGCACATAGTGACATTGCCGCCGTTATTAGCAACATCGATCAATCTCTCCCCAATCTCTCTCTCAACATAGAGGCGTGGGAAACTTAGTGGTGCAAGAGAACCTTTATCAAGCGCCTCGTATTTAGTTGTTGACGGCGGTTCAATGAAGATTACGCCTTTGGCACCAAGCCTTGCAGCGTTCACCCAATTCTTACCAGAATTAAAGTCCAGAAGAACAATTGAATCCATAACCTCCAGGCCGTTCATTTCTTTCAATGTCCCCTGCCCAGCGTAAAGTAATTTGCCGGAGAACGTTCCACTATTCACTGAGAGACCGGCGTGGGGCCAGAGGGCGTAAGCCTTAAATGTTGAACCTGCATATGGGCCCTGATCAACAGTCACGTAGGAACCTAGGTCTATTGGAACCGCTGTATAATACTCGTGTATTTTAACTTCGAGACCTGTATCGTTGAAGGATTTTATTATGTAGTTTGCTGCTTCATCGCACCCAGTGTAGCCTGTGATCCTTGTTCCTAGTGAAGAGAAGAATGTGACATCCGATTGTATTCTTGAGAAATCAATCTTCGATATATCCACTAATGATGGGGAGGCAGCTACGCTCGGATTGTAGTTAGGCGAACCCGTTGTAAGCGTATCTTGTAATGCCAAAGCGAATATTAGAGTTACGAGTAATGTGAAAGTTAATATTTTCAATTTTTTGTTCACATTTTTCATGACAAATCACCACGGCCATAACCATGCTGATTTAGATATTAACGCGAGCACGACGTTAAGCATGAGCATTAACCCCTCGCCGGATAGCTCTCCGGCTACAATGTAACCTATTATTCTCCTCCATTTTTCACCAAATATTCTGGGGCATACGTATCGACTCATTAATGAGCCAACAAACATTGGTAGAACTGATTGAACAGGTAGATATAGCCCCATTACTAAGCCGATAAATGAGAATGGGAGCCCAAATTTCACGTTTAAAATGTCCCCTACGGTTAGTATTATGAATAGAATTAAAGCTGGAATGCCTATGGTTTCCAATGAAACATTAAGTTGTCTGGAAACTATCATTGCATCGCTGTATGCTGTAGTTAGGGCCGAATAGACGCTAAACGGGTAAGCTGAGGATGGAATTGGAGCTATTCTCCAAAAGAAATCTAATGAGATTAATCCACAAAGCTGTGCTAATAGCGAGCCGGCTATCCATATAATTAATAAGTCTCTAGGCTTCAATTTAACAATCGAAGCTGCCCTAACCTGCTGAGAGAAAGACGGAGGGGCATAAGCATCTAAAAGTGCTGGCTGAAAAATAAACCCGGAATATCCTTGGTAGGGTGAAAGATATACTAGGGTATGCCAAGTCCAGCCTGGGAAACCTGGGGGTATGAAGCCCACCTGGCCTTGGAACGCTGTCAAAGCGATGGATAAAAAGAGACCGAAGAAGAAAACGTATACTATGGGAATGATAATATTGACTTCGGGCACCATAACATGGAAGTATAAGACTGAAATAGCCGCTGCCCCCAACCACATAAATATGGCTGTTCGCATAGATGGAAGACCGATCATAACTTTTAATTTCGAGTCTCTCCTGCTGCCTGAAAACAGCTCTCTAAACGCCATAAAAATGGGTTTCCTAGCCTTAAATATCATCAAGAAAACCGCTGTGGCTATCATGAAACCTATTTGAGGAGCAAACCAAACTCTCAGGTACGAGCGGTTGTATACTGCAATTAAGCCCATACCCTTAGAGTACTCTCTAGCCCATTCAGGAGCAAGATTTGGAAAAGTTGTCACAAAAAGCGAGTTAAGGACTAACCATACTAAGATTGAGGAAATTAGCATATAAATCGCGTGGTTGAAGGGTATAATCAACGCACCAAAATAAGATGATAATACGGTTGTTATTCCGAAGAGAGCCCCAGGCATAACTTCCTCAAGAACCCACGTAAGATCATAGTATGGTATGGGTATTACGGCACCTCCCAGAGAAAGTGGTAGATAAGCGATTGCTCCAAAACCAAGTCCTATGCCAAATGTTAAGAGAAAATACTTTGAGTATTCGGGTGGTCTTTCAGCTAAGAAAGTTGCCATGGATGTATCGACCATTGCGTATGGGAATGGATATTCAAGTTTCTCCACATAAGTGTAAGCAGATACCAAAGATAGGGAAATACTTAGAATAAGCACTAAGGCGCTCCATATAAACCAGATTACTAGCGGTATAAGGAAATCAGGCTGGAAGAGGGTGCGAATATTATGAGCGGGTGATCCGGGAGGTGGAACTAGCCATGAAGGTATAAACTGGGCTAACGGTTTTCCGCCAATCGAGTATAGTTCAACAAAAGGTGAATTAACAAAATACGACCTATAAATTATATTATAGTATATTGGTAAGGCAGATCCGCCCCACGCCGCCGCATAATATAAGATTAGTATCTCTTGTTTTGAGAGATCCTGTCGGGCAAGCCTAGACAATTCTGAGAATATTATTGTTATGAAAAAAACTGCAACTGAGCCCTGGATAACACCAGTTATAAAGTAAGAATATATATTTACCGGAATAAACAGAAAAATTGATGCTATCATAGCAATAAAAACTCGCCACGTTAAACCGCTTTTAAACTCTGCCTCCTCCAATGAAGACACCTAAAATAATCTCTCCCTATTAAGGGAGAGGCCGTTCATAAATATAAATTTTTTTCAAAAATTCTTAATCCATACTTACGAGTTTAATGGCGGTTCCTAATTTCAAGAATTACTTGGCGCCTACTTAATGTTCGCCAACTTAAGACTTAGGTGAAAGCGAGATTTATGCATTTATCTACAAGAATGTTATTCGCCTACATCTAGAAATATTTTTAAGGTGAAATAAATTTAGATAGGTTGTGAGGGCGATGCAAAAGCGCCACTTTTTAATAACCATAATGGCCGTGGCAATTCTTTTTTTATTTATTTCCCTTCTTCTTTTCTATAAACTACCTGTTTCATCACGCTCTAATTTATCGAAATTTTTCTTGAAGATTGATGTCTATGATTATTTTTCTAACGAACCTATTAGGGAGTTAAAATTTCAATTCACTATAACTATAAAAGATGACGAGAAAGTCTCCGTCCCGATGTTTTCTGGAGAGAATGGAACTGCAGTTGCTGAACTGCTGTCTAATGTATCACCGTCTTCTAAGCCCTCTGTCTCCCAAGTCTCTTTCTATGGAATATGGGTGCTTGAGAAAATACTCAGTGACAAAGAATACTTAATAGCAGACGGCAAATGGAGCGCAATTAAACCTGAAAAAATACAAATGAACATTACTGAGTACTCGCTGGCCAACATTCCGCTTCTAAGGGAGGAAGACGAAAATACGGTTTTTTTAACATTAAAAATATTTCTCGCCAAGGGAAAACTGTTGGGAGTAGTTAATCCACTCAACGAAGCGCCAAGAGTAGATCCGCGACTTAGAGTTGACATCTTATATCTCAATTTTATTGAGATTAGAGGCGCCAACCTTGCGATCGTGCCAATTGATAAACCAATGATAATTAATGCATCACTATTCTACATCGATTTTTCTTGGAAGATGAACCTTTCATTTACTCCGAGTGAAGAAATTTTTGTTGATCTTACTCCCATATTCATAAGATACATGTCGCAAATCCAAATAAATAATTTAAAAGAACTAACAGATATTTTAGGGGATTACGGGTTTAATCTCATTAAGGTTTACAGTAAAATAGAACAGGTATCCTTGTATTACGAACAATCTATTCAACAAATTGAGAGCCAAAATTATGAGGAAGCGATGAGAAGCCTCTACATGGCTCAAAGATTTTATCGCGACGCCCACGCCATGATAATTAACGCCTATACCGACGCTATTGGATGGGCGCCAACATTAACTGTATTTTTGATCTTCTTCTCGTATTCTTTATCCAGAATCATAAGTGAAAAGAGACTCATAGCAAACATTGTTTTTACATTATTGTTTCTGGTTATTTTTTCCATCTTTTTCCTAACGCATCAAGGTTTTAGATTCTTCATACTAGGTTTTCACCAAATTTTACAGAGGATTCTAATGCCCTCATTCGCCGTCTTTTTACTACAAATCTTACAAATAGTTTTTATAATAATCGTCATAGTTGTATTCTTATTTTCGCAAATAAGGGACCTTTTCTCACAAACTTTCGGAATCAGTATAAAAAATTTGAGAAGACGCAGAATGAGAACGCTGCTGGCTCTATTTGCACTAATGTTAATTTCGGCCTCAGCGATGTGTCTACTGGCAATTAACCCTACAAACCCCATTTATTACAGCCCGATTTATTACTTGAGACCCAAAGTAGATAATGGACTAGTAATTTACAAGCAGCTCACAATAACTACGAAGACCTTCTCCTCCGGCAGCTCCTACACTCCAACCTCAGTAACAAGCTATGTGGCACTGCAGCCTCAAGAGATTTCGCTGCTCTCTAGAGAGATATTTGAGACAATGAACATTTATGGAATAAAAACTGTTCATTTCTCAAGACCGGATGGTTTCGCAGTAAGTGGCTTTAACATCTTTAACATAGTTTTAATTAACCCAGAATTCATGAAAAAATATCTTAATGCACCCGATATTATTGGCTCTGATTGGTTAAGTGAAGAAGACCAGAATATGGTTCTAATAGGCTCTAAAATAGCATCTAAATACAACTTAACGGAGGGCTCTAAGGTGCTCCTCAATAACAGAGAATTTACGGTCAAATCTATATTTGATGAGGAGAGGGTTGCTGAAGCCCTAAAGGATATAGATGGAGATGTTTTCTTATTCAGGATTTATGATCCAACGAGCAGGGAAATAACAGGTGGATCTTTTATTTTTGGCTTAGTAAGAGATTTTGCAATTCAGGAGATTGAGATATATAAAGTTTCATTAATCTTGAAGAGTAATTATGCAAAAAATATAACGGAGATATCTAATGAACTTATCTCCTTAAGTTTTAATTATTGGGAAACAGAGACGTCAACTTTTAGCTCGGGATTTATTATACGTGTTATTTCTAATGGATCATTATCGCAAGCTTCCCTCGGATCCTCGATCCCCATATTATCTGGCAACTGGCAAAGTCACGTAATCCCACTAATTCTCACATCCCTTCTCCTTTTCATGAACGCTCTTGGCACAATTTTTGAGAGAGCATCAGAGATCCGTACAATGTTCACGGTAGGCGCCAGCCCATTAAGAATAAGATTTGTTCTCATAATCGAGGGTATTATTCTGGGGGTTATAGGGGGAATATTCGGCTACATTATTGGCTACATAGTTGCGAATATAACAAGCTCAGCGCTACCCTCTTTAGTTCAAGAAAATCTTATAAGCGGCTCTCCATTCACCATCTCATTTTTTGTTTCCTTAATCTCTTCTTTGATTGGATATACTATACCCTCTGAGACAGCCGTCAAAACAGCCGTTCCAAGCGGTGTAATCAAAAAGAAGGTAAGCGATATAATTACGATTAGGGATGATGAGGCCATACTAGAAATGCCAATAAGACTACAAGAAGAAGAAATAGAATTGTTTGATATGTTTCTAGAAAACTTAACTAAAGATTACGATGGAACCTATTACAAAGAAATGATCCTGAAAAAACTTTCATTTAATAGATCTGTAGATAAAAGCGCTTGGCATTTACTTCTAAGTTATTCAAGCAGGCAGCCTACTAGATTTCAAGTTTCTATAACCGCAAAAGTAGGCCGAGAGTTAGAGGTTAGCATTAAACCACTTGATAGTGAACTTGGAGAGAAAACTCACTTGATAAGCGAATATAGGGGTGTTCTTAAATCTATATCTCCAATTCTAAGGGAGGAATTACTCAAGTTTCTTACATTTCAAAGGAAGCCGAAGCCTTATCCCACAAAATTAGGGCAATGGAGACCAGCTTAATGGCGGGAGCGAAAAGTATTTTAGCGCTAATGTTTCTCCTGCATATAACTTCTTTTGCAGCCATAGCCATGAATGAAGAAGATAATATTTTACTTAATGAGTTAAAAATCTACGCTTTTACTGACCCGCATTGCTCTGCGTGTGTTAGCGCCTTAACATCTTTACCTAGTAAACCCATCGTTTATGATTTGAGAGAAGGTGATGTTAGCAAGCGCTATTACGAAATAATGGAGTTAACAAATTATGTAGCCCCTAGCCTCCCTTTAATTGGTGTCATTAAAAATAATAGGCTGATATTAATCGCATCGGGATCATTCTCATCTGAGGATTGGAAGAAAATATTAGCTTCGGCTTCCAAGTATAAAGGTGTACCTATTTATGCATCAGAAGTAAACGAACCTATAAAAGTTATTGAGGATGAGTATTTAATCGAAATGGTCTCTAAACTTTTCGTTGCAGAAGTTTATGAAAATTCGCTATTTACTTCCCTCATACCTATAACCGCGATTATAACAGCCGCCTTAATTGACTCAATTAATCCATGTGAACTTTTTGTTTTAACAGTTCTGCTCTCGCTAGTCCTCTTTAAGGCTGGGAGAAAGGAGACTCTAAAGATTGGTTTAATTTATACTTTTGGCGTCTTCCTATCTTATTTTCTCTTGGGTTTCGGACTAATTCATCTTCTTGCTTACAGCGCTATTGCACGTTACATTATTGTAATTGCGGGAATAACAATAGGCTTACGCACAATCATAAATCTAGTCTTCGGAGCCTTTGGTATCTCCATAGGATTAAGAGAAGCTATCAGCAGCACATCTGGAAAGAAGCTTAAACGCGTCCCAGATGCTGTCTCAACAAGATTATCTTCCTGTTTAAGGACGGCAGCATCTAGTCCTTTAACAGCGTTCGCTATGGGCGTTTTAAGCGGTTTACTTTTAAGCCCATGTACATCTGGACCATACTTCATAGCATTAAGCTTAATATCTAGTTTACAAAACTCCTCTATTGGGTTATTGTTGCTAATCATTTACAACCTGATTTTTATATTACCGATGGTGATTGTAACCCTAGGCATTTATGCGTTAAAAATAACAACGAGAACCCTAAAGAAGATAAGCTCGCAAAGCCATCAAAAAACCCTTAATCTAATCATCGGATTGCTAATGATATTTTTAAGCATCTACCTTTTAATAGCCTCAACATAACCAAATAACCCTTCAACCATCCTGTATCATTCAGGCCTTTTACCCTCCATTACATTAAAAAGAATTTAAAGATTTGTGAGCTAACTTATTATTCAACCAGATTCTTCCTCTTAAAAATTTCAGAAATCTCAAAAGGAGTTCGGATTCTTTTCTTGTTGCGTTTCTCAGATATGCTATTGAGCCTAAGCGTCTTATATGCTCCTGAAAAACCTTTGGTCTCAAGCTTAACCAAGCCCAGCCTTACAACTTAGCTGAGTGTTAAATGGGCGGATTAATGAAAAAGGTATTAGAATGGAAAACGGAAATTTTTATTTTGGAGGAATTTTAAGGCCGAAATTCTCGAATATTCTAAAATGTTTAGTGACACCTTGAGAAGATTACTAAGGAAAACTACCGAATTCTAAAAATCAACCGAAAAGTAAACCTAAATCACAAATATTAGATTGAGAAAAAGGAGAAAAACTCAGAATTAGGGAAGAAATCCTCAAGCAACCTTTAAATATTTTTGAACCCATAAAGTGGATAGGTAAACTATGTTAGAGTCTTTAAAGAGGGAGTTTCTGGAGCTTCTCGATAGGGATGTTGAGTTCCGCTACGCTGTTGCAGGATACCTTGGACTATCAGAGATACTGAAGAGACTTGACTCATTAGCCGAGGAGCAGGTGAGACTCAGCGAGGAACAGGTTAGGCTTAGGGAGGAGCAGACAAAAATCTGGGCTGAAATAGCAAGGCTAAGAGAGGACATGATCAGAGGGTTTGAGAGACATGATGCTGAAATGGCTAAACTAAGAGAAGACATGATCAAAGGATTCGAAAGGCATGATGCTGAAATAGCAAGGCTAAGAGAAGACTTTAACAGGGCTTTTAGGCGGTTGGATACTAGGCTCTCTAGGGTTGAGCGGACGTTGGAGAAGATTACGCTTGACATCGAGGATGAAGCCAGAATAGTTATTGAATATAGACTTAGGGAGATGGGTTACGAGATTAAATTAGGCCCACTCATTCTTCCAGGCGTTGAACTAAACATATACGGCGTCTCAGATGATCTATGCGTTATTGGTGAGGCGTCTATTAGGGCGTCCATAAATCTAATTGACAAGATAGACCGAGGCATTAAGAAAGTAAAGAGTATGCAGCCCGGCAAGATTAGGGGTAAAATCATTAGGGTTATCTATACCAGTCTAGCCATGCCAGACTTGATCGAAAGGGCCGAGAAAGAGGGCGTATGGATTCTGAAGGCAACTGGCGACATAGTTAAGCCGAGAATTTAAATGAAGGAAACTCTCCTTAAGATTCGGGAGAATTTATCATTTATAATCTATGTTATGGCTTAAGGAACTTCGCTTATCTCAAAGTTTGCGTTTTTAATTGAGACCGAATTTGAAAGCCTATTGATTAAGTCATCGTTGTAAACTAACAAAACTAGGCTTGTTGTTTCACAGTTAGCTGATCCAGTAGGGTTACCATTTAAATCTGATAAACTTGTTATCCCCCCGTTTTCTTTCTGCTTCGACCATAGCGGATCTTCTATTTTTTATAATCTGGTAATTTAATCCTCTTTTGATGTATAGAGCAGAAGAGCTATCTTATATTATAATTTGAGTAATAACCTGTGACATTGCGTTCTTTATCTGCCAGGCCCTTTCCATCAAACATGCTGTAGGCTTTCTGAAAATAGGCTTCAGCGGCATCTGGATGACCCTTGAAAAAGCAGTTTAAAGCATAATAAAGGCATAGGTCGGCATAATCACTAAAGTCGCTAAATATTGATCCATTATGAATATTTGAAAAAATATAGTTGTCCGAGAAGTTGCCAAAGTAAACAATGTTGTTATGTCTTATTTAGTCGAAAATTTCGCCATTCACAACTTCATAAAGGCCGCTCTTTAATCCGAAGCTCTTAATCTTTTCCTTTTTTTATTTGCGATGGATGAAGTATAAGGGATAGAGCCAAGTACGCAAAGTAGTTATCTGAATAGAGCCAATAAACATTTTGATAAGTTAGGCAGTTATTTAGGTTAGGGAAAATATCATTTAGGAAATGTCTCCCTTGATCCTCACTTTCACATATTAAACTAAGCCCCTCATTATAATGTGATAGAAGATAGTTAACAGCCTTTAAAAACCTCGTTTCATTAGAATAAAAGATCATCCGCATAAGTAAAAGAGGAAAAAAGGAAAGAGGTTCTCATCACTTTTATAGAACGTACTCCCATTTTCATACTGGAATTTTAAAAATTTCTTTTGAAGAGTATTGTTTATGGGAGTGTCATCACATTATATTTTCTAGAGACTTCTCGTTGTTTTCTGTCAAGGGTAAGCAGGGGTTTATTTTCATGTATTGCCAATGATATGTAGAGCGCGTCGTAAATTGTTATTCCATTCTCTAATGCTATCTCCAATGCTTTATCCAGATGCTCTTCTTCCTTTCTTAAATCCATGTTTCCGCTGAGATACGTTTTGAACAAACTCAGGGACCTAAGGGCTTCCTCTTTGGTTATTCTCTTACTTATGTTTACCGCCCTCCAAATGGCATTATAAAACTCCTTAACCGCCTGATCTAGGGATATTGTTCTAACCATATATTCGGCGAGCTCGCTCCAACCTTCCTCACGTAGAAAGAAGGCTATAAGGGCTGAACCATCAACCACTATCACGATCTTCCCTCACACACATAGCTGAAAACCCCTTTGGCACACTCCATGATGCCTCCTTCAATTCTCTCAGAACCTCCTTAAAGTTTTCTTCAGCTTCAAACTGCCTTATCCTCCCCTCAATGAACTCTCTAATCTCTTGAGCCCAATTAACCCTATTTTTATATCTTATCATCTTATCCTTAATATCGCTTCTAACCTTAACGCTCACGACGCTCATTTAAACACCAAGTATACAATAAGTAGACTTTTTTATAAACCTTACGGTCTACTAATTTGTTTCAGGAGCGATTTATAGTTATAGGAAGCCTTTTTTGTCAAGTATTCCTTGTCTACATTATTTTATTGCGGCATTGATTGTTGCAGGCTTTTGTGCCTTTTTAACACTAAGTGCTCAGAAAAACTCATCTTAAGTTAGGGAATTATCTTATGGTAAGTTTGGAAGAGAGATAATCCAGTTTAAGCATCTTTACCTAAGAGTTTTTCGCTGAGGGTTGAAACCAGTTTAATGCGAGTTATCTTTTTACCATTTCTTAATTTGAAGATCTAAAACTCGTGGATCCCTTCAGGATCACCCGTAACATAGATAAACTAAGAAGTCTCAAAGATTAATTAGCAGCACTCGTAGAATCTAAACAAAATACAACGGAGCCAGAGAAGATGCTTTCTAACCTGTTTAGCCAAATCAAGTATGACTAGGCTCGGTGAGGGAAAATGGTTCTGAGTAAGGCAGAGAGAGTTTTGGGCGAAATCGAAAGTATAGCAAGGAGGAGGTTTCTCCCCATATTGGGATCTGCCAAAGGTCAAATTCTAGTGCAGCTTATCCGTGAGATTAGACCTAAACGTGTTTTAGAAATTGGGACATTAATTGGGTACTCAGCAATTCTTATGGGGAAGGAGTTGGAGAGCGGCGCTCAATTAATTACAATTGAGATTAATCCTTATGCGGCAAAGATTGCGATGGATAACATTAAGAGGGCGGAGATACCGCCAGCTATAGAAGTTTTGGTTGGCGACGCGCTTGAGATAATTCCAAGGTTAAAGGGCAAGTTTGACCTTGTCTTCATAGACGCTGAAAAGATTGAGTACTTAGACTATATACAATTAGTTGAGGACAAACTCCATAAAGGAAGCGTCGTAGTTGCGGATAACGCAGAGCATGCGCCAGACTATCTAGATTATGTAAGATACTCGGGAAAATATGCAAGCAAGTATGTGCCAGCAAGTGCGGGAGGCGTTGAAGTAAGCGTCAAGTTGTAAAGCATCCTTTTAGCGCGGCAAAATTTAATGTATTGTCAATAGAAAATTTCGCAAATAAGACAAATATCCTAGATGAGGGTACTTGACCCTGAATCCCTGAGCATTCTCAATGCGATAAAGGCCTTGGATTTTTTAGTTAGCAGAAAGCTCTTGAATTGTAAAAACTCTTATATTCGGTTTCCGACTAACGGCGAAAAATTCTCGGCTACATAGAAGAATTGTTTAAAGAAATTGGTCTTTTGATTGCCAAGGTAGCTGCGCCAGTTGCGCGTGGGCGTTACTTCTTGAGCTTAATGGAATCAAGAGCATTTTCGATAAATCTAATAACGGTTCTGTATCTCGGCTATAGTAGGAGCTTCTCAAAATTCTTCCCATTCGTATAAGGATCACTTATATGAAAGCGACATAAATCCTTATAGAAGAAAATAAGAGATTTTGAGAGAAACTGCTTAAAGATGCCAAGATATTTTAAGGCTCTTGCTTATCGTTTTGAGAATCATGCTCTCTAAATGGTCGTGAACCCAGTAGGATGCTGCCATGCGCCAGTCCACTTAGTCTAAGCTTAGTACCCCTAAGCCTTTTGGCAATATTATAGAATTTAAAGCTAAAATTAGTATCCGAGGATTTTAAAAGGGCCGGTGATGGCCAGAACGCTAGAAATCGAGTATGGTGCCGCGGGCCGGACTTGAACCGGCGACAGCCCGGTTTCAGAGGAGCACACATTGCTTCTACTTCTTCAGCCGGGTGCTCTCCCAAACTGAGCTACCGCGGCTATCTAGGTGATATTAGCAAACATTTTTATATAAAATTTTAGGTTTAAACTAGTAGTTTTATATTTTTCGACGTGTATTGTTTTTCAATGTTTATTGACCGCTGGGAACTTATTTGGGCCGAAAATATTTTTCAATAGTATGGGTGTAGACGTAGAAGAAAGAAACTGCTAAAACGGGGCGATTAAAGATTGGCCGAGGTTAATTTCGAAAGACTCTGTTGGATGCTTGAGATATCTCTTAGAATGCTTAAGAGGTATCCTTTATGTGATCACTGTTTGGGTAGGCAATTCGCTTTCTTAGGTTTTGGTGTAGACAATAGTGAAAGGGGAAGAGCTATTAAAATGCTGCTTACTATGGGCGCCCACGAGATGGCGCTCTCGAAGGAAGAGAAAATTAGAAAGAGAGGAATAGCAATTCTTAAGCTGCTAGCAACTCGTGGTTCATTTAGGGTTGCGCAGGATCTGCTTAGGAGGTTGAGGAGGAGGGTTGGTGAGGAGGAGAAGTGTTTTCTTTGCGATGGTTGTTTTGAAAAGCTTCACCCCATAATTGATGAAGCTCTTGAGAGACTACAAGAGTATGAGTTTGAGAGTTTCCTGGTGGGGATTAAGCTCCCGCTTGAAAACGAGGAGAGGGAAGACGAGTTTAAGGCCGAGTTTGGCATTCAATATGGCGAGAGTATTAAAAACGAGTTTAGTAGGGTTATTGGAAGAGAGCTCTCTCAAAGACTTAATAAGGTTGTCGATTACATGAAGCCTCAAGTAGTCGTTCTCGTAAACCCGTTTACCGGGGAAATTAACTTACAAGTTAACTCGCTCTTTTTAGCTGGAAGATACAGAAAACTTATACGAGGTATACCTCAATCAAAATGGATTTGCGTTAAATGCCGTGGAAAGGGATGTGAAAGGTGCGGTTGGACTGGAAAAATGTATCCTGAATCTGTAGAGGAACTGATCGCTAGACCGATACTAGAGAGGACGCTCGGCGAGGAAACTTCTTTTCACGCAGCTGGAAGGGAAGATAGAGATGTTCGCATGCTTGGGCGTGGAAGACCATTCATAATTGAGGTCAAGAAGCCAAAAAAGAGAAATATAGATTTGAAGGATCTTGAAAAAACCATTAACGAGTATGCTAGTGGGAAGGTTAAGGTGTTAAACCTTAGATTTACGGATAGAGAGGGCGTTAGAAGACTTAAGGGTGAAGAGTGCGCCCAGAAGATTTATAGGGTTGTTATAAAGTTTGATAGAGAGGTTACTAATGAAGAATTAGCGACGCTGGAAAAAGAGCTTACTAACGTAACTATACGTCAACGCACGCCTAAACGTGTGTTACATCGGAGGCCAGATAGGGTTCGAGAAAAACACATATATGAGACTAAGATAAAAAGGTTGTCAAAGGATACTGTAGAAATGAAGATTATATGTCAAGGAGGTTTATATGTGAAAGAGCTAGTGACCGGAGATGATGGGCGAACTGACCCAAGTGTTTCAAAAATAATTAATGCTAAAGCTGAGCCCATCGAGCTCGACGTGCTAAACGTACTCATTAAGAGGTGATTGAGATGCCCTTATCCCATGGTTACCGTAGAAAAACACGTGCACTCTTGAGAAAAAGCCCTAGAGAGAAGGGAAAAAGTAGCTTAAGTAAGCTACTTTACGAGTATAAGCCCGGTGATAAGGTGGTTATTGATATAGATCCTAGTGTACATAAGGGTATGCCGCACCGTAGGTATCAAGGTAAAGTGGGGATTATAATCGCTAAGAGAGGAAGAGCATACGAGGTTAATGTAACACAAGGAAATGCCGTTAAAGCAGTAATCGTTAGACCTGAGCATATAAGACCATTCGCGTAAGGGGGGAGAAAATGCCCAGAAGAGTATTGAAGGTTCAACCAATAACTATTCCAGAAGCTAAAGCCATCCTTGAGTCTTTAGGCGAAGAGAATTTAGATCAATTTCAGCGCAGATCCCTTGATTACACGGCCAAAATGTCTTATTTGGATTCGGAATCCGCTAAAAATCTCTTGGAAGAATTGAGGGAGGAGGGAACCCTAGAGGAGGAGGAAGCTGTTCAAATAGTGAATATTATGCCTAAAACTATTGAAGAGTTAAGGGTTTTTCTTGCTGGTGGCCGTAAGATAATTGAGACAGAAAAGCTGGAGAAAATTTTGAATCTTCTAAATAAGTATAGGAAGGGTTAGCTGGGAAAAAGTTATTAGTAGTTTAATGGTAAATTTTTAGTGTTTGGTGATCTACAGTGATGAGCAGAGGATACTTTCTTAATCTTAAAGCGGAAAGTCTCTTTTATGACGCTACTATAACACTTCACAAAGACACGTGCATGTAGCATTAGATTAAGTGTTCTTTATGCGAAATGACATTTTTAGAATTTAGAACTGGAAAGTGGTTGTAATGGAACGCAAGGAAAAAGGCTCTCAGCAGATTTATGAGGAATACGCTTACGTAGTAGATTATCTTCCTTATGGAAGGCCTGGTTTAAGATTAAAGCGAAAATCTGGGGCTGTTGTTCAATTGGTTGGTGAGGAGTATTTTACTCTGCTGGAGGCTGTGGTAAAAGAGGGTGTTGTGCTTAAACCATCTGATAGAGTTTATGTGGGGAAAGATGCCCGAAGAGAGATATCATTTATTATTGGCAGAGCAAGCTATGAGGAGCTGACAGCCAACGCAAAAATAGAACTCGAGAATGTTATCGAGAAAATAGTCTTAAATAGAGAAGAATATTTCGTAAACTTCTTTAATACAGCCAAGCCGATAACTCCCAGAATGCATGCTTTAGAGCTTATTCCCGGTATCGGAAAAAAGTATATGTGGAAGATTTTAGATGAACGGGAGAAAAAGCCTTTTATAAGTTTTCAAGATTTACAGAAGCGCGCAAATATACCTAATCCTGCAAAGCTGATAACCAAAAGGATCATAGAGGAACTCTCCGGCGACTGTAAATATAGGCTCTTCACTAGAACCTCATGAGCTAAACTCCCTTTTTAAGGATAAATCCACGTTATAACTTAAGGAAAACAGCGAAAATGAGCTTACTAGAAGAAACTAAGAAGATACTAAGTATTCATAGAATATATCCAAGGAAAAGACTAGGTCAGAATTTTCTTGTTGAAGATGAAGTATTAGAGAAGATGATATCGTATGCGTCGATTAATAGAGATGACAGTGTTCTGGAGGTTGGAGCGGGGTTAGGTTTTCTTACCGAGCGATTGGCTAAGTTAGCTGGGCAGGTCACAGCCGTAGAGTTGGATCCAAAGTTAATTAAGGTTTTAGCTCATCGACTAAGCAACTACAAGAATGTTATGATTATAAAAGGGGATATACTTAAGGTTTCGCTCCCAGCGTTTAACAAGGTTGTCTCAACCCCTCCATACTCTATATCGTCGCCACTGCTTTTCTGGCTTCTAAAGAGAAAATTTGAAAGTGCAGTCTTAACTTTCCAAGAAGAGTTCGGTAGGCGTTTGGCGGCTTTGCCCGGAACTAAAGAATACGGGAGACTCACCGTAGCAGCCTATTACTACGCTGATATTGAACTCTTAGATTTCATTCCGAGGGAACTATTCTGGCCTAAGCCGGAAGTAAACTCGATAATTGTGCGTTTGAGGCCTAGAGAACCTCCCTTTCACATCGAAAATGAAAATAAGTTTTTTAACTTTATACGCGCAGTCTTTACGCAAAAGAACAAAAAACTAAGAAATGCGGTTATAGCATTCCTAAACGAAATTGGAGTTTCAAGGAAAGCTATAGCTAATTTAAATGACATAATGCCCTTCGCCCAAAGGAGGGTTAGGGAAATGGCGCCAGAAGAACTGGGATTAGTGTTTAACTACCTAATTAAAGAGATATATTACGCAAATACTTCATTCTCAAAGAAAAAAGAAGAATAATTTAGGTAATGTAGTTAAACTGAAAAATCAAATACGTTTGATTTTTCAGTCAAAAGAGAACTAAACAATTTTTTCCCTCAATATGGCATGAGCCATATTGACCTATTTAATAATTGCACGATTAGTAGGGAGGCCGAAACTAGGCTGTCTCCTAACACTAAGCCCATGAAAATTAGACCCCTATTCTCACCCCAGAATTTTTCGCCAATGTATTTGGCGGCAAAAACCGAGAGTACTGAGCCTACAAATTGAGCTAATGCAACATGCACCTGAGTTAGCATTCCACCCATCATAGCTATGGGTATTGAAGCGTCATGCAAAATGAAGTCTGAGATTAAATAGAGAATAGCTGAGAGGCCGAAACCCGTGAACATCCACTCTCTCCTAAAGAGATAGCCAGTCCAGAGCCAGGATTGCCAGCGCCAGAAGTTCATTGCTTCAACTGGCCATGCAGATATTGTATACGGGTATGCATGTCCAGGTATCGGATATAGATTCCAGAAGAGTGAGACAAATATGAAGCTTCCTATAAGCCCAAGGGTTACCAGTAGAAAGTACATTTTCGTGTACTCCTTTAGGTTAACATTTAACATTGATGCTTGCAGTATTTGCTGAGTTATGCCAGCGCCACCCAAGTATAGCATCATTTCCGATGAGATGAACCATATATCCAGCCCTCTATAGCCACTAAAGTATATCATTGTTTCTCTAAGATATGGTATGCTTATTCCAGTCATAATGCCAGCGGAGTGGGTTTGGAGCAAGGTTACTATAAATGACATACCAATCGTGAATAACAGAAGAATCCATAATGGGAAGCCAGGGACGAGGGCTTCAATGATCGCTATAGAAGTTGCAGCTATAACCAAATATATTAGGATGAGATACTTAGCGTTAAGTAAAGCCGATCCTGTTGAGCCTCCTGAAAAACTCCTCCCTATACCCCTAAAGGCCCTTAAAACAGTCTTATATCTTACTATTAACGGTATAACTGCAGCAGCTATTCCCCAGCCTATTGTAAAACTGTTCCAAAAGTATATTGTTGACATGTTAAAATTCCATAGAATGCCCCTGCCAGGCTGCCATTTGCATTCATCCGGCCATAAATCATTTATTGTCACGTAATAGTTACCAAGGAAGTAGAGCGCAATCGATGCGGTTAACTGGGCTGCTGTATATTTTAGCGGTAGTATAAAACCTATTGCATAAGCTAAAAAGTCTGTAGTGAATGCGAATGCACCTCCGGGAAGGACATTCTCTAAGATGCCAGTAAAGTCCACTAGTAGTCTTGGAACTAGTGGCCGCCCAAAAATCGTTGCTAGAACGTTTGTCATAAAACCGTATAATGCTCCACCAGCGATCGCTAATGAAATAATTCTAATTTTGCTCACATCTCTTTCTCCGAACGCCATCATCATTCTAGCATCCCATGATGCCAGCGGGAAGGCCAGCTTTTCTTCTCGAACATATAGGCTGAAAGCTATTAATCCAAGAACGTAATTAGCGACAGCTGAAAATAATACTGGCAGCACAATGCAAATAAAAATCGGGAGAGCCCATGAGGGATCAAAAAAGGTTCTATTTAAGGAAACTCTTAGAAAGTCTTCGCCCAGAGGTGAAAAGAATACCGGGACTTCCCGTTGCAAACCAAATAGTTTTGCTATCTCTGAGTTCGCGAAATACATGTTACGTAAAATGTATGCAAAGTAGTAACCCGTGTACATTAAGCCTGCTGAATCAATCATCCTTATAGCGAATATTTCTCTAGATGTTAAGGGGGAACCTAATCTTCTAGTTAATCCAACCCACAAGAGGATAACAGCCCAGCTGCTTAGTCCAGCGAGCCCCCATAAGCCGTTCACCAGCCAGTTGTACACTATAGCCGGCTGTATTATTGCTATGATAAAAAGATAAGCCAATATAACGCGCCACGTGAGCGCTTTCTCTTCTGGCCTCTTTATGGAATACTCACTTACTTCATCCACTTTGCTATCGCCCTCTCACTATAATTTTTCTTCTCTCCATGTGTAAGCGCCCTCCAAATAAGGAATTGCTTACGGATTTCTCCTATTAGGGCCCTATTAGCTGTGATCCATAAACTTTCAACGCCATATAATCTCTTGATTAGGACTTCGAAGCCATACACATCGGCGCTTACAGGTTTAGCGATCACCTGCAAGTTCTGAATTATTCCAGCATCAAAGGGCGATAACTGTAATTGAGCGCTAAGCACATACGTATCGTCTTTAGAGAGGAGCTGCGTTGGGCTTAGAAGCATAAAGAGACCTGCTCTCTCGGCTGCTGAAGCTTCAAAGTATTCACCAATGAAGTATAAAACACCCATGGCTTCTTCAGGCGCCGCGTTAAATGGCAGTTCTACGCTCCAGTAGTCGCCTACTGGTTTACTTGCTATCCTCCACTTCCTCAGTAGGGATGGTGTTGCGAGACTTGACGCTTTCATCATCGGGTATACGGAGGAGATTATTGTTGACAGCATCATTATACCCATAACTATTATTATAACGCCAGAGGATATATTCGGCACTAGAGATGCTGGGAACATCCTTAAATTCCATAGAATTGAAGTTATGCCGGCGCCCATAATGTAGCCTAGGAAGCTTCCAAGGAAGGCTAGAGCTATACTTTCCATCAGGAAAACGGCACCAATATGAGATGGTGATAAACCAATTGTGCTTAGCGTCGCTATTTCCCTTCGCCGTTCGTAGACGGCACTGAGCATCATAGAGAGGATCGTAAGCGATGAAAGAGCTAGTGGAATAACAAGATTTTCTATTCCACCTAGCGAGTATATGTCTCTCTTAGTAAGGCTACCTGCTCCGCTCTCTTTTTCTCCATATGATATTTCGAATGGTAAGGTTAAGACTATTTCAAATGCTTTGTCAAAGAGAGCCTTTACATTAACTGTAGATGAAGATTCATCTAATCTGATCACGTTAGGTTGAACGTTTAAATACTCCAACGCAAATTCGTATGGAACTATTATTACCGTGTCCAGGTCAAGCGGCGAATAAATTCCAGTTAAACCTGTCGCCAATTGATCAGGCATCACCATAGAGAACTGGTCTAAATCTTTTGATAGAATCGCTGTCGCAATTTCCTTGTCGAGAATCCCTAAAACAGTCATTTCTATTCCATAAATTCTTATCTCAGTTTTACCAGGCTCAATTGGGTGACCCAACGTTCGGCTTAGTCTCTCGGCAAGTGATTCCGTAATTAAAAATAAGCGTTTGGCGCCAGGCACAAATGTAACTCCTTTTCCAGGCTTTACCGCATCTCTCAACATCTGAGCCTCTTCAATAGATATCGCCATTATGCCTCTAATACCGGATGCATTACCGCCCCAGTATAGGAAGAGACTTTGCCCAACAGGGTAGATCCACGCTCTCGGCATAGCTTTGAAAGTAGTCAACCCAGCGGAAGCCATGTCGGGCAACACTATTGAATATACTTCTGATATTGGCATGTATAATTGTTGAGGAGGACGTTTTAGGAGAAGACCCGTGTATGTTGCGGTTCCAGTAACCCTACCATACTGGTAAACCATTATACCCATTGTCGTGAAAAGCGTCATAGCTGATATTGTTATAATTATCGTGGAGAGACTAAGCGCCGTCCGTATAGGTCTCTTCTTAAGATTTTCCACACCCATGGAGAGAGCTGAGACTAAGACTGCTCCCCTTTCTATATCTGAACGGTGAAAGCCCAATATTGAAGTGCTTACAGACGCCATAGCAGTGTTAAGCTCATCTATAACTACGTAAATTAGAAGAACAACGAATAACACCACCGACAACCCATTAAGTAGCATCCATATGTTCGAAGATATCGTGTAGCCCGGATGAACTAGGCCAAGAGCGAAATTCGCTATAGCGAAAAATGTTAAAATAACAAGCATTTGTTTAAGTCCCGTAAACCTTCTTCCAATAAACCTTGATACAAAAATCACGAAGGCAGCGCATACAAAGAAGAAGAATGAAGCCGTTTGCACAACATCAAACAATAAGTTTAGAGATGCCTCATACGCGCTTAAAGAATACTGCCACGCCACTATACTATACGAGTAGAAACTGCTTTTAATTTTATTTTCTGCGGATTCATCTGCTAACCGCATATACTTTCGCATTAAATCTAAATATAAAAGCATCTTGGGGTTAACTGACATTTTGCTTTCCAGAAAGCTACATCTATAGTTCGTTAGATAAAACATATTTCTTATGGCATCTAGAATCGTAAGAACTAGAGTCTCTCCACGAGATAACCTATACCCCTGGCCTTCAGGCTTAGATTCTGTTGCGTTATTTAGGACGGCTATTATCCTGCCCTGAGCTCTCACAATTATCTCCGCAGGAATACCCGGTTCCATAAAAACCATAGCTTCAGGCCATGTTGCCAGAACATCTCTCCAAACGAAATAACTATGTGAAATGAAGTTTAATATTTCAACCGAGAGACCTTGTGGTCCACTAAGAGCTAGCGGATCAAAGAAGCCAATTAATGCGATTGAGGATGCGTTAAAAAGCGGGATATACCTGTGTCCATATGTAACTTGAACTGCAAATGCTCTTGCCCAAGCGCCTGCCTCCATTAAGTAACCCATTCCACCCATTCCAGGCGTTAGTGTTGGAGCCGCGGCCGAGCCTGGTTGACCGAAGAGCCCGCCTAATCTAAATATTCCAGTTCCAAAGGGACCCGTATCTGTAGCGCATAAAATTTTACCAGAATTTGGATCTAGTACGTATCCCTGAGCGTCAATCCCAGTGTAAGGTTTAATCCCTTTCAGTACAACCCTACCGTTTTCATCCGGCTTTAAGACTACGGTGAAACCGAGGGGTGCAGCAAGTGAGGCTGTTGAAACCGTGCCTCCGGAGCTAACTGCCGGCGAAGCCGCGAATAAGCCTACAGTTACTCCTTGAATAACAATGCTTTGTGATGCACCAACATAAGTTGCAGGTTGTAGACCTACTGCAACTATTGATGTCGCTGAGCCCATTGTTGGTCCAACTGAGACAAATATCACAGCATCGTCGTTAGCGTAGTCATTAAACATGTTTATTGTTTTATTGTATATGCCCAGTTGAAGCGTCGCTGCGACTAGTCCGTGATCTACAGCGCCAGTCCTTCTTGGGTAAAGCGGATAAGGAATGGGGTTAATGTTAACTGACCTGTATATTATTGGCCATAGGATGGTGATCTGCCTACGTAAGTTTTCAGGCTGAATCCTCTCGTATACATCAAAGGGGGTATATTGATATTTTCGGAATGAATTGGTTGTTACAAAACCGAGACCGCCTCCATAGCATGCTTCAGTGAAAACTTCAGCCTCAAAATACTTTAGGAATGGTTCAAATGGTGGAGAATTTGAAATCCATGGAGGCCTAACCCAGCGAACACCATCGATAAAACGTGCCTCCTCGCCTGTCTCCTTTTCTATCTGATCAAGCCAGCTTGATATCTGCCTCATCCAACCATCGTAGTATTGTATAAGATCTCTTGGTCTATTGTAACCATACATCACTCCAGCCGGGTATGCTGCGACAACATCGCTGTCGCTGGCAAGATCCAAGCTTATCATCATTTTTATCTTATCACGTAGCTCACTGAAGTGATCCTCCACAAACTCCCTAGCTCCGGCAAGCGCTTGATAGTGTCCTGCAAAAGCGATAAGCCAAACTGTTCTATTTGGCGGATTAGATTTTAGGAGTCGCGCTAATTCCATAAGGAAACTTATGCCCATGGAGTCGGTTGCGCCTGGCGAAATTTGTGGGATAATAGACCAAGAATCGTAATATGCACCTACAACTGCGACTTCGCTTCTAAGATCTGGATCTACCCCTTCAACCACGGCTATAATGTTTGCTACTTCCTTGTTCTCCCAAACCATAAGAGAGTCAATCCATATTCTTAGTTCGCGGTATTCTTTCAGTTTCTCCTTTAGTAGTGAAGCAATGTCTCCCATAACGTAAAGTCTCGGGAAGTTTATTGGTATGCTGAAAACCTTCTGCACAGCCTGCGTGTTTATTGTATCTTCAGGTTCTAAGAAGATGACCCCCTTAGCCCCAAAGAGGGCAGCATTCTTCCAATACCATCTATTATTAAAGTCCATAAGGACAAAGGAGCCTTCAACGTTAACTCCGTTAAAATCTTCGGGCAATCCCTCCTCGATATATACTAGGCGATCCCCTTCAACAGGACTTTTGTATGGGCAAGGGTTAATATGATTTGGCCATAAGGGATAAGCTTCTGTATCAACGATCCCGATTCCAGGAACCTCTAATTTTAGCGAGTATCTCTTTACTATTGGGCTAGTTACTTTTAATTTCTCTTCCCTTAGGCTGAAGCCTAATTCGCTACTCCAATACCTTTTTATATACTCGGCTGCTCTATAGAAGCCTTCATAGCCACTGACCCTAGACCCTAAATTTGAGAAAAACTTTACATGCTCCAGAACACTAGAGAAATCAATTTGACTAATAAGATCAGAGACATTCTCAGATGAGATTAAAGGAGGAGAATAAGCCTCAATTAACTCGAAAAAGTGTGGTGCTAAAACCGTCGTGGAAAGCCATAACAATAAAATTAAAATAAGGTGATCTTCGAACTTGTATTTCACCAATTGCCACCTATTGGTTATTTAAGTTTGGCACTGAACTATAGAAGTGCTGCAATTTATAAGTTTTTCGACATTCACAAAAAAGGCGATATCAAAATTTATCTAAAAAGAAACTCTGAAAAAATAATATAATAAAAAATAGAGGCAAAGGGAATTTAAACAGCCTACTTAGGTAGGAAGAATTGAACCATTCCCACGAAGCCGCCAAGGAACATTAGGAACCAGTAACCTACTAGAAAACCAACAACTATAGGCATAACAACATTATCATTGAGCTTTGTTCCACCCATGCGTAACACTAAAGTTTTAACTATCCAACCAACCAACGCTGGTAGAAGCCATCCTGTGCCTGCTGCACCAAGAGCCATTGCAACGCCAGCTGGATCAAGAGGCCACCAGACAAATCTGAAGTTGAGCACGCTGAGTATTAATGTGAGCACTAAGCCGCAGATTATATATGGCCATAATGGCTCGGATATTCCTAGGTCTGCTGTGTCACTCCATGGGGCGCCGAAGACCCAGTGCCACCAAGCGTCAAATAATCCCATTCTCGTATTGTTTGTTCCAGCGTTATAGCTGAACCACAAGCCAACTGGATACCCTATTAAAGCAGATATTATACCTGCTGTCAAAATAATTTTCGTGATATCCCTCGGGTGTGTTCCAGTGTCGTACCCAATCTTATAACAGAGTGGTATTGTAAAGAGCATGCCAAAGTTCGTGTTGTTTTCTCCCATAAGCTCCCCAGTCCATCTGTTAGATAGCCATAGAGTTGCAGTCATCTCAGCTGTTCTGACTCCTGGATCTGGTAGGTATAGGTGTTTAACTAGGAATGGGAAGTGCGACCAGTCTATTGGAAAGCCCCATGCGGTTCCCACGATGCTCGCGAATCCGAAGACTCTCGCTGCGGATAGGAACAGTACCCACATTACGAAGACAATTAGTAGTGCGCCAACGGCATTTACGCCAGCCACTATCAGTAAAGCGATTATGGCTACTGTTGATATTGCAATCAATGCTAGTGACGCCATTCCAGGCAGGGCTAGCTCAGTCGACGGTTTCTTAAATATGCTTTTTAGATACGAAATGTTAAGGACAAACCATGTGAGAATCAGCCCGATAAATGAGCCGATCCACCAACCGTTCCATCTGAATGGTTGCTCATTCATAAAGGAGTGGAAACGATTAGCCATTGTTGGGAGATCGCTGTAATAGCCCATATAGAATGCTATTTGGCTTGGTATTAGTACACCGAAGAGCGAGAAGATCCACATTGTGAATAATATCTTTGTTGGGAACAGATAGAACAACACGTATATCATTGGGTTGATTGGCAGGAATGCTATTACCGGGATCGCGGCACCCATTGGAAGCCTAGAAAAGTCCATTGTTCCCAAGAACCATGGCAAGAACGGTTCCTTAGTCCACCCGTATAAGTCTGGTATAGCTGGGTTAATGTTAACTGCTATAACCGGCAGTATTACCAATGCCCCTATAATAACGCCTAATATAAAGAACTTAAATCTTGGATCGGGCTTCTCCTGCTGGGCAATCATCTGAATCTGCATTGTACCAGTTAATGACGCTGGGTATGGCAGTTTCTCTATGCGTATCCAACGCTCCTCAAGAAGCGTTAACCAACCTACGAAGAATAGCAACCAGAGTATTGTATAGCACATCCACCACCCTAGGAATGGGGACCATTTATCCCAAGGTACTGGAGCGCGCCCTTCAGTTACCGGAATCATCTCAGAGGGGTCGCTAACTATTGGACCGAAAACAAATAGATCTTTTACAGCCCAGTTGCTTGGATGCCAATCGTACTGATTCTGGCGTGTGGCCACGGCGTTATGGAGTATACCGTATGGTATCATGCTATAGCAGAAGACTACTGACATAGCTACGGCCGTGTAAAGAAGCGCGAGCTTTTGTGGTGATAATGCTCTTCTTATTGAGGGGACAGCTCTTGAGATTAATAGGATAATGAAGAGCACAATCAAAGGAGCAGTAAACGATCCAAACAGCATTGACCAAGCCCATGATGGAGCGAAAGGAGATGAAAGAACCCCCACGAGACTCATTATGATAGATATTACGGCCAGCAATGCCCACAAAGTAGGTGTCAATACACTTTTAACTTCACTACTCATCTTCTTTTCTCCTTTTTCCTCGATAATATGGGTACGATTTCTATATTTAAAAAATTTTTGGTAAATCTGGTTAGGAACACTTTATGTTTAAGCTTAGTTTATGTATATTGTTCAAAGTTCTTGCACGACATGGTGTTTTAAATGGGAAGAGAATATTTTTATATAATTATCTTGCTAAAAAGCTTGAAAAAGAGGTAAGTTGGTGGTATAATGATAAAACATGCGAAGAAAATTCTAGTATGCATAAGCATTATAACAGCGCTAACCTTCCTTATCGCATCGATTTATTTCAGCGCATACCCATCTCTGGGTCAGGTAAGTTATAATTACACTTATTATGGTGTGGTGCCAGCGAAGATTTGGCGTTACTTTCTAGCGGACTGGAATGCGACGCCGGGATGGATGGATCGCTCTGCTGAATGGATTCTTGGATTTGATACCGCAGGATACGGCGTTGGAGCCGTTGGTTTAAATGGTAGGCTAATAGCCCTAAAGGCTTTACTAACTATTGTTGCTACTGCGGATAACACGAATGTCGCTGTTTATGATTTGACAACAGGCAATTTGATCGATGCGGCTAGTTTAGGAGCTGGAGAGAGACGTTACGTATTACTTAATAACGGCACGCGCTTTAAGGTTCTATCCGATAAGCATGTTTCAGTACTCTTGCTGAACTACCAGAAGATTCCAGAGAAACCTGTTGAGGGGCCCTTACCACATGGTTTCTATACAGCTACAAACGGATTGTTTGTTGGAAAGGAGTTTATCTTTATGGCTTCCCAAGGAACAACTGGCACCTATTATACTATATTAGCCGTTGAGCCTTCTGAGGTTAAGATTACAAGGGATGACGGCTATGAAACGACATATAAGCTTGATGCCAATTCTTACCAGTATATTCAGGCTAAGCCCTTCAGCATATATAAAATTACGTCAACAGGCAATATTATGGTGCAGGCGGGCACTATTTCAGGCATAGGTTCGCTAGACACCACATGCTTCCTTATACCTTCAGTCGAAGGAGGATTCGTTGGAAAGTTCTTTTTAACAAGGGCATTTAAGGCCATAGAGTGGGGCTGGGACCCAGAGAGAGATTACGCGTTCAGAGCTTTAGCCACCGAAGAAACTAAAATAAAAGTATACGATTTAGCCACAAAACAAGTTATAGAGGAACATTCTGTGAAAGCAGGATCAGGGGTTGGTTTTAGGCCAAATGCGTATGCAATAGCTGTTGTAAGTGAGAAACCGATTACTCTATTGCATATTCACAATGGAAGTATCAAGAACTCGGCTGCGGGGGGAGGAGGAGGTGTATATCAAGGTTACGCTAACGGTGTAATGCACATGAGTATTCGACCAGGAGAGGATACAATGATTCAACTACCAACAGACGCCTACGTAGAAGCATACTTCTTTGCAAAAGAAACCGCGCAATTAACAATCGATGATATTCCAGTAACGGTTCAGTCTGATTCACCATATTTGTTTACACAACCAGGGCTGCATAAGGTTAGATCAAACAAGGAAATAATACTACAGATTAATCTCTGGCCCAGGGAACCTGAAATCCAAGGTTTATGGTTTAAAGGAACGCCAATACCATGCATAGAAACGGCGAGTATTAAGCCAGATGTTACAATACATTCCCTTGAGGAAACAGGTTTTCCAATGACTCAGATAATAATAGGCGTTGCTATTGTTGCGGTTATAGGGGCTGTAGTAATTATCTTAAGGAGGAGAAGTGCTACCAAAGTCGCTGCCTCTCCCTAAAAATTAATTCTCCTCTCCCTTTTTTCATCCGCAACGTATTAAAATTACTTTTATCTATGTTATTTTGGGGCGTTATAAAAAAATGCCTGTTTCTTTAATTCGCAAAAGAGACGGACGGATAGTTGAGTTTGACCCGACTAAAATTACTAATGCTATTCATAAGGCTATCTTAGCCGTTAGAGGCGAGGATGGAGATTTAGCGGCTGAACTTTCAGCTCAAGTTGTAGCCATGGTTGAGGAGGAGTTTAGGGATAGAATCCCAAGCGTTGAAGATGTACAGAATATTGTTGAACGAGTTCTAATAAAAAATGGCTATGATGCCGTCGCCAAGGCATACATACTCTATAGGCATAAGCGGACAGAACTTAGGGAACAAAAGAGACTTCTAGGCGTCACAGATGACTTAAAGCTATCACTTAACGCGATAAGCGTCCTAGAAAGAAGATACCTCCTAAAAGATGAAACTGGAAGAGTTATCGAGACACCTTCACAGATGTTTCGTAGAGTCTCTAAAGCAATAGCGGCGGTTGACATCGCATACGATAAAAATGCTAAGATAAGCGCCGTTGAAGAGGAATTCTATAGAGTTATGGCTAATCTAGATTTCATCCCGAATTCGCCTACGCTTATGAATGCTGGGACGGATATTGGGCAGCTTTCGGCATGCTTTGTGCTTCCTGTGGGTGATTCGATTGAAGAGATATTTGATGCGTTAAAGTATATGGCGCTTATACACAAGTCTGGTGGCGGAACAGGTTTCTCTTTTTCAAGGCTTAGGCCACGCGGTGATGTTGTTAGATCAACAATGGGTGTTGCTAGCGGTCCGGTCTCTTTTATGAAGATCTTTGATGCCGCTACCGAAGTGATTAAGCAGGGTGGTAGGCGTAGGGGCGCAAATATGGGTATTCTCCGCGTGGATCACCCTGACATAATCGAGTTCATTACGGCTAAAGAGAAGGAGGGTGTGTTAACAAACTTTAATATTTCCGTAGGTGTCACTGATGAGTTCATGGAGGCTGTTGAAAATGACCAATATTACAGTTTAGTTAACCCCAGGAATGGCGCTGTTGTTAGGCGCTTAAAAGCTAGGGCGGTATTTGATTTAATAGCTACTGCGGCGTGGAAAACCGGCGATCCAGGCCTAATATTTCTTGATGAGATTAATCGGAGGAATCCAACGCCGCATATTGGCGTGATTGAGAGCACGAATCCTTGTGGTGAGGTCCCTTTGCTTCCGTATGAGAGCTGTAATCTAGGTTCTATAAACTTATCTAAGATGGTTCATGATGGTGAAATCGATTGGGATAAGCTTAGACGAACAGTTAGGATAGCTGTTCACTTTCTAGACAACGTTATAGACGCTAATAGATACCCGATACCACAAATTGAGCGCGCGACTAAAGCGAATAGAAAAATAGGTTTAGGCGTTATGGGATTCGCCGAGATGCTTATAAAGCTAGGCATACCATACGATTCTGAGGAGGCAATATCAACAGCTGAGAAAGTCATGTCGTTCATATCTGAAGAGGCCAGAAAGAAGTCCGCTGAGTTAGGTGAAGAGAGAGGTTCATTTCCAAACTTTCCCGGTAGCATCTGGGAAAAAGCGGGCTATAAAGCCATGCGAAATGCAACAGTAACCTCAATAGCTCCGACTGGAACAATAAGTATAATCGCCGGTACATCCAGCGGAATAGAGCCGCTATTTGCAGTTGCCTTTGTCAGAAACGTTATGGGAACACAGTTATTTGAGGTTAACCCAGTTTTCGAACAGATAGCCAAAGAAAGAGGCTTTTATAGCGTTGATCTCATCTCAAAAATTACTAGGATAGGCTCAGTTCAAGGCATAAACGAGATCCCACCAGAAGTTAGGAGAATATTTGTGACGGCGCTTGAGATAGCGCCAGAGTGGCATGTACGAATGCAATCTGCATTTCAAAAATACACGGATAACGCAGTTTCTAAAACGGTTAATTTACCCCATGAAGCTACAATAGATGACGTTCGAAGAATATTCATAATGGCTTGGAAGCTTAAATGCAAAGGCATAACAATATATCGATACGGGAGCAAAGCTGAACAAGTCTTAGTAGTCGGCGGAGTTCAAACACCCAGCACGACTGCAACACCCCCACCATACATCCAGGCACCAGCTGAGTTTGCTGGCGAATGCCCAACAGGCGTATGTCCATATTAAAAGAACGCGATGTAAAGGATTATTAGTTTCACCTGATTTTGAAAAGTAGGGCATATTTAAAACCTATTCACGCAGAGGCCGATAAAGATTTTCCTCCTATGCTTCGTCCAAAAATAATTAGTACAATCGAACTCAAAGGAACATAAGTGAATTTTATCCCGAAAATATTCGCGATGATAATATTAATGCCTTAAATAATACTTTTTTGTTTGAATTTCAAGAGGTGATTTAATTTGAAATTTAAAATTGAGAAGGATAAGGACGCCCTAATAGTAGTTGACGTCCAAGTTGACTTCTGTCCGGGGGGAGCCTTGCCGGTCCCTGATGGCGACAAAGTGGTTCCGATATTAAACGAATATATTAGAAAATTTGATGCTGCTGGTGCCCTAATAATTGCCACAAGAGACTGGCACCCACCAAATCACGCTTCATTTAAAGATTATGGTGGACCTTGGCCGCCACATTGCATCCAGGGAACTCAAGGTGCAAAATTCCATTCTGGTTTACATCTTCCTAAAAGGGCAATAATTATATCCAAGGCTACTGACCCATTTAAAGAGGCCTATTCAGGCTTTGAGGGAACGGGCCTACGTGAAGACTTAAGAGAGGCTGGTGTTAGAAGGGTTTTTGTCGGTGGCCTCGCAACCGAATACTGCGTAAAGAACACTGTTTTAGACGCGCTAAAATATGGTTTTGAAGTTTTTCTCTTGGAGGATGCTGTGAAGGGTATAGATGTAACTCCTGGAGATGTCGATAAAGCTATAAAGGAGATGCTCAATAAAGGAGCAAAAAAGATAACGTTATCTGATATTGAGTAGTCAAGATATTAGTACTGCAAAGAATGGGAAAATAAATATTTTCGAGTTGTGTATCTCTTGTTCACATTAGTCCATCTAGTTACTTAGACGGGGTAACGATCTCAGCCTCTGCAAATCTACGACCGATTCTAGTTATCTTTACTCTTATGTGGTCTCCTGGTTTCGCATTCGGTATGAATGTAACTAATCCCTGTATTCTTGCTACTCCATCTCCCTTCCGGCTAACTTCCCTGACATCAACGTCGTATTCTTTTCCTAGTTCAACTGGTTTTGGCGGAAATTGTCTTCCACGTCCTCTGTTAAAGCGTCTTCCTCCCCTCTCATTTCTTCTCTCACCCTGCATATTTTTCACCTCACATACGGTTAATTTTTTCCGCGCCTTACAGGACGGTTAGCTTCCCAAACCTACCAACATTTAGCTGCCGTTCCCCTCTAAAGGATCTTACGTAGCCATTTTCGATCTTTATCGTATCATTAATGTTCACTCGGTCGATCTGCTCATTCCATAAAGAGAGCTTTATCGTATCAGTCTCATCACCTATAATTGCGTCAGCAACCTTAAATACTTGACCACTAAACCTTGAAATAACCTCACGAGGCTCTGAAATTTCTAGAACCTTTGCTACGAGATCAACCTTACGCATCCCATCCCTCAGTTCCTTAATCTTCATTCTAAATCTATCCCTCCTGTTGCGTCTTTTTCCGCGATCCCAGGAGCAGAAACGCTGAACCTTAATACTTTAGTAGAAGAGTGTGTAGGAAAAACCGCTTTTGGCGCCTCTGAATCGTCTAAAAATAGCCTTTCTGCTCTCGCTAGCTTAAATGATCCCCTTAGTATTCTTATCTCGGTCAGCATCTATTTTTTCGTCCTGTATCGCGGAACTAACACCAAAGCAGAGAAGTCGAGAAGTATTGTCTTCCCGGCTTAACCGCTCTGATGTTAGTGGTTAAAATAAAGAGTTAACGTCAAATATAAGTTTTTGCATTTCCAGTATTCTGTGTGATGCTCTCAAAGACCCTCTTTAAATCTCCTGTAAGTTGCGTAATCTATATATTTAATAAATTTATTTTCAGCTTGATGTTTAACAGTGAATTTTTGGCGATCCCTCTTGTCTTTAATTTGACTTGTAGTCACAAATACATACGCGTCACTTCCCGCTCCTGAACCATAGCTAACAATCATTATTCTCTTATGGGGCTCGGCTTGATCTAATATAGCCGCTAAGCCTATTGGCGAGGAACCGGAATATGTGTTACCAAACTTCGAAACTTGTAGACCTAGTGTATATTGTTCGGGTTTAAAGCCTAGTGTTGCCGCAGCCCTAGCGGGAAATGCCGGATTAGGCTGGTGGCAAACAAAGTAGTCTATATCGCTGGGTTTGAGATTCATTTTTTCCATTAGTTTTCTGCCAGCTTTTATAATATGCTTGAAGTAGGCTGGTTCACCGGTAAAACGCCCGCCATGCCGTGGATACGGCTCGAGATCCCTTCTCCAGAAGTCAGGTGTATCAGATGTACATGAATACCATCCCTCAACCTCAGCAATAACATCTTTCATCCCGAATATGAAGGCTGCTCCTCCGAAACCAACGAAGAAGTCTAGTTCGCCACCTGGTTCACCCCTCGGCGCTGCCTGGGCATTATCTGCACCAATAACCATCACGTAATCCGTTGGATCTCTCTGATAGTACGTTAGGGCCATAGCATCTTTAAACATGCTTGTTGCAGCCTTACATGCAAATTCCGTATCAACAGCGTCAACGCCCTGAACTCCCTCAGCCTTTTCCTCCTCGCCGAGTTTAAGAACCTGCGCAACTTTTGATGCTATTGGATTAACAGCATATGGATTAGACTCTGATCCCACATAGATTTTGCCTACAAGCCTGTGGTCTACGCCTGAATGTATTAATGCAAGCTTTCCAGATTCAACAGCCGCCGTTATAGCATCTTCATCCATGAATGGAACTGAACGCTCTATTGTACCCTCCTTTATTCTAAACCTCGAAATATATACGCCGTAGCCCACTATTCCCGGCGCATCATATTCCTTATTTGGCTTAACTATCTCATACTGCTGAAATGGATAGTATTCATCAGCAAATGTAAATGCTAAAGAGATTGTTGGAATGATATCGCTTCTATCAACCGAGTATCTACGCCTAAATCTTGGAATAACCTCTCTGCCTTCAAAATCCTCGGGGTTTATAGATTCGTCGCTTCCTATAATCATATCAGTTAATCTTCCAGGCACCCTAACTTTCCCATCATGAAAGGATATTACTCCATAAATGTATGCTCCAAGTCTCGTGAATCTATTAGTTGGCTCCCTAACAACTGTGCATGTTTCGAGAACCCCCTTCTCATAGAAGAAGTCTACGTCCTCCATCTTACCGAGACTTTTCCTGCCGCAGTTCCCGCAGTACTTTCTGGTTCTGAAGTATTCTTTTCCACAGAAGGGACACCTACTACCCTTAAGCCTATCCCCTACATATGAAACTCTTCTCTCTATTGGTTCACTGCCCACTCTTCTCCCTCCCTAAAATATGAACGTAAACTTTTGTTCCAAAACCTTCGATCTCTTGAACACAGCCATAAAGTAGATCGCCATCCGGCTTAATTTGTCTCTGACCCGCTTCACCCTTAATTTGCTTCACAACCTCAAAGACCTGCGCCCCACCTGTTGCACCAAGCGGGTTTCCATCAGCTTTCAATCCGCCATTTGTATTCACGTAAACTTGCTTTCCGTCAGCATCGTAGAACCCCTTAAAGTCTTCAAAATTCTCATAGAGTTTTATCCAGGCAGTACCCTTCTCGACAAAACCTAGATCTTCAAGCGATATCATCTCGAGAACTGTTGATTGATCGTAAACCTCCAGCAGTTTTATGTCATTTAGGCTTATATTCGCCATTTTTAAGGCTTTTTCCATAGCTATCCTACTTGCAATGAAACCGGCTCTATGCGACCTAGATGGATATGAAATGAAATCTGTTGCTAGAGATGAGGCAAGAACATATACCATGTTATCAGTGTATTCCTTAGCCCTTCGGGGACTTGCTAATATCAGGGCGGTTGCACCGTCGGATATAGGAGCAAAATCGTATAACCCTAGAGTTTTTCGCTCTTCAGCCCTAGCTGCAAAAACCCTTTTGACATCTATTTCCCTACGGAAATGCGCATATTCATTCCATACTGCATTACGGTGGTTCTTAACGGATATGTGGGCAAGCGTCGTCATGAGCTTCTGCTGGTCGTCACCGTGTATATTATATTCCTTTATATATTCTCTAAGAAGCAATTCATGATTAGTTTCAGGCGTCCCACCAGCATAGTAGCTCCAGTGATCCACAAGGAGCATTAAGTTATCCCTAATTTTACTCCATCTATCGGTCATCTTTTCCATCCCACCAACGAGAACAACCTCGTATTTGCCGGCTTCTATGGCATTACAGGCATTAAGTAGCGCTGAGCTAAAGGATCT
Source organism: Bathyarchaeia archaeon (assembly GCA_038859955.1). Taxonomy (GTDB): domain Archaea; phylum Thermoproteota; class Bathyarchaeia; order Bathyarchaeales; family DTEX01; genus DTEX01. Next base: position 32,213 of record JAWCEH010000004.1, on the reverse strand, counting down.
CATCCTCTCAATGGGTACATTCATCTCTAGTAGCTGAGATATGAACCCCTCCTCTAAACCTATCTTGTTAGTAACTTGTAAAAGATAGTCTGAAATAAAGCAGGCATCTAAATCTTTGCGCTCTATTCCAGCAGAATCCAAAGCCATTAAGCCAGCCTCATCAATCAAGTCTTCTGGATCCAGCTCGTAATGCTCACCAAATCTAGTTCTACCTACACCGATTACTGCAGGGGGATCTTTCATAAGGCATCTTTCCTCTTTAACCAATTCCTTCTTTAATACATGGTATCCTTAAAAGACTTGCTATCTTCCAAGGTAATAACTGATCTAGTCGAAGCTCAGTTGTGATAAGGGAGGAAAGAACCCCTATCTTTAATTTCAGGGAGATTGTAACGGACTCATAAAACTTTTACGTAGATGAATTACTAAATCTAATAGATTGCAAGTGGTGATACTGATGGAGCGCGTTGGCATTCTCGTCATTTCCTATGGTTCTAGGGAGGCTGCTATGGTTGATGCTTTCATGAGAAGCCAAGAGTACACTGTTGAGCTCTATATTGCTGATAAGCAGAGAAATCCATTTAATGTTAATAGGGCTAAAGAGCATGTTGTAATCCCGGATCTCAATGTTAATGCCATATACAGTTTTACTGAAAAGCATAAGGATAAAATTGACTTCGGAATAGTTGGCCCAGAAAAGCCAATAATCGAAGGCGTAAGGGATTTAATTGAGAGTAAACTTCACATTCCAATAATCTGCCCAACTAAGGATTATGCTCTTGAAAAGAGCAAGGTTGCACAGAGGACACTCTTTCAGGAAGTTGCCCCGGAGGTAAATCCGAGGTTTAAGGTCTTTGACCCTAAAGACTATAGGGATCTAGATGATGTCAAAAGGGACTTGTTTAAATGGTTAGATGAACTCGAGAATAAGGTGGCTGTTAAACCAGATGCTCCTGCTGCCGGTAAGGGCGTTGGAGTTTGGGGAGATCACTTTAATACTCGCGAGGAAATTTTAGAGCACTTCTTAGCCAACTTTAAGTTTGGGCCAGTTATAGTTGAGGAGAAAATTGAGGGTGAGGAATCAAGTTTTCAGGCCTTTTGCGATGGCAAACATATCGTTCCATTGCCGGAAACGAGGGACTATAAAAGAGCTTTCGATGGTGACAGAGGACCAAACACTGGCGGCATGGGCACATATAAAGATAGGGGATATGTTTTGCCATTCATGAGAACTGAGGATTGGGAGAAAGAGAGGATTATTGTTGAGAAAATATTTGAGAAGCTTAGGGGTGGAAGCTCGAATCCAAGTCTTCGGGGGATACCGTTTTACGAAGCATTTATACACACGAGTAAGGGGCCAATGATTCTGGAAAATAATAGTAGGCCAGGCGACCCGGAGATAATACCAATCCTATCACTTTTAAAAGATGATTTTGTTGAGATATGCTTTAGAATGATTGAGGGGACTCTAACACGTGTAAATATTGATGAGAAGGCTGCTGTTGTAATTTATAAGGTTCCCCCCAAATATGGCGGCTATATAGACGCTTTTCCACACCTAGTTAATAAGAGCGAGATAGGCACGCCAGTTATCCTAGAGTCGGCTGAAAAGCTATCAACCAAACATGGTGATAATATTAGAGTTTATCCAGGTTCAATGGAGATTCGTGAGAATGGGAAAACATACGCGCTGTCTTCTAGAGCAGTATGTACCGTTGGCATTGGCGATGACATTCAAAGCGCACGTGAAATAGCCATGGAGGGAATAAAGGCCATTAAGGGAGGAGCTCTTTGGTATAGGACAGATATAGCCTCAAAGGAGCATATTGAGCGAAGCATAATGCATATGGAACTCTTGAGGAAACAGTTATGATGAAAATTTTTGTAACTGACTGCGAGGGACCTATTTCAAAAAATGATAACGCATTCGAACTCTCCTGTTGGCTTATTCCGAACGGTGATAAGTTTTTCACTCAAATAAGCAGATATGATGATATTTTAGCTGACATAGTTAAGAGACCAGGATATAAAGCTGGAGATACCCTCAAGCTTATAGCGCCATTCCTGAAGGCTTATGGCGCAACTAACGAGATGATGAGGCGCTTCTCATCGGAAACCCTACTGGTGGTTCCCGGAGCCGGTGAAGCACTGCACTATATTAGATCGATAATGCCCTCGTTCATAGTTAGCACAAGTTATGAGCCCTATATAAATGCCCTGTGTGATGCTATAGATTTCCCAAAAGAGAACGTTTACTGTACTAAAATTGATATAGATAAGTATATTGTGCCAAAGGAGGAAATTGAGCGACTAAAGGTTCTAAGAAAAGAGATAATCGAGATGCCTATGATAGAAATCCCTCAAGGTGCAAAGTCACTAGGTGATCTACCGCCAGAAACCCGGAGGACAATAAAACGTCTTGACGAAATCTTTTGGGATGAAATTATGAAAATGAAAATAGGAGCAGCATTAAGAGATATTAACCCGGTTGGTGGGTATGAAAAGGCTAGGGCAGTTAGGGATATTGCTACTATTTTAGGCGGGGAACTCTCATCAATCATTTATGTAGGTGATAGTATAACAGATGTTGAACCTTTTAGACTTGTTAGAAAAAGCGGAGGCTTAACGGTTTCATTCAACGGGAACCAATATGCTATTAGGGAAGCCGAAATCGCTGTGCTATCGCATCATGTAATTGTACTTGCTGTATTAGCTGAACAATTCAAGAGGTTTGGCAAAGAACACGTACTCAATCTAGCGGAAAACTGGAGCGTATCTATGCTAGAAGATTACTGCAGTCCATTTTTAATTGAACGCATAAAAAGCTTGCATCCAGAGAAAACTCCATGGGTAGAAAGAATAACCCCACAGAACATTGATCGGCTAATACATGAGAGCACAGCCTTCAGAAAAACCATTAGGGGAGAAGCGATAGGGGCTCTAGGCTAATGAACGAAATAGCATAATAGAAAATCATAAAAGGAAATTTTGAGAACAATCGATTTGGTGAGTAATTATGTCCTGCTGCGGAGGAAAGAAAAAGAAGAAGACTGAGGAAAAGAAGACTGAAGAGCCTAAGAAATAGCCACTTAATCGACAGATAATCCTAAAATCACACCTTAAAACCCTCTTTTTCTGATATAAATGGTGATTTAAATGAATGTGTTTATTGAAGATACTTATGTGGAAGCCTTTGAAGGATTATACTTTAGAGTCCTTGTCACTGCAAACGATAAAGGCATTCTCATGAGAGCTGCTGAAGACTCAACCGCAACACCTTCAACAGTTATAGGTCGGATTGAAGGTGGGATTGAACGCTGGGTTCCGAAAAATGAGACACCAGATGGACGCTTAGGTGTAATACTGCAGTTCTGGAGCGGAGTAGACGAGAGAAAACCTATCGAAGAAGTCATTAAAAAGTTTTATAGAGAATTTTCTTACAGAGTTAGGCAAGATATACTTGTTAAGCCATTTACAGCAGTTTTCGATGCTTGTCCAAGCCCGATAGGTAAAATAGATACTCTAGAGTTGATAGGACACTGTGGTGACGGATACGAGTGGATCGAGAAACAATATGGGCGTGAAATGATAATTGTGCCAATAATGGTCCCCGACTTTAAAATTGAGCGCTTCATAGGTTATGGCCGTGGGGTTATGGGCGGAAACTTCTGGTATATGTGCCGAACAAAGAGGGTTGTTTTAGAGGCTGGAAGAAAGGTTCTAAAAGCCATAAGCCACGTTGAGGGTGTAGTCACCCCATTTGATATATGCTCAGCGGGCTCAAAACCTGAGACAAAGTTCCCACAAATAGGTCCAACAACAAACCATCCCTATTGCCCTTCACTTAAAAGTAAACTCGGTATGGAATCGAAAGTTCCAGAGGGAGTTCGCTATATACCAGAGATAGTGATTAATGGACTGACCTTAGATTCTGTTAAAGAAGCAATAAAAGTTGGCATCAAAGCTGCCTCATCCGTCAAGGGGGTTGTTAGAATTTCAGCTGGAAACTATGGTGGGAAACTTGGCAAATATATAATCTACCTGAGAGAGATATTATCATGAAACTTGAAGTAGTCTGTTTTGGAGCATTAAATGTCGATAAACTTTATAAAGTTGATAGGTTAGCTGGAGCCGATGAAGAGAGTGTAATACTGGATTTTAAGGAAACCCCAGGTGGCTCAGCTGCAAATACAGCCGTGGGTTTAGTACGGCTCGGCGTAAAGGTAGGCTACATTGGTAAGATTGCGGAGGATAGAGAGGGCGAATTCCTCCTAAAATCCTTCATAGATGAAGGGGTTGACACAAATGGTATAATTATCTCTAAAACTGGCAGAAGTGGATCAGTTATAGGCTTCGTTGACCAAAAAGGGAGAAGAGCATTATACTTGGATCCCGGCGTCAACGATACATTGAGATACGATGAAATTAATCTTGAATATGTAAGAGATGCAAAAATCTTACATCTAACATCCTTCGCTGGCGAGGTGCCCTTTGAAGCTCAAAAGAAAATTGTGGAGAAAATTTCAGAGGTTAAAATAACGCTTGACCCAGGGGTTATTTATGCGCATAAGGGTCTAGATGCCCTTAAACCTATTATAAAAAGATGCTATGCCGTTCTTCCAAGTGAAGGTGAGGTACGCCTTTTAACAGGTAAAGATTACCGTGAGGGCGCGGAAACCTTACTCGAAGAAGGAGCAAATATTGTGGCAGTTAAGTTGGGGGAGAGGGGTTGTTATGTCACAGATGGCTGCGAAAGCCATTTAATTGAGCCATTTAAAGTTGAAGTTGTTGATACAACTGGTGCTGGCGATGCTTTCTGCGCCGGCTTTATTTATGGGCTTCTTAAAGGAAAAAACCTCAAAGAGTGCGGTCTTTTAGGAAACTTTGTTGCTTCAAGGTGCCTAACAAGAATGGGGGCGAGGGACGGGCTTCCAAGATTATCAGATTTGCCACGCGATATTTGTAACTTTAAAGATGAAATGTGAATATTTATGTTTCATCAGCAACTTTTAAATTCCGCTTCACGCATTATTAAAATGTTGTGTGAGTGCGTTCAATGAGCGCTATAAACTTTCGCAATAGATTTCTCTCGCTGTTAATCAAGGAGTTTGAGAGTTATATCCCGCAATTTAAGCCATACACCCTAGATTACCAAATGGTTGTATACGCTTCAAAGGATCTGGAGACCTGGCTAAAGGTTAAATTAGACACAGATGATAGTCGAATTGTTTATAGAAAACTTGAGGAGTATCTTAAGAGTAAACCAGCGGATCTTAAGACTTCGATAAACTTTTGGGCCGGCATGTGGCTTAAGAAGTGGCGGGAGCGAGTGAGGGTTTTATCAACAAAATTTGAGTTGCCACCAGATTATGTAGAAAATATTAGGAGAGCAAGGAGAATATATCAAGACATGGATTACAAATCTGAATTAAAGAGCATAGCCGTTAGAAAACTTGTGAATCAAAACGAGGTATGCATGATTGAGTTCATAGCTGAAAACTTAATAGTCGAGGAGATAGCTAAGCGCATTCAAAAGACCAGTAAAGACACGAAACCGATAGTGCTAGATCCATTAAGCATGTATAACGCTATTAGCGCTAGAATAGCACGGCTACCGAAGGAGAGGGGTCCTTTAGTTTATTTAAATATAAAGCCAAGTGTTTTTCAGTAGTGATCATTAAATAATTAGTCAGTAAGGTTTTAGAGCGCCTAAAGGTTATTTTTACTACTGTAGAGAGTTGATCAGAGATGCTTATTGAGCGCTTGTCAACTGGCATTCCAGATTTAGATGCTATGCTTGAGGGTGGAATACCGAAAGGCTTTACAGTGGCTATTACCGGAGAACCAGGCACTGGTAAGACCATCCTCTGTATACATTTTATTGCTCAAGGAATAATTGAGGGAGATAAATGCATCTACGTAACAACCGAGGAGAGCCGCGAGTCAATCATTACACAGGCAGCACAATTTGGTTTCGACTTCTACAAGGGAATATCTGAAAAGAAAATAATAATTATTGATGCATTAATGGGGACTAAGGATGAATGGTCACTCCAAAGTTTAGAGATTGAGGAACTTGTGAATAAAGTTATAGAAGCGAAGAAAACTCTAGGTTATGGCAGAGCCCGCCTCGTTATCGATTCACTTTCAGCATTTTGGCTCGATAAACCAGCTATGGCTAGGAGATACTCGTATTTTGTGAAGAAGGTTTTATTTAAATGGGATTTCACGGTTATGGCAACATCACAGTATGCTATAACAACTTCCGAAGCTTTTGGTTGGGGTGTAGAGCATATAGCTGATGGCATAATTAGATTTAGAAGAACCGTTAGAAACGGGGTTCTAAAGCGCTATGTACTCATAGAGAAGATGCGGCAAACAAATCATAGTCTACAAATGTATGAAATCGCGATATTGCCTGGAAAAGGTTTAACTATCGTTAAGCCAATTGATATGAGAAAGGAAGATATATCTCTACCCAAACACGTTATGGAACGAATTCAAAGAGCAACCGAGAGAAGGGAAGCCGAAATACCTTGAATATGCTCTATGAGCACTACTCGCGCTTAGATGTTCAAAAAGAGATTTTAGATTTTTGTAAAGGTAGATGGGTTGCACTTCACTATATAGATTCAGTTGGCAGTTTAGTTTTTAAAAGGTATATTAGAGGAAAACCCATTTTAATGGAGAAAACCGAGGACATAATTAAGCTAAATAACCAATTGTTAAGATCAATCTATGCAACGGCTAATGTTTATAGAAATCTCCAAAATATTGAGGACCTCTATGAGTGGTCAAACATAATATACTGCACGCCCACATGGGATATTGACAGCGAACTTCCAAACTGGAAGAATACTATTCGCGTCGCTAAAGATATTGTAAGATTCTTGTTTAATTGCGGGATTAAAGAGTCGATTTATATTAAATGGTCTGGAAACGGATGCCATATTCACATAAACGAAAGAAGCATATCAGAAGACCTGCTAGAAAAATATAATCCTTTAGATTTAGCATATGCCATTGTTGAGTACGTAAATTCAAAGATTTCCTCAAAGCTTATAGAGTTATCACCTAAGGGTGGAATAACTGTGGAGAATAAAATGGATCCAACTAGAGTCTTCACATGTCCATTAAGTTTGCATCGAGAACTAGATGCGGTATGCATATGCATGAAGCCGGAAGAACTTGAAAATTTTACGCCTGAATGGACTAGCCCACATATTTTTAGACATAACCCTAATTGGCATGAATTTATTGATGGAGAATCTGATAAACTTGCAGAAGCAGCGTATAGGGCGGTAGGTGGATACCCATTTAAACCTAGACGGAAAAAACGAAAAGCAAAACCATTAGATAAGCAAATAATGGAGTGGCTGCAAAAGGAATAGGAGTAGTAACGAGATATTTTTAAATAAGTGTTTTCAGTAACACTTTTTTATAAAATCGTAATACTAACTGAGATTACGGAGAGGACAGTATTTGAATGGCATGTATGACGAAATTACAAGTGCGCTGTTAAATGAAGCTGTGAAATTCCATGGTCATCTCGGCCCATTCCTTATATTGGGCTTAAAGGCCGGATTATTTGCTAATAGAGTTCTAGGAAAAGATTACTTTAGGACAAAAGCGATCGTTGAAACTAGACCTAGTCCGCCATATTCTTGTCTCGTCGATGGGATTCAAGTCGCTACAGGATGCACTATGGGAAAAGGAAACATCACGGTTAGGGAAGGAGAATCAATCTTAATTATATTTATTAAGGATAATAAATTACTCAAAATGAAACTTAAGGACGATGCTCTCAAAAGCCTTAAAGAAATGTCTACTAAAGAGGATACTGAGCAGAAAGCTTTTGAAACAATAAATAAGAGCATTAATGAATTATTTGATATTTCGATTGAAGAACAAAAAATTGAGTAAGAAGCAGTTAGTGTTAATTTAAAGTTCGAGTTAATTTTACTCATTTTTGAGTAATTACTCTTAAATAATAGTATGAAATAATTCTAAGATAAGCTAGCAACACCATCATGAGGGAGAATGAACATGCCCAAATCAGGTAAAATTGCACTTATAACTGTTTTTACAGCGCTTACAATAGGGCTTAACCTTTCACCTATAAAAATTCCAGCTCCATATGCTCCATTCTTAATATATCAGGTATGGGAAGTGCCCATAGTTGCAGCGTTTCTACTATATGGCTTTTCGGTAAGCGTTCTTATATCTATAGTAAATACGCTTGTACTCCTAGCTATTTTTCCAGGAGTATTGCTTACAGGACCTCTCTATAACCTAGCAGCGATAATCAGCATGCTATTAGGTCTCTTGTTCAGCAAATTTTTGATGAGAACTGCAATTCGATGTTTTCAAGAATTTAAGCTTAAGTCAAGTTTGATTTTAATAGTCTTCGGAATAATTTTCAGAGTTGTAATAATGACTCTAGTCAACTGGGCTTTTCTCCGCTTCCCTCCGCCTATCGGCTTCAGTTTAACTGAAGAGGCGATATTACTCTCTCTACCATTAATCGCGTTTTTCAACGCTACGCTCGCTTTTTATACCATTCTACTGGGTCATATTATAGCGGAAGCCGTCAGAACTCGCATAAAGATATATTATACGTAAGGAAAGCAACTCCCATCAATAAGGAACATTTCAAAGCACTAAGATATTTAGCCCTTATTGCTTTCAATTATTATTTTTGGTGAGAAGTCGATGGAAAAACCTATAGAATATGTTATTAAGGGCAGAAGAAGTATAAGACGTTATCGGCCAGAGAGTATCCCGGGAGAACTTATTTTTAGGGTGATTGAGGCTGCTAGATGGGCTCCATCCGCCCATAACTCTCAACCCTGGCGTTTTGTCGTAATAACCGATTCCGATGTAAAGAAGAAGCTAGCTGAAGCTATGGCCTCAGAATGGGCTAAAGATCTTGAAAGAGACGGTGTTCCTCAAGAAGAATCAAAAAAGCTGATCAGTGAATCGATTAAACGCTTTACCGAGACACCAGTTTTAGTGGTTACCGCTCTGACTATGAAGGAGATGCACAAATATCCTGATAGGAGGAGACAAAAATTCGAACATTTAATGGCAACGCAGAGTTTAGCTGCCGCAATCCAGAACATTCTCTTAGCTGCTTATGCTGAAGGACTAGGCGCATGCTGGTTCTGCGCACCTCTATTCTGTCAGAAGACTGTTAGAAGAGTTTTAAAGATGCCGCGCGACGTCGAACCCCAAGCTTTAATAGCAATTGGCTATCCGGCCGAGAGTCCGGAGCCCCCGCCTAGAAAGGAAATTAAGGAGATAGCGTTTAAGAATTATTGGGGCGTGAGCTTATGATAACGGCTTTAGCTGGTGGTGTTGGCGCTGCAAAATTTCTTTCCGGTCTCATAAGAGTTATTCCGGAAGAAGAGTTAACAATTATCGTGAATACTGGAGATGACATAGAACTTTTTGGGTTGCATATTTCGCCAGATCTTGATATAGTCGCATATACTCTTGCGGGCATAGTTGATGAAGAAAAAGGTTGGGGAATAAAGGATGATACATTTCATTGCCTGGAGATGCTCCAAAAGTATGGATACGATACATGGTTTAATATAGGCGACAGAGATCTTGCAACACATATTCACAGAACAGTTCTCTTGAGGAGGGGACTGACACTTTCTCAGGCGACAAAGGAAATATGCCGAGGTCTGGGCTTAAGAGTTAATATAATCCCAATGACTGATGACCGAGTTGAGACTTGGATTGAGACTGACGCTGGTTTAATGCATTTCCAAGAGTATTTAGTCAAGAGGGGAGCAAAAGACAGAGTTTTAGGTGTGAAATATATGAGTGTTGAAAACGCTCGTCCAGCTGAAGGGGTTATCGATGCAATACTCAACAGTAATTTAATAATTATCTGCCCAAGCAATCCGATTGTAAGCATAGGTACAATACTATCTATTAAAGGTGTAAGAGAATCAATGAGAAAAAGCGAAGCGCGTAAAGTAGCCATAAGCCCAATTGTCTCTGGAGCCCCATTAAAAGGACCAGCTGATAAATTAATGAGGGGCCTCGGATTAGAGGTCTCAGCATACTCGGTGGCATATTTATATAAAGACTTTCTGAATCTTTTCGTGTTAGATCAAGTGGATGAAGAAGAAAAGGATAGAATAGAGAGGGATCTTGGAATTAAGGTTCTTTTGACTAATACGATAATGAAGACACTGGAGGATAAAGTTAGGCTTGCAAGAACCGTCCTTGAAAAATCCTATTTCTAAATTTTCCAGTAAAAAATTTTATTTTCTATAATACCTTTTTAGAAAACCTTAAAAGATTTGAACTCTTGGTCTTTAGTTGCTATATCTCGTATCTTAGGGCTTCTGCTGGCTTTAACCTGGCTGCGTAGAACGCTGGATAGGCTGCAGCAGCTATGCTGATTAGCGCTGCTATTCCAATGGACATTCCTATAATGCTAGCGTATCTTAGCATTGCACCCTCGAAGAAAACTAGAGGCCCATACTGAAAGTAGTAGATTAATACTGCGGCTAACCATCCAACTACTGCACCAATAACTCCACCTATTATACCTAATAATAGAGCCTCTATCAAGAATATCTCTAAAACTGCGCCGTCCGTTGCGCCTAGACATTTTATAGTGCCTATCTCCTTGTAACGCTCGGTTACTGACATCAGCATAGAATTGACTATTCCAACACCGCATACGAGCAGAGCTATTATAGCCACCCATATTTGGTATTGAGGTGGCGCCCCACCAATCTGTGGTTGCGCGAGTATTTCCCCCATCGTTAATAGCGAAACAAGAAAAGCGATGCTTAGTAAGACTGACAGTGATGTTATCAAGGTTCTTGTAAAGCGTTTTCTAACGCTTTCTAAGCAGTATTTAAATGCCTCACTAATCGGAAAATGTATGCTTCCAACCTCGCCTATTCCGGGTTCAGATCGCCCACCCATATTTAACTCCACTACAACACTTGTTTTGAGAGAGATCTATATTTTAGGCATATTTAAATTTTGTCAGTAAATTAGATTTTAATCACTACGCGCCAATATACTAATAAAAGCGTTAAAAGAATTAAATTTTGAATTTATAGATTCTATAGTGATGAGGTTCTACAAATACTGGGAAGACCGTTTCTTCACCTCTTTCTGAGCCTTCGAATTCCTTATCTAGAATCAAGTCATAGAGTTTGGCGCCTCTAGATTTTACTACAACATTACATCTTAAGAAGTGCGGTAGGAATGACTCAATTATAAAGGTATTATTATCGTATAGAAATAAGCATGCTCTGCTCGGACCCTCAATGTAAACTTTGATATCCCCAGTTAAGACTCTTCGTATTTCTGTAAGAACCTCTTGTGGCAAATGGTATAAGTCCCCAAAGTTATCTGGAATTGTTAGTATGTATAGTATACCTTTAGCATACTGGCTACGCAATAGTAATGGATATCCATTGCCTTTACTTAAGCACGTAATAATCTCCCAAACATCGTTAGTTGGATATCTTATTTGAGGAATTAAAATATCAGTGTCAGATTGGTATACATCAGCGAACATGAATCTCGAAAACCTATTAACTAAAACCTTTTTGTCTGCGCACTCAACCTCCACGATGCTTGACAGACCTTTATTCTGCAGGGCTTTAAGTAATCCAGAGGTAATAATAACGTTTCCACCTTGAAGTAAATGTTCCTTAATTTTTTCGATAATTTCGTTGTCAAATTTCGCGTTTTCTGTTAGAAATATTGTTTTTTCATTTCGTGGAAAATCTGGTCTAAGATCTAAGGGTACCCCCATCATACCAAAATAATTAGGTAAAAAGTCCTCCCCAGATGAGGAATTATAGGGCTTATAGCATGGAACACCGATGGGTTGACCTAAATGATGTAGTATAGCGTCGATATCCTCAAGCGTATTGCCAGCTACGTGGGCAACAGTACTAATGACATTTTGAGAGCCGTCAATTCCTTTAGCTGGCCTTATTAGAACATCATAACAGAATAATGTAATTTCCTTGGCTTTAGCAAACAATGTAAGTCTAATCTGCTGAGCAAATAAATCCATAACTCTTCTTGCAAACGGGTCAACCCATCCTCCACCATTCTTTCCAGGCTTAACGTTTTCAAGATAGCGCATAATTAGATAGCTTTGATACGGTTGCAGGTGCTGATAAGTATATTCGGGATCTCTTGTTTCAGTTCCCGTATATATCATGTCGAAAATCTTGGATTCCACATCTAAGTCGTAGCCCAGAAACTGGTAATGCTCATACCAATTTGGATACTTAATTATCAGGTTAACTTTCGGATTAACCTTCTTTGCAACCCTAATTAACTCTTCAGCGGTCTTTACTAATATTTTTAGGCGATATTTTGTCCAGCTCTCCTCACCCTTTTGCTTAACACAGAGCTCACATTTACAGTTTGTGAAGAAAAAGTCATCCAAAATTACTTCGTCAAAAATCTCAGAGGTATAGGCAACTATCTCCTTAATTTTATCTACATGATCTGGGTTGGAGTAGCAGAAAGTTCTCATCCATTCACGTTCATTCATAACTGTGCATATGCCGCCAGAAACCCTAATACCCTTCCTCTCGAAGAAGTCTTTGATTTTCAGCAAAGTTTCCTTGTCGGCTAAGATCATATCACGAAAGGTCTCAATGTATACTTTGTTGAATTTAATGAACCGGTTTATCTCACTAAATGATTTTTCAAGCCATATTGGGTCAGTCATTCTAAGCACATCGTAGATTCGGCAGTAAATTGCCACATTAAAGTTTTTGTAATCTTTCCTGTATTCAGATGCCTCCATTAATATCACCTTCTATTAAGTAAGGTTTTCCTTGAAAGCCTGAAAGCTCTATTTTGAAGGCTATCATATTTCCATGTTTTTCCGAATTTATAATAGTTCTCGTAAAGAAGTCTTTAACTTCATACTGTTCCGCTATATCGACTCTTACTTTAAGAGTTGCTTTTAATTTCTCATTCAAATGATTAACTGCTAGAACAATAAAGCACCCTTTTCCTCTCCAAACAGCAACCTCGACATTTGGGTTTGAAGACTCAGCGGGTGGATGAACACCACTATCCTTTAATAGGCCAGATATTAATTCTCTAACCTTTTCATTTCTTTTTATGAGAAATGGAAACATTACTGCAAAATCGTAATGCCCTGGATAATTCGAGTAGTCCCAACCTAAAAAGCTACCAGCCTTTATAACTCGGCCTCTACCGTCAGGAAACTTTATAATGGCTGGTTTTCCATCCTCATATTTCGCTATTACTTCGGCATTACATGGTACATTTAATTCTTCACAAGTATTTTCAACTGGTATTATAGTTCCATTCATGCCGCTTAATGAGGGAATTTTTGTTTCTATCTTGTATATAACATGTTCCTCTGATGTTTGGTTTACTAGGTTCGGATAAGCAGAGGCGAATTCGTCTATGCTGACTCCCTCATAGTCTGCTATTAATGTGCCTCCTTCTCTCACAAACTCCTTTATTTCTTGAACTACGCCTATCGGAAGCGTAGAGTTTCCGATCGTGCAGAGCACTTTATATCTTCTGTTTTCTAGCACACCATTGACTATTTGATCCTCCGAGATGACATCAACTGGAAAACCACTTCTCACCAAAGCTGTGTAAAAGAGTAGATTGTCCATAGGATAGTTATCGTCAGTTTTCAGCTGCATTGTAGTCCATGGATAAAGAAGAGCCACCTCAGCCCTAGTTAACTCGTAACTCCTTAAAGCAGATACTAGGCGAGCATACTCGCTATTGGGCTGAGATGTTTGGGCCCACAATTCTAGATTCCTCCAGTCAACCCACCAAACTATGCCTAGTGCACCGTGAGCTAACGTCGAATAAACTTGCTCAAACATGCTTGCTACGGGTATTTTGTAGCCCAGCCAAGAATCGAAGCTCTGCCCATTACCAGTGTAGAGCCTATTAAATCCCATGGCTGATCTTACGATGTCTTTTATGTATTCAAAGATGTAGATAACATATCTATGGTCAAATTCTAGGGGATACATATCCTCATGTCCAATGTCGATTACGCGGGCCATTCTCCATATATCATTGCCCGAATAAACACACTGATATGTACACGGATAAAAGTCGTTTAATTCATGTGTGGCGAGAACTGGAGTTATGCTTCTGGCGTACTTTATAAGTCTCTCCAGAAAGTTAGGTATAATTTCAGCGTGGTAATCAAACCATTTCTTCCAGAGTGAAGCATTGCTCTTATCCTTTGGTGGCTCAAGATCATCCCAGCTTTTAATCCCAGTTTTATGTTTAGCATTGAAACTCTCAACATTTCCATATTTCTCCTTCATTCTTGCCTTAAAATCCTCTACACAGTATTTGCAATAGCAGCATGGTTTTAATGGCCCTCCTCCAAATTCAGGTACATCATTCCGGTAGTACGCTTCATGAACAAAGCTTACGAGGGGAGCCCCTCCAATGCGATAAAGGGCTGGATGATCTTTGAAATTTTCTAAAAAGTCCTTTACTAATTTCTTCGAAACCTCAAAGAGGTAAGGATGGTTAAAACATCCAATATTAGAGTAACGGGGATCATCAGATGTTGTTCCATCAGCATTAACAATTTTTACCTCAGGATGCTCACTAATAGACACAAATGGTTGTAATACTGGAGTAACCTTTAAGCCCATCTCGTAGGCTTTATCCATAAAATACTTAAGTAAAGTAACATCTACGCCTCCTACAAAAGCCCAGATGCAAGTGGCATTAGCATTTTTAATAGCATGTAAGTATTTGTCAATCTCCTCTCGACTTTTTATCATCGGTAGAATATGCAGATATGCTCCAACTATTGGACTTTTAAAGTATTCTTTTCCTATACATTTCACCCCCAAATAAAAAACCACTACCTTCAGAGGTTTAATAAATCTTTGGATTAAACGGAAAGTTCCAGAAAAGTTTATAACTCAGCTCCTTTTATCCAAAAATTAAGAGTTAGGTATGTTGCGTCAAAAGTCTTTTACTCGGTTGGGTTGTGTTGGCTTTGTCTGAGGCAAAAAAATGTTTTTCAAAGTGTAGTAAATTTAGATGTGGAAAGAATTTTCTTATATTTCGCGGGAAAACACCATGGTGTCGATGGACTGATGAACCATGCAATCCAATAAATTGCAACTATGCAATATGCGCGAGCAGACGTTTGCTTCCGGGAGGCATATGTGGAGAGACATTAAAGAGAAAGACTGTTGATAAAAGTCCCGAAGAAGAAACAGTACCATCTATTAAAGTTAGAGGAAAAATCTTTAGGAAGATCGGTGAAAAGGAGATATTCTAGAATATCGAAAAATATAATCTAGAGAATTTGTTTAATCTTTGCTTCAGCTAATACTCAAGTTTCTCATTTATGAGACTTATTTACGAGATATATTCCAATTAATATAAGTGCGAACCCTAAAAGTGAAATTTGCTCTATTACCTCTCCTAAAAAGACCAAACCAAATATGAGAGCTATAGCTGGGACTATAAGGCTTGAGGTGGAGACAACGGTTGTTTCCTCCTCTCTCATAAGAGTTAACCAAATAGTAGATGCTAAAGCGGATCCAAGTACTGACATATATAATATGGAGAGAATATATAGCATGTTGTCGCTAAAGGTCAGTCCTTCTAACGTGGAAGCAATAGACAAGAGAAGTATTGCCCCTATAGGGAATTGAACCATGTTTACTATGGCTGGGTCTACATAATTTAAAAACTTCTTATAGTATATAACCGTGATAGCCCAGAAGAATGCTCCTAAAATCAGGAATAGAAATGGGCTTGAGATGTTTATTTGGGTGCGAAGTCTCGCAGCATATAATGCGGCTACGCCTAAAAAGCCTGAGACTACACCCAATATCCTAGTTGCGCTGATCTTTTCACCAAGAAATGGTACTGCTAGACAGAAGACGAATAAGGGTTGGGTATAAGTTATTAGGGAGCTTAAACCTGAAGCCTCGTTGAGTAAGCCAATATTTGTAGAAATCATACTTGTAGCATTTATTAGGCTTAGCATGACAAGCTTAAGCCAAGTAAATCTATCTCTTGGAAGACTCTTTTGTCTCCATACTATTACTGGCAATAACGCTATCGAGGCAAGCAAAAGCCTTTGCATGACAAGGTTTAGTGGGCTGACAAACCTTAATCCCACCTTCATGACGACCCAATTCGAACCCCATATGAGAACCATTAGTGTGAATAACACCCAGTTTCGCTTTCTCAAGAGCAGAGCCTCCAAACAAAAGCGTTAGATCTCTGAAACGGCTTATTTAAACCTTATAGAATTTTTGGATTAACTATTAGCTTAAATTAATGTTATCTTGAAATTCTTCTTAGGAGGAACCATAAGAATGGCTGAAATTAGATTAGGCCTAATAGTTTCTTTAAGAGCAAACCCTAGCGAGGAATTAAAAAAGGTTTACATGTATAATTTTCCGACGTGCCAAGTTTCATGCTGGGATGTAAATCTCTATAATAACGAGATTGCTCGTTCACTTAAGAATTCAGCCAGCGAATATGGTATTGAGATTACGGCTGTATGGGCTGGACTACCCGGCAAATACGTCTGGAATTTTATAGATGGCCCAAGTACAATCGGATTAGTTCCTCCGGAAACAAGAGCGATTCGAATAAAAGCTTTGAAAAAGGCCTCTGATTTCACAAAGGAGGTTGGCGTCGAAGATATAGCTACGCATGTTGGGTTTATACCGGAGAATCCGAAAGATCCAGTTTACAACTCGCTTATAGACGTGTTAAGAGATGTGGCTAAATTTTGCGCTAAAAATGGGCAATTTTTCCTATTTGAGACAGGGCAGGAGACTCCTATAACTCTTCTTAGAACAATAGAGGATGTTGGAGCTGAAAATCTTGGAGTGAATTTTGACCCTGCAAATCTACTAATGTATGGGAAAGCTAACCCGGTTGACGCGCTTGATATCCTTGGCAGATTTGTTAGAGGAGTTCATGCGAAAGATGGTGATTATCCGACTAATGGGCGTGAGCTGGGTAAAGAGAAGCCTCTTGGCGAGGGTAGAGTGAACTTTCCGGCACTTATATCGAAGCTTAGAGCGCTAGATTATACTGGAGCAATAACTATTGAGCGCGAGATAAGTGGACCTCAACAGACAAGAGACATCTTAAGAGCTAAAGAGCTTTTGGAGAATCTTCTTAAACAAGAACCGAGTTCATCGTGCTAAAAGGTTATTGAAGTTGTTAAGTCTGATATATCGACAGCGTGATCGTATACTCTGTTTAGTAATGATAGCACCGCAACTAAATCCTGCGCCCTATCTAAAGGTAAGGTTCCAGTTAACAACTCGACCTTACGGCTTAATTCCTCAACATTAGACCTTTTCTCTCTCACCGACTCCGCTATGGGAGTATTTCGAGAGAGAAATGCTACGACAGCATCGTTGTAAGTTTCATGTATAATTTTGTAAAGGTTGTGAAGTGCCTTTGAAATTTCAACATCCAATTTCACACCTTCAAATTTAATCGCGTATTCAGCTATTTGTGAAGATTGATCAGCGACAGCTTCGACCAAGCTCGCTGCCAATCTATAGTCTAGGCAGTCTATTGGGTGAATGTTCAGCTTCTCGCCTAGACTTGGATTCTGTATTATAGTTCTTAAAACTCTAACTAGTAGAAAGTAAAGCCTATCAACCTCATTATCTCTAGCAATAACATTTCTGGCTAAATGAGCATCGCCCTCTAATAATGCTGTGACAGCGTCTCTACATATACCCGAGGTTATTAAATGCTCACGGCGCAAGATTTTTTCTGGAGATAATACAGATGGCTCGAGTAAACATTGCATAGTAATTTTGCTATAATCCTCTTCTATTATTTCCAGCCCTACGAGGCGGGCTGATGTTTGTTTAATGATATCTCTTTGTTCCGTGGTAATTCGATTTTTCGCTTCAATACTAATAACATCGTAACCTAGGAGATATTTACTTATTATTTCTCGGCTCAGATGGGGACCAGGCTTAATCGTCGCCGTTTTTGGGGCAGGTTCAATATTATATTTTGGATCAATTATAAGTTTGCCATCAGGTGTGACTAAGCTCGCAACAATGGATCCACGACTTATACCATTTTGTACAGCCCATTCCTTTGGTAATGTAACGAAAAAGGTCCCGCCTCTAGTCATCTGTATTCTCCGAAGCTCCATGATTCTTCCTCGATAGACCCCTCATAATAAATCTGTATGCCAATATAAAAAGTGTACTTAATATTAAGTAGTAACAGTGAACATACTATCGGGTAATGAAATTTTATATTCATTAATTTTATAACCTATAAGTATATTCACACATATTATGAATTGCTATTTAGCTCCTATTATTCACTCATTTAAATTAATAGTATATGATTAGAGGCCGAGTTAGAGGTAAATGTCAGAGCGGGAAGAAAACATTAAAAACGTTCTATCTTTGATGATAGAGTCCGGATATCAAATTGATAGAGAAGCCTTTGAATTTTTAAGAGAAAAATTGCAAGAAACCGATTTAAAATTTCTGGTTGAAAAAGTCATTGAAGAAGTTAATTCTCTTCCAGAAAAGCCACTATTTATAACACGTGAAATTCTGGAAAAAAAGATGAAAGAATTAGGTGTATTTGGGAGTAAGAGAACTGAAATTGCATATGAAATCACCGGAAAGACAGGTTTTCAGCCTTATGCAAAAGATATCGAGTCTGATATAGAGGTAATAAGCGACCCCACTGAGAAGATAAGTGGAACCGGGTCTTTGGAGGACTGCGTAGAATATTTTAGAAGTCGCTTTCGAAAAATCAGTAGGATAATAAGAAGTCGTGTTGATGCTAGGGATGCTGGTAGTATAGCGGATGCCTTAAAGGCTCCAGAGAATTCTAAAGTAAAAGTTATCTGCATGGTGATTGATAAACGTGAAACTAAACGTGGAATTTTCTTTAGAGTTGAGGATCTAGATAATCAAGTAACAGTATTTGCACCGTTCGAAAATCATAATGCATATTTAAAGGCTCAAAGAATTCTTTTAGATCAAGTTATTTGTGTAAATGCCTTACGTGGAAAAAACGACTTGCTTATAATTGAAGATGTAGCGCTACCAGATATTCCATCGAAAAAACCTAATAAATCTCCAATACCTGTTTGCGCGGTTTTATTATCAGACCTGCATATTGGAAGTAAAATGTTTATGGAGAAGGAATTTAGGCACTTTATAAAATGGTTGAGAGGAGAGACTGGTGGAAGCGGCATCAAAGAACTGAGAAATCGTATTAAATATCTTGTTGTGGCCGGTGATATTGTTGATGGCGTTGGAATATATCCTCAGCAGTATGAGGAGTTGGAAATAAAAGATCTCTATAAACAGTATAAGATGGCGGCGAAAATTTTTGAGGAGATTCCAGACTACATTGAAGTGATAATTATACCTGGAAATCATGATGCAACAAGAAGAGCTCTTCCTCAACCTGCAATTATGCGAGAGTATGCCGAACCTCTTTACGACATCGGTAGAATACATTTTTTAGGTGACCCATCTGTTGTAAGCCTACATGGTGTTAGTATTCTTCTAACTCATGGGCGAAGTTTAGATGACGTGATTTCAGCAGCTCCTAACATGAGCTTTCAAGATCCTGACGAAGCTATGAAGATTCTTTTGCAATGCAGGCATTTAGCTCCAATTTATGGTATGAGAACTTTAATAGCCTCTGAGAGGGTTGATCACTTAGTTATAGAACATGTGCCTGATATATTTCACGCCGGACACGTACACATGATGAAATATAGCACTTATCGTGGCATACTTGTAGTGAATTCAGGTGCATGGCAGGGCCAAACTGAATATCAGAAAGAGATGGGCCATATACCGAATCCGGGTATAGTTCCAATTGTAGATTTACAAACATTGCAAGTTATTTCAGTAGATTTCACTTCAGCAATATGAGAACCGGAGTTATTTGGATAATGAAGATAAATACCTAGGTTTATAATTTATTAAACCTTTAAATCTCTCATCTTCAGAGAAAACTTCAAAAATAACTTTTCGTGGAATCCCCAAAGTTATCTTTTTTGTCCGCCCATATCGTCCAAGGCTTATTACACGTGAATTTAAGAGCCCCATTACATCTAGTTCATTAATCAATCCACTAACTCTCCTTTGTGTTAATGGGCTTATGCCTAGTTGCTCACAGAGTTCCGAGTATAAATTGTATATGTCTCCTGTCATCGTTCGATTTGAATCATACTTGTTAAGAAAGGTAACGCTTAGAAGGACTATTTTCGAGTGAGTTGGCAAACTTTTTATGCTTTCATAAACTTGATCATGCTCAATTCTCTCTTGAGCCTCACGTACATGAAACTCTGTAATTTTTCCATCACCCTTTCGCTCAGCAATTTCACCAGCAACTCTTAGGAGATCAAGCGCTCTTCTTGCATCGCCATGTTCAGCGGCTGCTAAAGCAGCACATAATTTAAGAGCCCCTTCACTTAAAACTCCGTTATAGAATGCTATTTTGGCTCTTTCCATAAGTATATCTTGAAGTTCGTCAGCTGTGTAAGGTTTAAAAACAATTTCCTCCTCGCTTAATGTGCTTAGAACTCTAGGATCAAGAAATTCCTTAAATTTTAGGTCATTGGATATTCCTATAATAGAAACTTTACTCTCTTGGAGACTTTCATTTATCCTAGTAAGTTCATATAATAATGTATCGCCGCGAATTTTTACGAGTGCATCAATTTCATCTAATGCAACAATAAAGATTATCCCTTGAGATTCTAGATTCTTTTTAAATCTATCAAAAATTTCACCAACAGCAAGACCTGTAAATGGAACTTTTACATTAATGCTTGTACATAAAGAAGCAAGAACCCTATATTCTGTTCCGGCTAATCGGCAATTTACAAAGCAAACATTAACTGATGAACCTATTTCTTTAGCCTTTTGAGCAAGTTTGTTTAGCACAAATTTAACCACAGCTGTTTTTCCAGTACCTGTTTTTCCATAAATCAAGACATTTGAACATGGTGAACCTCTAAGAGTAGAAGCGGTTATTTCTCCTAGGCGAAGAATTTCTTCCTTTCTATGTGGTAGATTTTCTGGAACATAATCGTGTCTTAAAACTTCTCTGTTTTTAAAAATTCTTGAACCCTTTAGGAATTGTGCGAATACTTCATCTAATATGTTTTCTCGATCTTTCATTTGATAAACCTCGATTTAAAGTTAAGTTTTATGGTATTGCAATGTTCTAGTTTTTATTAATTAAGAACTATCGTATAAAAAAATAGATAAAATTATATAGTGTTAAAGAAAATAGGCTCCCACCCCTACATTTCTATTGGAACAGCCCATAAATATAAGTTATTTATTAAGAAATAGAAACAGCCTCCCCATTTTTGTTGGGGAAAAAATGTATTTAACAGCATTTATACAATATTTTAAACAAAATTTTTTAAAAATTATGTCAAATTGAATTATTAAAAGGATGTAATTCTATCATTGGATTTTCTTAGATGCTACAAGTTTTGGCTTTCCAATGGAAATTTAGGGGTCGGAGTAATGTTCTTCTTTCAATTATTGATTTTTATTGATAGAATAATTCATTACTATAATTTTAACTAGTTGTGAACTAACTGTTAAATTATAAAATTTATCTTTCAATTTTTAAATCCTTTAATAAAATAGAAATTATTTTAAGCCTATTTTCTTGTTAAAACGTCACCCCTCCATTTCCATTGGAAAAAGGAACAGTCTTTATTTTTTATTCTATTCGGAGAAAATCATTTAAAAGTTAATTTTGTTAAACAAAATTTATGTAAAATAAACTCCTTTAAGTAAATAGGAGTATTTTTTCTCCTTTTTATAATTTACAATTAACCAAATAATTTATAACTTGTGAAATGATAATTGTTAATTGTTTAGAGAGACTGTTTGGAGTAGGCCCTATTGCCTGTTAAAAAGATGAAAGTTGAAGTTTACGATGAGTCAGGAAACCGTTACGTAATAAGTTTTGAAGGTAGAGTTACTAGAGATAAGGCCCTCAAAATTTTTGATATTATTGAACTCTTAGGCGGATTACCTGTTGCAGAATTATCAGAATATCCGCAAGATTTTTCAAAAATTGAGAAGGTGCTTCTTGTTGTAAAGAAGAATTTTCCTGTAATCTGGTTTTCGGCTAAAGAGGTTCAGGAGGTATATGAAAAAGAGATTGGAGAGCCGATCAGTCTAAGTGCTGTCTCAACATATCTTTCAAGGCTTGCTGATAGAGGATTATTGATGAGGACAAAAAATGGAAATCGCATATCATTTAGGCTTATATCACGAGAACTAAGAGAAACTGTTAAATACTAAGGATTTGTTCTAAGTCTCTCATTTCTTAAAATCTCTTCCATTTCCTTATTGAGTCGATAAACATACGGAATTTTATCATCTATTCTCTCCACATAACCTCGTAAATACAAACTTTTGAGTAAGCGTGCTGTATGTTCCCTTGTTAACTTGATTTTATCTCTTATTTCAGGAGCAGTTTTTTCTCCCTCTCTTGCCAAAATTTCTAGAACCTTCAGTTCCGTTTCGGTTAAAGAAGATAGAGCTCTGCTCTCCCTACTTAATGTAGTTGTTTCAATCCTCTCGTGTTTTTCAGTTTCTCTGAATTTTTCTTCCCTAGGCTTGAGTTTTTCAATTTCGTTAACTTTTACCAAAAGCTCATTATATCTAGTGGTCAGCTCATCAATTTTTTCCTTAAGAATTTTATATTCTGAAGTGATGGATTCTTTATAACCAATTAGGTCTTCTAGTTTAATTCTAATGTTGGCTATTACATCGTTAATTTCCTTAATTGCACGTTCCCTCTCAGTAGCATTTTCCTGATGACTTCTAGAGATTTCAAGAATTTTTTCCTCCTGTCTTTGTAAATCTTTGTTGAAGCTGAAAATTATATCATCAAGTAGTCTCCTCGCTTTATCATACTCAAGAGTTTCACTTCTGATTCGTTTAAAGCAAAAGAAGAAGAATAGAGAGGTAATCATGAAAAGTATTGCGTAAGCAATAATTAATATTAATTCCATGATATCACCTCTATGATGTCACATGTCACGTGATTTATTAACATCACACCTTCATCACATTTATAATCACAATAATCCTTAAAACATTTACGCCTTTAAAGACCCTCCAAGACTATTTCAGCCAAATATTAGGCTCAAAAATAGTTTAAACAACCCTTATGACATGTGACATCATATTATGTGATGTGTGATGTCACAACCTCCCGGACATAGATTTAGGCTTAGATAGGGTTGATAGTCCTTTCTCCACTTCATTTTGTAGTGTTTGTATTATTCTTATTTCTTCTTCACTTACTGTTCCTTTTTCCCATAGATCTCGGTATTTTTCGGCATAGGTTCTAATTTTATTTGATATTTCGATGTACGGATTTAGACGTGAATCCTCAAAAATGCCCAAATAGCCTAAAAGAATAACTGTATAAATGGACCTAATCACGTTTCTTCTTGCTTGCGCTAAGGTTCTGTTAAATGACCCTCGAGTGACGCCAGATTTTATTAGTCTTAATTTTGCCTTGTCCTCATAAATTAACTTTTTATCGCTTATTTTTTCGGCTAAAACATCAATTAAGAATGTTTCTGCCTGTACTTTAGTTAAATTACTGTTTTTAAGTAATATTTTAAAAATTGGGTCTTTATTGAGGCTTAACAGCCACTTTTGAACTTCGTCCTTGATAGTTGGATCTTTCAACATGGTTTCTCCCTTATTTGAATACACTTTTGTATACTATAGGAAACTTTTAAATTTTGTTCTTGCTTATGATTTTAGTAGACTTAATCTGTGATGTAACGATTTGTGATTCTAACGTGACATATAAATCACATTTTCTCGTGATTTTCCTAAACCTTTATGAGTAAATTATTAACTACTGTATTTATTACCTTAATATGCTGGGTCTGGGATGGGAAGACGCCGAAGGAAGATAATCCGAATACCGAAAAAAAAGCTGCCAAAGGTTTTTCTATGCCCGAAATGTAGTCAAGAATCTATAAGGATTGAAATATCTGGTGAAGGCGAAGGAGAGAGAAAAGCGATAATTCGATGTGGAAATATAAATTGTGGTTATACAAAAGAGATGCAAATAAAACCATTCTTTAGAGAAGTAGATGTTTACTGCCAATTTATTGATGAATTCTATGGGTCTTAAATAAGGAGTGTATAATAATGATTGGAAAAGTTGAGGAATATTTGCATAAAAAAATTAATGATGATGGAGCTATTCATATAACCCTTATAGATCCAGAAAGAGTGACACCTGAATCTGCTGCCCTAATATCGAGAGAAAGTGAAACTTTAGGCTCCTCGGCCATAATGATCGGCGGAACAACTCTTGTGTCTCTAGATTTATTAAACAACATTACAAAGTCAGTAAAGAGTTCCGTAAAGATTCCAGTTATATTATTTCCAAACAATATAACAGGTATAAGCGAATACGCCGATGCAATATGGTTCATGTCTCTTCTAAATTCAGCTGATCCATATTTCATTTCCGGCGCACAGGTTCTTGCTGCTCCATTAATTAAGAAGATGGGTTTAGAGGCAATTCCACTCGGATATATAATTGTTGGTGAAGGGGGGTCAGCTGGCGTTATAGGTAAGGCATGTCCAATCCCATATAACAAACCTGAGCTCGCTGTTGCTCATGCCTTAGCAGCTCAATTTCTAGGTATGAGATTCGTTTATTTGGAGGCTGGCTCAGGTGCAAGCCGTCCTGTTCCTGTAGAAATGATTAAGATGGTTAAGGAGGCGGTGGATGTTAGGCTCATCGTGGGTGGAGGTATCAAAAACGGTATGCAGGCTGAGCGTGCTATTAGGGCTGGAGCTGACATAGTGGTTACTGGCACGGTGATTGAATTTAATGAAAGAGAAGAAGTTAAAAGTAGACTTGTTGATATTATTAATGGTGTGAGAGAGGGAGCGAAAAATAGATTGGGGGTTAAATAAATATTGACCGCGTTTGAACAATATTTCGAGTCTTTGAAGAAGATTCTTGGGCGAGATGACTTATACGATATCTGGCCAGATTTCGAGCCGGAGTACGATGAGCGGGAGTACGCTTGGACGATTCTGAGAGGGCTTGGTGAATCACTTCTCCTTAATTGTGGTCGATGTGATGGGCCATCGGACATGAGGCACAACAAATGTAAGGCATGTGTTGAGAGAAGGAAGGATATTGCCAAGAAAACATATGAGAAAGTTATGGGCCGACCAATTGAGAAATGGAATGCCGTTATACTCTGTAGGATTCATGTTGAGTAGCACTGATTAGAATGGAAATAACGAATAAAATAAGCAAGGAATATCAGAATTACTTTGCAATCTTATCTCAGTCTCTAGAAGAAGTTTGCGAGGTTGCGAAGAAGGCTAGAGCGAGAGGGCTTGATCCAAAACCTTATCCTGAAATAGAGATGGCGAATGATCTAGCTGGCCTAGTAGAAGGGTTCATTGGGCTGTCAGGCATCGCTGACAGAATAAGGGAACTCTCTAAGATTATGCCTCGGGAGAAGGTTGCATTTAAAATAGCTGAGGAAATCGTTTATGGAAGGTTTGGTCACCTAAGCGAGGAGAAAGCCGCTGATTTATCGATTAGAACAGCTTTAGCAATATTAACTGAGGGTGTTACTGCAGCCGTTTACTCCGAAGGTATAGCTAAAGTAGCAATAAAAACGAATTTAGACGGGTCTAGATATCTCGCAATATACTTAGCTGGACCAATACGTTCGGCTGGTGGAACCGAGACTGCCCTAACACCAGTTATTGCGGATTTCGTCAGGCGGCTATTGAAGCTTGATAAATATAAACCTCTGAGAGAGGAGATAGAAAGATTTATTGAGGAACTGCGGCTGTATGAGCGTGAGGTCGGCCGGTTCCAATATACTGTCTCAGATGAGCAGATAAGGCTGGCTTTAGAATATCTACCAGTTGAGATTACTGGAACTCCTTCTGATCCAGTTGAGGTTTCATCATACCGAAACTTGCCACGTATAGAGACTAATCGTGTACGTGGTGGAGCCCTTCGAGTCATAAATGATGGTATAATTGGGAGGGCAGCGAAGGTTTTAGCTGTAGTTGACGACCTGGGGATTCAGGGTTGGGAGTGGCTTAAGGAGATTAAAGAGATAGAAAAAAATAGGTCAACATCTGGCTTTATGGAGGATGTTCCAGCTGGGAGACCAATATTATGCTTCCCGTCGAGAAGAGGCGGGTTTAGACTCCGCTATGGCAGATCAAGAAACACTGGATTGGCTGCTGTCGGCATCCATCCGCTAACAATGATAACTTTACAAGGTTTTTTAGCTGGCGGAACGCAACTCAAGATAGAAACTCCAGGTAAGTCTGGCATTGTGATGTCTGTAGATTACATTGAGCCGCCAATTGTTAAGTTGAGGGATGGCTCAGTTGTCAGGGTTTCCTATGAAAACATTGAATTAATTAGGAGGGAGACTGAAAAAATCCTATTTTTAGGAGATATTTTAGTAAGTTTTGGCGATTTTCTCTATAACAATAAGACTCTGTTACCATCCGGATATACTGAGGAATTTTGGTGCGAGGAACTTAGAAGGGTAATTCTTGAAGATTTTGGGGGGAATATTGAGGAGGCCGCCTTAAGAGCTAATATTTCATCTTTCTCGTTAAGGGCCTATTTAGATGATCCATTCAGCACTAAGCCTAGCGTTCAAGAGGCTATATTACTTAGTAAATCGCTTAAAATCCCTTTACATCCATCCTACACGTATTTCTGGTCTAATGTTTCAGCTGAATCGCTTGAGAAGATTAGAGCTTGGCTATTGCACTCTAATATAAATGTTGAAAATGGATTAATAACCGAAATTAGAGGGTCATTTAACATCGAGATTAAGGAGATCCTTGAAGAAATATGCATTCCACATAAAGTTTGTAGTGATAATATCGTTATTGAAGGTAGTGATGCACATGCATTTGCATTTTCGCTTGGGGTACATAATCCTCAAGCCGGGGTATCTGCTAATCTTCCAACTTTAGAGAACCTCTTTAGGATTAGTGGTTTAATTATTAGAGATAAGGCTCCCTCTTTTGTAGGAGCTAGAATGGGACGCCCTGAAAAGGCCAAAGAACGAGAAATGAAGCCACCAGTTCACGTTTTATTTCCTGTTGGCTTAAGTGGTGGAGCGCAAAGAGATTTAATGAAGGCGTACAAGAAGGGGTTTGTTAGAGTTGAGATTGTTAGTAGAATTTGCCCAAAATGTCAAACAGTCACGTTTAAGAGGGCATGTCCATCTTGCGGTTCAGAAACGAGTCTTAGATTTATTTGTCCAAGATGCGGTAGAGACCTTGATAGAGAAGAATGCCCAGTGTGTAAAGCTGAGGCAAGAAGTTTCTGTTCGCAAACAATCTCCATAAAGGATTTAATTGATGATGCATGTCAGAAAGTAGGCTTCATACCAGAGCAAATTAAGGGTGTTAAGGGTCTTACAAATAGAACTCGCACTCCCGAACCTATCGAGAAGGGAATTTTGAGGGCAAAATATAACCTTTCAGTCTATAAAGATGGTACTGTAAGGTTTGATGCAACCAACGCTCCCCTAACTCACTTTAAACCATCTGAAATAGGTGTCTCGGTAGAAAAGCTTAGGGAACTAGGTTACACTCATGACTATTTGGGCAATCCCCTTAAGGATCCGGAGCAAATATGCGAGCTTATGGTTCAGGATGTTATAATCCCGTGGAGAGGCGCTCAATATTTAATGTCGGTCGCAAACTTTGTAGATGATCTCCTCCAGAAGTTTTATGGTCTCCCACCATTCTACAAGGTTAGTAGACCTCAGGATTTGGTTGGCAAACTGATTATAGGCCTAGCACCACATACGTGCGCTGGCGCCTTAGGCAGAATAATAGGCTTCACTAAACTAAACGTTTGTTTTGCCCACCCATTCTGGCATTCTGCTAAGCGTAGAGACTGTGATGGCGATGAAGACAGTATTATGCTCGCCCTCGACGCGTTCTTGAATTTCTCAAGGGATTATCTGCCAGATCAAATAGGTGGGATCATGGATTCTCCACTTTTTATTATCCGAATAATTATGCCTGAGGATGTTCAAAGGCAGGCGCATGAACTTGATGTCACTTGCAAATATCCTTTAGCATTTTACAAGGAAACTCTAAGGGGTAGACCAGCTAGGGAGCTGATTAATTTAATCGATATTGTTAAGCATAGATTCGATTCTGAGGCACGTCTTCAAGGCCTTATGTTTACTGTGCCAACATCAAATATTGATTCAGGAAATAGAGAAAGCGCGTATAAGACTTTAAAGCGCATGACTGATAAACTAAACGCCCAATTAGGCTTAGCAGAAAAGATTAAAGCAGTTGATGCGCATGTTGTTGCAGAAATAGTCTTAAACACGCATTTCATCCGTGATATATCTGGTAATCTAAGGGCTTTTGCAACACAAAGGTTTAGGTGTAAGAGATGTAACAGGCGTTTTAGGCGAGTTCCACTAAAGGGTGCGTGTCCGGAATGCGGAGGAGAGTTAACATTAACGGTTCATAGAGGTACTATTGAGAAATATTTGGAGGATGCATGGCGTTTGGTTAAGAAGTATGGTATGTCTGAGTACTATTCTCAGCGTTTAACTCTCATTGAGGAAGAGATAAATTCACTTTTTGAGAGCGGAAAAGGAGTTAAGCAATCAAGTCTTTCGAAATTTTTGAATGGAAATGAAAAATGAAAGATTTAAAGGGTAAGACTTCGAAAATATTCTTGAGATATGCTAAAGAAGGGTTATCATCCAAAAGCGTTCTTGACACGTAGGAAGAATGTTACGCGCGGTTTAACGGTCAGGTCAGGTATCATTGCCGCCTTAGAGAAAGAGGGTCCCTTAAACGCGAAAAAGCTTGCTGAGAGAGTTAACGTAAGCTATTCCTCAATCTTGCATCATTTACGTCTGTTGGAGATTGAAAAAGCTGTTGTAAGGCAAAGTGGAACTAGACTTTGGAAGATTACTGGTGTTGGTCAACAGAGGCTTATTGAAGTCTAATTTTAGAAGGCATTATGCCTGTTCTATCTCGCCTTTTAGCGCTCTTCCGAAGATCGGTGCAACCGACACCTTTGCATACTCATTTACAACACTGTCTGTACCTACAATCTCCTCAACTCCGTTTTCAATCATAATCCTTACGGAATCTCCGATTAGTAGCGCATGAGATACTCCTACGAAGACTCTTTTAGCGCCTTGCTCCTTAAGTATTTTGGCGGCGTTTGCCGCGGTTTTACCTGTACTGATTATATCGTCAATTATAAGAGCGTCTCTTCCACGAATATTCAAGTCCTTCGCGAAAGTAACTATCTCTCCAGTATATCGATCCCTTCTCTTCTCCAAGGCATCCCATTCCGCGCTAAGTACCTTAGCTGCGTATCTAGCTCTTCTTTTAGCTAAATCTTCATCGTCTGGTGCTATAACAAGTGGCATCTCCAAACTTTTCCTAGCAAAGTATCTGGCCAGTTCACCAGAGGCTGTTAAATTGTATACTGGGATTTTATACATTTTTAGTACATTCTCATTGTGTACGTCAATTGTGTAAAGCGCATCGACATCTAATTCCTCCATTATTTCAGCTATCATAGCAGCGCTTAGGCACTCACCCTCTAAATATCGCTCATCTTGCCGGCTGTAAGCGAGATATGGCACAAAAACCCTTATTGTTTCTGCGCCTAGGTCCCTTGCTGTGTGAAGAATAAGGAAGAGCTCTATGAGGTGGGTGTCTTGCGGCGGATATAAGCTCTGCACGATCAAGAGATTTTCTCCAGCAATTCTCTCTTCAAACTTGAAGTAGAATTCACCGTCTGGGAAACGTTTTGTTTTAACCCTCACTAGAGGAGCGTTAAGAATATCGCTTATCTTCTGAGATAATTCTAGTGAACTTGGTCCGCCTATGATCTTCAATTTTTCTCCTCCATAGGACAATGAAGGATCTGCTATATACAAAGATAAATTCTTTTGCTCGCTTATTGGAGGATTAAATTGAGTTAAACGTTAATTGAGTGGTGAATTTGTTGAGAGTTTACACTATAGGATACGGAGGGAGGAAGATTACAGATTTTATCAATATTCTGAAAGAGCATAATATCACCGTCGTTGTTGATGTTAGGCGCTTCCCTAAGAGTAAAGATCCAGCATTTAGTAAAGATAACTTAGAGTCATTTCTCGGAGAAAATGGAATAAAATACGTATCTTTAGGTGAAAGTTTGGGTGGTTTCGTGAGAGGGGGATATGAAAAATATATGGAGTCTCAGAAGTTTAATGAGGGTTTTGAGTTTCTTCTCAACATAATTAGGGAAGGAACAGTTGTGCTAATGTGCATGGAGAAAAATGCTAAGTATTGTCATAGACGTTTTATAGCTCAACGCCTAGAGAAAATAGGTGTTGAAATAATAAATATTTAAGGATAAATCGAATCTGATTTCTTCTTTCAGAAAAAATAATAAATATGAGACGAGTTAGAGATAGCTGAATAAAAGGTGGTTTATATGGCGATACGTGTTGCAATTAATGGTTTTGGAAGAATTGGCAGATTACTTTTCAGGGCCGCAGTTGAGAGGAAGGCTAACATAGATTTTGTTGCCGTGAATGATCTGGCGGATGCAAAGACACTAGCGCATCTGTTAAAATATGATTCAGTGCATGGGAAATTTGACGCCGACGTTCAAGTGAAGAGCGATAGTATAGTAGTTAACGGAAAGGAGATAAAAGTTCTCTCACAGAGAGATCCGGCATTACTCCCGTGGAAAGACTTAGATGTATATTTGGCCGTTGAATCCACAGGTCTATTTACTGATAGAGATAGCGCTTCAAAACATCTTCAGGCTGGAGCGAAGAAGGTTTTGATTTCAGCGCCAGCTACAAATCCAGATATAACGATTGTTATAGGCGTAAATCATGATCAATATGACCATGAGAAGCACAATATTCTCTCAAATGCATCCTGCACAACAAACTGTGTAATACCAATGGTTAAGGTTCTTCATGAGAACTTTGGAATTAAATCTGCGCTTATGACAACAGCGCATGCATATACAAATGATCAAAGAGTTCATGATTTAGTGCATAGAGACCTTCGTAGGGCTAGGGCTGCAGCTATAAATATTATACCCACAACTACTGGTGCTGCTAGAGCCTCAACAATGGTTTTTCCGGAGTTGAAGGGTAGAATTGATGGTATAGCCCTTAGGGTTCCTGTTCCAAATGTTTCGATATGTGACTTAACGGCCGTTTTGAATAGGGATGTAACTAAGGAGGAGGTTAATGAAGCCTTTAAGAAGGCTGCTGAAGGTCCATTGAAGAATATAATGGCTTACACTGAGGATCCAATAGTATCAAGTGACGTAAATCATTCATCATACTCTGTTATAATTGATGGGCAGTGCACGATGGTTACTGGAGGAAACCTTGTTAAAGTCTTTGGGTGGTATGATAACGAGTGGGGCTTCTCCTGCAGGATGGTTGAACTGATAGAGCTTATTGGTAAGAAAGCCGGCTTCTAAGCGTCAATTAGACCCAAAAACTTAATTCCCATAATTTTTATTTCATTAGTGAAGGGTTGAAGGGAGGATTTAAGTAATGCCGAAGTTTTTGACCTTAGATGACTTTGATGTTAAAGATAAGGTTGTTCTTGTCAGGGTTGATTTCAACTCGCCAGTGGATCCGCAGACAAAGAAGATTATTGATGATACCAGAATTAGGGCTCATGGTGAGACAACAATAAAGGAATTATCTGAAAGGGGCGCAAAGGTTGTGGTCTTAGCTCACCAAGGTAGGCCGGGAGATCCGGATTTTATACCTCTAGAGCAGCATGCGCAAATACTAGGTAGGGTTCTCAGTAAGCCAGTAAAGTTCGTGAATGACGTTTACGGCGAGAAGGCAAAGAATGCTATAAAGGAGCTTAAAAGCGGGGAGATACTTGTCCTGGATAATGTTAGGAACTTTCCTAGAGAGGCTAAAGATGCTCCGCCTGAGGATCATGCGAAATCTGAGTTGGTAGCTAACCTTGCGCCTCTATCAGACTTATTTGTGAATGACGCTTTTGCGGCAGCTCACAGAAGCCACGCTTCAATAGTTGGCTTCACGGTCCTTCTTCCAAGTGCCGCTGGAAGAATAATGGAGA
>JAWCEH010000003.1:0-101276 GCA_038859955.1 Bathyarchaeia archaeon | reverse complement strand
CTGCGTCATATTCGTGCGTCGCTATTATAACTGCTCTATCCAAAAGGTCCAATGGAAAACCCATTGGGCTCTTTACATCTGTTCCACGTATCGTCGTTATTCCACGGTTTGTTGCAAGTATGATTATTGGGACGAGTTCGCTTTCTAGAGCTCTTCCAAGGAAGCTGAAGGCTTCTAGATCAAGTAGGTGGCTGTCATCAATGAAGAGCACACCCGGATGTATGAAGGCTTTGCCCTCATCAACCATCTTCTTAACCATTTCGTCAACAGATGCCCTAACCTCGCTGTCTATTTCTTTAGTCTCGCTGAAACCGAATAAAAGCGAGACAAAGCCGCTACTTCTGCTCCTCGCATTCATTTTATCTAAATCATCCAGGGTTGGCGTATAAACGAACTCTTTTTCTTTTAAGACTTGCCCAGTTGGCCTAGGAACTTTCTCTCTGGTGTCAACTTCATAAACTTTACCCTTATTGCTTTCTAGGCTTAGGCCTAAGTTTACAACCCTTCCGGTTTCGGCATCTATTTGTATTACACAACCCTCGGTTATTCCTTGCGAAATTATTTGTTGCGCAATTGAGGCCCCAGCTTCGATTGTTTTTTCCTCCTTAGTTGTCTTCAACGTTAATCTTACGCTCTCAGGAACCCTTTGGTATGGATTATATGGGTGCGGTGCAGTTCTTATCTCTAGGCTTACAACCTCACCCTCGTAGACCTTTCGCATCTCGTGTATTTCAACACCTATGCATTTGCGCATAGCCTCGATGAGGATCTCTGTCTTCTTTCTTTCGCTGCTATAAATTTCGCTTCCACTTATCTGTATAAAAGGAACGTTAGGTCCAAGCTCCTTTGATATTGCTATCGCTATCGCAGTTTTTCCAGTTCCAGGCGGGCCAGCTAAAATAATCGTTCTCCCACTAAGCTTACCCTCCTTAATCATCTGGACAACTAGGCCAGCTGCCTCTCGGGCTTTCTCCTGCCCAACCATACCATCCTTAACTTTAACAGCCCGCAAATTCTCATCTAGGCCTAAGCCCCTAATATGCGTGTGAGCCCCTATCCTCTCAAAATGTTGAAGACTAGCAGGTATCTCATGTATTTCGGCCATAACAAACACCTAAAACTACTATATAGAAAAAAATAGAAAAAATGAATTAATTGGTTTTTCAGGTGTTAGTCAAATTCTGATGTCCCGCTTTCTTCCTCTTCTCCTTTCTTCTCAGCACCCTTACCTTTCTCTTCCTCTTTAGGCTTAGATGCAGCAACAACGTCATCTATTCTGAGAATCATTGAAGCTGCTTCAGTTGCGGATTTAATTGCTTGTTCTTTGACGACGAGAGGCTCTATTACGCCCTTCTCATACATGTTAGTGATCTTGCCGCTGAAGACATCTACACCACACATGTATCCATCAGACTTCTCGTGAGTGGCCCTCAACTCAACCATTATATCAATTGGTTCTAAGCCAGCGTTCTCAGCGAGTGTTTTCGGCACTATCTCAAGAGCCTCAGCGAAGGCTTCGATGGCTAGCTGCTCTCTGCCACCAATCTGAGCAGCATATCTACGTAACTCCTTAGCTAGCTCTGCTTCCACGGCGCCTCCGCCTGGAACAATCTTATTCCTTTCTATTACGTCTGAAATCACTGATAGGGCATCGTGCATCGCCCTTTCAGCCTCGTCAACCATACGCTCTAGGCCAGCGCGTATAAGGATTGATACTGAGCGTGGGTCTTTGCATCCTTCTACGAAGACCATTTTGTCGTCGCCTATCTTCCGCTCCTCAACAAGCTCAGCGTAGCCCAAATCCTCAGGTTTAAGATCATCCAAGTTAGTTACTATTCTGCCGCCTGTCGCTCTAGCTAATTTCTCCATATCAGACTCTTTTGCTCTTCTAACGGCAAGTATGCCTTCCTTGGCTAGGAAGTGCTGGGCCATGTCATCAATGCCCTTCTGGCAAATAACAACGTTTGCACCAGCCTTTTTAATCTTCTCAACCATATTCTTCAGCATCTCTGTCTCCTTATCTAAGAAGGCTTTCATCTGCAGTGGATCTCTTATTCTGATCTCCGCGCTAAACTCTGTCTTCTCAACTTCAAGTGGACAGTTGAGTAGGGCGATTTTAGCCCCCTCAATACGTTTAGGCATGCCTGCGTGGACAACCTCTTTATCGAGGATTACGCCTCTGACGAGCTCTGTATCATGTAAGCTCTTACCTTCCTTCTTTATTATCTGTATGTTATCGATGTCCGCAACCCAGTTTTCGCCTCGCTTCTCGGCTATCTGCTTAACAGCCTCGATAGCTATGTCAGCCAAATGATCTCTCGCCGTTCCTACAGCCTTGCTACCCATTGATGTTAATGCAACCTTCTTTAGAGTTTCTTTATCATCTAAATCCACCGTTACGCTCATTTTATCCAGAATTTCCACAGCCTTCTGAGCCGCCTTTCGATAGCCGCTGACGATAACTGTCGGGTGAATATTCTGGTCTAAAAGCTCCTCAGCCTTCTTAAGTAGCTCGCCAGCCAAAACAACAGCCGTTGTTGTTCCATCGCCAACCATATCATCTTGGGTCTTAGCAACCTCAACCATCATTTTGGCGGCTGGATGCTCAACCTCGATCTCCTTCAGAATCGCGGCGCCATCGTTGGTTATCGTTATGTCTCCCAGACTGTCGACGAGCATCTTATCCATACCCCGAGGACCTAGAGTTGTTCTAACTGCCTCAGCAATCACCCTTGCAGCCATAATATTATTCCGCTGGGCTTCTCTACCACGGCTTCTAGCCGTACCCTCCTTCAATATTAGGACTGGTTGACCCGATGCTGTTTGCGCAAGATACGCCATATTTATTCCTCCACATCGATTTTAATGAATCTTGTATTTATTAACTTAAAACGAAAAATATAAGTTTTACTAAAACTAAAAATTGTAAACAAGAAGACTTAATATTGATTTAGAGGAGAAAATAGTCAACATGTCACTGAATGAGGATGCATTAGCAGAATATAGGATTTTAGCTATGCGTCCACTATCGAAAGTTGATCCGGAAAAGGATTTAGAGTGGATCTGCAAAAGCCTAGGATTTCTAGAGCCAAGAGACAGGAAGAAAACAGCATTCCGAATATTTAAGGCGTTACTTGAAGCCACAAGAGAGAATAAGGGGCTAACAAGCGACGAACTAGCAGCTGAGCTATCTTTAACAAGGGGCACAATGGTGCATCACTTAAATAGAATGATTAAGAGTGGACTCGTAATATACCATGAGGGAACATACAAGCTGAGGGGCAGGAGCCTCAAATCAACGATTGAGGAAACACACCGTGACATAAATCGCATATTCGAAAACCTCTATAAAATTGCTGAATCAATAGATCGAGCGTACAATTTATTCTCCAGAGGCTAACGCTAAAAAGATGCGAAGAAACACTAAGATTTAATATCATCTAAAGCCTTAAGGTTCATAATGTTCGCGATAAGATCCGGGATCATTTTAACTCCATTCGAAGCGCTTAGAGAGTCCTATGTCTTAGTTGAGGGAGATAGAATAGCTGGAATTTCTAGAAATAAACCTAAAGATTTAAGGGAAATATATAGGTATGATGATTATATTCTTGTTCCAGGATTAGTTGACATTCACATTCACGGCGGCTTTGGTGTTGACTTAACATATTCAACTACTAATGAAATAATTGATTTCTCTAAAAATTTGCTCGCGGCAGGTGTCACATCTTATGTGCCGTCGACAGTTACAGACTCGTTTGACCAGATAAAGACCGCGGTCAAAAATGTTAGTGAGGCCTCGGGGGTAAATTATGGTTCAAGGATTCTGGGGATTCATCTGGAGGGGCCATATCTTAATCCCATAAAAGGCGGAGCACAGTCTAAGGAGCATTTGCGTAATCCATCTCTAGAAGAATTTGAGAGACTTTATGGTGTAAGTCGCGGACTTATAAAGCGAATAACTATTGCACCCGAGCTTGAGGGCGGAATAGACTTCATAAGGGATGTCGTGAGAAAGTTCGGGGTTAAAGTCTCTCTTGGGCATACTAATGCAACATATGAGCAGACGTTGAGGGCGATTGAGGCCGGCGCAAACATTATAACGCATTTATTTAATGGTATGCGAGAGTATCATCACCGTGAACCCGGAGTAATAGGTGCAGCGCTAACTATAAGAAAAATTTACACGGAGATAATATCCGATCTGATTCATTTACATCCAGTAACGATAAACTTAGTGTTAAAGTGCAAAGGTCCAAGTAGAACGATTTTGGTTAGTGATGCTATATCAGGCGCAGGGCTTGCTGACGGATTATATACGCTTGGACCCTACAAAGTGATTATAAAAGATGGGGTAGCGAGAACTGAGGATGGGGCCCTCGCTGGAAGCACATTAACACTTATAAAGGCGGTGCAGAATGCAGTAAAACTCGGAATAAACTTGAGATATGCTGTGAGAATGGCTACCTCCACGCCGTGCAGTGCCATGGGTTTAAAAAATATTGGTAGAATTGCAAAGGGATATAAAGCGGATTTCGTGATATTGAACAAGAAATTAGATGTTGTAGAAGTATACATGGATGGGAAAATTCATTCCACTTTTCTATGAATGGTACATATAAGTATAAGAGAATTTTTGTGCTCATTTTAAAGAGAACTAACTCATTATGAATGATGGGTTTTACCACCTTAGTTTAAGTTATGCAGAAAAAATAAAAATAAATTATTGCGTAGTCGAAATATTTTTTGGTATAATGCCCTGTAGAGTGGAAAAATGTCAGAAAAATTAATTTTAGGTGTCGATGGAGGGGCAACAAAAACCATATGCGCAATTTCAGATGAGGAGTTTCAAGTCATTGGTGTTGGAGCCGCTGGACCATGTAATTATAATGTGATTGGTATTGAGGGCGCTCACAGAAATGTTAAGTTAGCGATTCAACGAGCATACCTGAGTATAGAGGATGAAAAATTAAGGGATAAAATTTCTGAGATAGGATGCTTTGGAATCGGTGGCTTAACAACTCTATATGATTATGAGATAATCTCAAGCCAAGTGGTTCCTTTGGAAGTTGCCAAAAAAAGAGTTATAGTTAATGACGTTGTCGTCGCCTTTTACGCGGCAACAAATGGTGA
Organism: Bathyarchaeia archaeon; assembly: GCA_038859955.1. GTDB lineage: Archaea > Thermoproteota > Bathyarchaeia > Bathyarchaeales > DTEX01 > DTEX01. The sequence goes on along the minus strand of JAWCEH010000003.1, from coordinate 96,146 downwards.
GCCAGGAATAGTTGTTGTCTCTGGCACTGGCTCCATAGCCTATGGCATGAATAACAAAGGAGAGAGTATGATCTCAGGTGGCTGGGGTTGGCTTATGGGCGATGAAGGAAGCGCATTTTATATAGCGACGCAAGCATTGGCTTTGGCTGCAAAGGCATATGACGGCAGGGGCAAAAAGACTGTTCTAACAGATATGTTTGCGGAAGAGTTTAAAGTGAAAGATTTTAAGGATATTGTTCCAAAAATCTATCAAGAAGCTACATCAACTAGAATTGCCCCGCTATCCAAAATAGTTTTTTCAGCCGCTAGGAGAGGTGATAAAGTAGCAATTAGAATATTGAGGAAATCTGGTGAAGAGTTAGGTCAAGCTGCAGTCGCCTTAGGAAGGAGGCTTTTCGCCAAAAATGAGCGCATAATTGTTGGAACGTCAGGCGGAGTCTTCAGAGCCGAGCCGAAAGTGTGGGAGTACTTTAAAGGGTATGTTTCAAAACGATTGCCTAACGCCAATTTTACACCTCCAGTGAGTTATCCCGTTATAGGCGCATTAATAATGGGATATAAGAATCTTGGAGTTGAAATAAAGGATGAGAATAAGATATCTCTAATGCGAAGTTTAGAGAATATTATGAAAAAAGCAGGGGTTTAACCCCTTCTCTCCGAGCAATCTAATCTCGGAGGGACCGGGGTTTCTTTGGTGCATCTGGATTTTCAGGTCCCATATGCTTCAGTATGACTAAGTTCTCGCTTGAACTCTCGTTAACTATTTCCACACCATCTTTCGCCGCTTCAACCGTCACAAATAGCTCGTCGCTTGTAAGGTCACCATACCTTATCATTGTTGGTGCTTCAACCTTAAATTTGCCTATTCTCCCGTATCCCTGTATAACGATGAGCCCGTATGCCGTTCTATCAAGTATCTTTACACGGTTGCCTGGGTAGATTGTTAACTCTTTTGCACTGAACTCATTTGATCCATATATTATCCATTTCTCTTCATAGCCCATTTTTCTAGATTCTTCTGGATCTATGGCGGGGATAGGTTCGATATAATGGTGTCTCTTAAACTCGGGATCTAGATTTTCGCTCCAGTCTATCATCTCAACGATATAGTCCAGATCCTGGTGATGTTCTTTCGGAACATCCTTTACAAGAAGATCCCACGATATGGGCTTATCCTCAAGCATAGATTGATATATAGCGGCAACATCAGATGCTTTCTGCACTTCGTACGTTACAAGTGTTCCCGGAGCGTGAAGGATGCCAGCTGGGATAAACCACCCTGTTCCAGGCTTAAGCTTGTAGGCTCTAGAGAAATACAAAATGCCATTATCGCCCATACTCCATTTCTCTAGGCACCTTTTAATATCCTCTTTTGTCGTGCCTGGCTCTAAACCGAAGAAGGTGTATGGAAATTTTCCTTCAATAACATTGAGTTGAGGTGGGAAATAGTAGGCCTCTGGTTTCGGAAGCCTATTAACCCTTCGCGCATGCTCTTCCATCTGGTGTAGATGTAGCGGTATCGGGCATGAATTATCAAAGAATTTAGCTAAAACAGTCCATCCGCCATACTTTCGCATAATATCTTTTCCAAGAAACTTCTCACCTAAAACGTCGATCGCATCCTTAAGGAGAACTTTATCTATTCTTGAACCGTTTTGGATGATAATGTAGCTTAAGCCCTCATCTTCAGGCGCCCCTGGATTATCAGCCTTAGTTGTCGATGCAAGCCACCTCTCGTCAATCCCACCCCTCTCAGCACCCAAAGCATAAACGTCTTCGGGGGCCAGTTTGAGACGTTTACCCGGCGAAAGGAAACTCCTCGGAACCCATGCAGGGGCCAGTTTAACAATTCCCTCACCATTCTCAAGCGCGTATGAGACAATTTTCTCAACATTCATATTAACCACCATGATATTGAATATCTTAGCCGCGGACAAAAAAGTTTTGGCAACTTGATCGCCAGTCTATTGTTAATTTATACTTAATCTGCAGTTGATATTAGGATCATTAAGTAATCCCCTTTTCTGAGGACCACAGGGTCTGTGAAGCGCAATTCGCCTTCCACCTTTTCACATCTAATCTTTTTACCCGAAACGTTCACTTCCCTAACTTCCTTGTCTCTTAAGAATGGTAAATTAAGTGTTTTGATTTTGAGACTTCCATACTTAACTACTATTGATATTTCCTTCACCTTTATCTCAAATGTCCCCCAGCCAGTTCCAGTCGACCAGAAGCATCTGAAAATTCCATCGATAATCCTCGGCGGATTAAACTCTATACAGCCTCTTACCATGTCGAATTTAAAGCCGCTAAGCGCCAGCAACAGCGCGTAAGAAGACATAGAGCGAGCGTAATTACTTCCGCACTCTATCTCATTCCACGGGTTTCTCTTCTCCCCATCATATCTGTCCCTAACAGCTCTAACTATCTCCAGTCCCTCATCAATTAACCCCTCTTGGATCATATGCGACGCAACAGCGTACTCTGTTCCGCACCATGTTTCCTCAGCATATGGAACCGGTATAATAGGTTTAGGTTTCCCTTCAGGCCAACTGCAAATAATTGTTCCTGCTTCATCATTCAGGCTGAAGATTCTACATGGATTGAAGAAGTCGCGCACACTCCTCTTAAAATTATACTTATAGATCGACTTCAGCGCGGTCTTAACCTTCTCCTTATCAAATATTTTACCCAGGTTGCATAAGTTTGCATGCCACTGAGCTAATACTTGATCAATCCCGCATCCTTCACCGATCTGATATTTTATTTCCTCATGCTCGTCGTCCCAGTAAACGCTTACAACTCTTGGGTCGGTGGCACTATATTTTTCGAGAATCGATTTATCCTTTAAATTAATAAGTTGATGGAAGTATTCACCATTGAACAGATTATCCTCAACCCAGCGTTTACCCTTATTAAAAATCTCTTTATACTCCTTAGCCTTCTCCATCTCGCCTAAATACTCAGCTATCTCACCCCCGGCTTTTAAGGCTGCTAGATATAGACCAGTTAACCAAGAGTTTGGACCGAAAAGCTCCATATCAAGTGTATTGTGCTGTCGACCCTCTAGGACGCCGTCTTTATCAAGGTCCCATTTATCCTCATTGGTTTCAGCCCACGCATATTCAATCGACTTCTTTATCGATTGCCAATTTGATTTAAGCCATTCGTCATCTCCAGTGAACTTCCAATAGGCGTAAGCTCTAATTGCGCTCCCGAATTGTCCATCTACGGCTGCATGCGGAAAGCTCCATTGATCTCTGCCTAGAGGTAACTGGAGCCTGAAGCTTATGCGCCCATCCTCACGTTGGTCATACTTGTAGTGTAAGTCCCACATTGACCGGTCAAGTTTCGGAAAGAGGAATAAAGGCGTATATGCGTAGTTCCATACATGCATGCAGCTTCCCTCGCAGCAGCCAGAGTTTGGGTGGCAACCCTCAAATCCATAGAGTGAGCCGTTTTCTAAACGTAGAACTGTAGGCGACTTGAGAATCGAGATATTCGCTGAGACGGCATCTATCACGAAGGGTGGTAATGTTGAAGTAAATAGGCTGTCTCTGAAATCAACGGTCTCTTCATAGAGGCTGTCCCAATTCTTTAAACAGTAAGAGGCTGTTTCAACTGAGTCCTTAAAGATCTTGGCGTAATAATTCTTCCATACGGTTGGTCTCTCGGTTTTTTCCGGATTCCAGTAGTTGTAGCAGTTTGGGAAATTCCATGATATTATAAACTTAGCCCGTCCGGTTTCTCCAGGCTTGACGCTTAAGTGCACTGCAAGGATCGCGTGGTCTCTTATTCCTTCCTGAGGCTGAGGGTACCTACGATTTCTAAATTTTCCGGGTGAGGTGAAATCCCTCCAATAAATATAGAGTCCATCGAACCATGTTCCCCTGAACCCATACTCTTGATAGCTAACATCTGAAGCATCGGTCGCTATAGTTAAGTCTCCAAACTCCAGGTCGTCTTCCTTAATCTTTGTTGATGACATTTTTATGAAGCGCATTCCTTCCCTTTCTCCGTAAACGTTAACCGTCGTCCCAGCTGGCAGTGGATTCTGGACAACAAGGCATACGGAGTATACGATATCATTCTCGCTCGTATTCTCGATGTCTATTTCGAAGAAAGCGGCTGGTATACTTGAGTCTAAATCATTTAGCGGAATAAATGGGTTGAACGCTATCATCTGAACCTTTCCAGGAAACTTTTCATCTGAAAACCTTATTTTAGCAATTGGATACGTGCCTTCAAACTCGAAGTCTCTAAAGTGCGGTAAACCCGCCATATAACCTATGGGCGGACCGAAACCGAATGATTGGAACATCGGCTTATTAAGCTCACCCGTATATGGAGGCGGTAGATCACCGTTCAGAACGCGAGCATCTAGCAACTTTCCGTTAGCCTCGGCCTTTATGGCGAAGTGAGAGACGCCGTTAATGCTTCCTTTATTAGGCCTATTGAAGATCTCCCAGTCTATTAATCTACCATTCCCGGCTAATCCAATACAGCCGGTTCCAATCCCGCCAATTGGGAACGAGATTTCTCTAGTTTTATTTGCCCTGTAAATGAAATGGAGAAAAGTGGACTCAGGCTTCTCGGATCTTTTTAAGGCCATAGATTTCTCACCTAAATGTTTGTTATAGTATCATTCCCTCAAGATTTAAATTTAAGTGAATATAGTATTCCGGCATTTGAGAATGCGTCTAATTTGGTGGATAAATGAGAATAGATAGGTACCCAGAAGCGTGAGATAATGAGCTTAGATTCATGGGCGAGTAAAAGGATACACAAAGTGTTGTACGGCGTCGGATATTTTGCGGCCCAAGTTTCCTATCAGTCTTTCGTGACCTTTGTGTTCTTCTTCTACGTTGATGTTCTCAGATTGAATGTGCAGTTTGCATCATTAGGATGGAGCATTTATGGCTTATGGAATGCGATAAATGACCCTATCGCGGGATATATTTCTGATAGAACAAGGACGAGGTGGGGTAGAAGAATACCGTATATAGCCTTTGGAGCGCCTCCTTTAGCAATCTCCTATCTACTTGTTTGGATACCATCAGCTTTCGGAGTATTATCTAGTGATGTTGGACTATTCCTCTATTTCACGCTGACAATTCTACTCTTTGACACGATTTACACTTTTACCATTATAAACTGGATAGCTCTCTTCCCAGAGATGTATCTGGAGCTGACTGAAAGGGCTGAGGCTGAGAATTACGTGCAGATCTTCGGCGTAATTGGGCTCATAGCCGGCATGGCCCTGCCTCCGCTCATATATGGCATGCTGGGCTGGCAGTGGCTTGGAATAATAATTGGAATATTAACCCTTTTAACGCTGATAGTTTCGCTCTTTGGCAGTAGGGAGAGACCGGAGTTTGCTAGTGAGGAAGCCCTACCTTTAAAAGAAGCTGTTAAATCAACTTTAGCCAATAAAACCTTCCTACTCTACGTTATGCCATTCTTTCTACTGCAGTTTTCACTCATTGTTTTAACATCAGTTACACCGTTCTATGCGAAGTATGTTCTTGAGCTTGACAATGTGCAGACATCGATATTTCTTTTAGCAGCTTTCCTGTCTGTTCTGCCAGCACTGGCCCTATGGAGTAAAATAACTGTTTCAGGGGGCACTAAGAAGGCCTTCACACTCTCCATGATGGCGCTGTCTCTAGCCTTAATACCTCTAGCGTTTGCATACAATTTTATAACCGGGCTCATCATAGCCGTGTTTATTGGGATTGGCTTAGCTGGGAACCTTCTTGTGTCGGAGATAATCTTAGCCGAAATAGTCGATGAAGATGAGCTTAATACCGGTAAGAGAAGAGAGGGCATGTATTATGGCATAAGGGCACTCTTCATGAGATCTGCAATAGTTCTCGAGGCAATAATTGTTGGTGCAGTTCTAACGTATTTTGGATATATCCCCGATTTAATACCGCAACCCCCAATGGCGGTGCTGGGAATAAGACTTCTAGTATCACTTATACCAGTATCTTCACTAATCCTCGGAATTCTAGTATTCATTAAATATCCACTATCAGGTGAAAGATTAAGGTTAGTAAAGGAAAGGTTGGAGGAACTTCACAGAAAGAAGAGGATGATGAAACTTGAGGATGAAGAACTGAAGAGACAATAAACTTATATCGTTTAGCCACACATCTGAGAATTAATGTGCGATATTCTCGTTGCTACGCCAGAGACTACTAAGAATGGATGCATGATCTTCGCCAAAAACAGTGATAGAGATCCAAATGAAGCCCAGATACTTGAATATTTACCTAGAATGGAGCACACCGAAGATAAGGTTCGACTAACATACGTGGATTTTCCCCAGGTAAAGAGAACATACGCGATAGCTATTTCGCGTCCATGGTGGATCTGGGGCGCTGAAATGGGTGTGAACGAATTCGGCCTAGCAATAGGTAATACGGCCGTCTTTACAAGAGAACCTCGCCAGAAGACTGGAATACTTGGGATGGATTTGATAAGATTAGCGCTTGAAAGAACGGTAACATCGAAGGAAGCATTAGATTTTATAATTTCCGTTATTAAGGAGTTTGGGCAGGGCGGCAGCGGAAGCTATGAGCATGAACAAATATATCATAATTCCTTCGTAATATGCGACCCGAATGAAGCCTACGTTTTAGAGACCGCTGGAAAATATTGGGCTTGGAAGAGAATCAGAGGTGTCTACAGCATCTCAAACGCCCTCACAATAGAAAACGACTGGGACTCATCCTCAAAAAATCTTGTAGAGCACGCTGTGGAAATGGAGTGGTGTAAGAGCGAGGGGGACTTCAATTTCGCCAAATGCTACTCAGATAGGTTCTACACGTATTTCGCGCATGGTAAGGAGCGAAGAGCCTACACGCTTAAGGAGCTGAAGGACAAGGAAGGGGAAATAACCTTGGAGGATATTATTAGGATCCTTAGGTCTCATGAGAATTCACCTTATAGGCCAGAGAGAGGCTCTATGAGAGACGTATGTATGCACTATGGTGGCCTAACTAGGCCCTCTCAAACAGCTAGCTCACAAATATCAATGCTCTTTGGAAAGAAACATATACACTGGTTTACAGGGGTCTCAAACCCTTGTCTAAGCATATTTAAGCCCTTTCATTTTGATGCTGGGCTACCGGATCTTGGTGAGAAGCCAACTAACAAGTATAGTTCGAAATCATATTGGTGGAGGATAGAAAGGTTCCATAGGAGGTTTCAAACATGTTACCGAGTTTATATAGCGGAATATTCAAGGGAGAGGGATGCGCTACAAGATAAGATTATTATGGAAGCTAATAGGCTGATCAACAGCGGAGAACTAAAGACCCTATATAGGCTTACGGAATCAGCCTTCAAGGAGGAGGAAAATCTCGCAAATAAATGGGATGAAAAGATAAAGCTTGGTAAATTACCCATTATATATGGATATAATTGGAAAAGAGTCAATAATCGGGCGGGAATAAACATTCCATAGCAACTTAAGATTCCAAGGGTGTATAGTAAAAAATCGCACTTTAATGTTAAGCTTGAATAAAACCTTATAGTATCCCTATGATGGAATTGAAAGAATTATTTTGGAAACTCATATTATAATGGCTGAAAATGCTCATTATATTTATACCTAAACCCGTTTGCCTAGATTACCTTACTAGGGGAGGGGTAGGTTCATATTAGTGAGAAAATAAGGAATTATAATTGAATAAAAATATTATTTTCTAAAACAAAAATTAATTAAAAATTCAACCAATGTTTTTCAATATAATTTACCTTGAATTTTTTAAGGTGTAAAGTACCATACTCGAGTTTTTTGAAAGTCACGTGAATGGGCATTTCTAGTTCTAGCGAGCTTGAGCCTTCACCACCACATTTTCTTAAGGGGCATAGCTAATATTTCTCTGATTTCAAGCCTCTTTGACTTATCCTTACTAAATATGTCACTGGTTTTGCATGCTTTAGCCACTATAGCCGTGTCTGAACCTCTATCTGTCCCAGCAACCGCTATAACGTCTTCTCCGGCATTCAATGCCTCTAGGTCTGAAGCTATCAACACAACTTCTACGCAGACCTTAAAGCCCTGCCCTAGAGTGTAGAAGCTATTCCTTACGGCGTCCATTCCGCGCGCATGGAGAGGAAGATGCGTTTTATCTAAAGGTTTTCCGCCAAACTTTAGGATTTCCTCTTTAAACTCTCGCCTCATTTCTTCATGAGAAACAACTATAACGTTACATACTCCCTTAAGGGATTTAGCAAATTTAGCACCAGTTTCGCCAGATGTACTTGCGACAACAACCGTCTTGATATCGCCTTCTTTAATTCTTCTAAGGACAACTTCTAAAACGGCATCCGTATTTTCCGGTCCGGGTTCTTTAAAGTATAGGATTTGCTTTATAACGCTCATATAATCATATTAATTCTTAAACCTTAAAAAGGTTATTCCATCTGCGTAGACCCCGCGCTTCTTAGCGTATTCAATCATGTATAAAAAGTTATCCGCGTTAGTATTGGCAGATATATTCGCTGAAGCAGATAAAACGTATCCTTTGAGGCCACCCTCAAGTAAACATCTTTCAACCTCAGTAGCAACGTCTTCCGGCTTACCGAACTCAAGTATTCTGGGATCAACATTCCCTACTAAGCATATCTTTTCGCCGTAATTCTCTTTAACATATCTCAAACTCATACCAGCGATCACGTCTATACCCTGATACGCGTTAATTCCAGCCTCGACCACATCTGAAAGTATGGGGGTTATGTTACCGTCTGAGTGTAGAACCGCAAAGGCACCTCTACGCTTAAAAGCGTCACACTGCTTTTTAAGCGCGGGTTTTACAAATTTCCTAAACATTTCTGGAGAAAACCATGGTCCACGTTTATTACCATAATCTACGCACATTTGTATAGCATCCGCACCCTCATCAATAGCCCAGGCACCTACTTCTAAAGCATATTTAGTGTTAAAGTCTATGATGGCTTTTACGACGTCCGGGCGCTTATACATCCAAACCAGCACATGCCTAAGTAGATTTGGGTTTGAGACGATGGGCCCCCAAGATCCGTCAGCATCAAATGACAGAAAGAATTTTCCTTTAACCTGTTTAACGAGATATCTTAGAATATCGAAGATTTTAGTATCTACTTTAACGCCGGAGTTTTTGCATTGTTCAAGAATAACGTCTGGGTCATAGATGGCTTCTTCATCCATGTTCCAGAGGGAGCAGCCGGACCACTTATACCTTTTACCACTAATAATCCATATATGTTCATCAATTTTCCTCAAATCTTTAGGCTTAGCCGTATAAGCCGGAACCACTCTTATCCAATCTATTTCCGTGTTCTCATGAAGCTGTATAAGCTCTTTAGCTATATGTCTATTTATTTTATCCAAGTCTAGGCTTTCCATGCTCATTAAATGGTAAACTACATCGGGGTTATGAAGTAATATTGAGTTTACGGGTTTTCTAAGTATGCTTGAAGCTATTATGGGTGGAATATGCATTTCGTAGAGCGGAACCTTATCTGGAGTTGAAATTTCCATAGCCCTTACAACCCTCTCCCAAGAACTCATGCCGCAACCCATAAGAAACCCCTAACAAGGATGAAACTTATATTTTACCAAAACAAATTTTAAATTATGCCTAAATATGTTAAACGGGTTGGACCTAAACGTAGGCTTGAAAACCGTAGGGTTGCCATAATAGTTGCCCATGAATTTGAAGACGTGGAGCTTCTATATCCATTCCTAAGGCTCAGTGAGGAAGGGGCTGAAGTAGTCGTGATTCCAGTTGAAGTAGGGCTTCACCCAAGACCGTCTGTTAAAGGTAAACCTGTAACCGGACGATATGGAACACCTATACCTCTCGAAGTCTTTGAGGAAGGAGGCAGATACGCTGTAAGAAGAATAGACCAGATCGAATTGGAGGATTTCGACGCCTTAATTTTTCCAGGCGGCTTTTCCCCAGACGCTTTAAGGATAATGCCTGAAGTTTTAGAACTCGTTAGAAAAGCGCATGAACGTGGCAAAATTATAGCTGCAATATGTCATGGACCTCAAGTTTTAATATCAGCCGGACTTGTAAAGGGTAGAAGGGTAACTAGCTACGTTGCAGTCAGAGATGATTTAGTTAACGCCGGAGCCATCTTCGTAAATGAGCCCGCCGTTAAAGATGGCAACATAATAACTGGTAGAGTGCCGGACGATCTACCTGAGTTTTGCCAAATGATAATTGATGCTTTGTCATAAACAGTTTATGGAGAGAACTACTTTAAACCAATTTCAATGAAGAGTGAAAGAGAAGACGCTTAACGTTTGGGCACATAAGAGAGGAAAATCACGCTTCACATTAGTTCAAGAAAAGGTTACTCTATGGAGTAAGAAGGAAAATTCTGGGAAAATAGGTGAATTAACTTTACTTCTTTTTTACGTGGTATACTATGTGTTGATGTCTCGCTTATGGGGATAAAAGAACTCACCTTTTCAGTGGGTATTTGCCGTATTTTTTGGCTGCTTCGTACATGGCGAGAAAGTTCTCTATGGGCGTGTCTTGCATAATATTGTTGGAGGTGCCGAGCACGAAGCCGCCTCCAGGAGCGCATATCTCTATTGTCCTCTTAACCTCCTCTTTAACCTCTGTGGGTGTTCCGTGGGGTAATGTTTCCTGTACAGATAAGCCTCCCCATAATGTTATCTTATCTCCATACTCCATTTTCAGCTCGGCTAGGTTCATGCAGTCAGGTTGAACCGGGTTTAGAATATTCACGCCGATTTCCATCAAGTCTGGTATTATAGACCGGAGATCTCCATCAGAATGGTAGTAGATGTACTTTATTCCCACTCTCAGTGTATCCACCAGTCTTTTATAGTATGGTTTAAGGAACCTGCGCCATAATTTAGGCGCTATGATCATTCCAGTTTGGGCGGCAATATCGTCATACATATTCACTTGGTCCACTCCAAGTTCAACTAGCTTCCTACCAACCCCCACATAGTACTCGAGCAGTTTAGACATGAGCTTATCAACAAACTTTGGGTTAACATACAGGTCGATCGTGAGCTGCTTGAAGCCTCTAAGATACCATGCTTGGCACCAGAATGTGTCTGTTCCAAAGCCGCCGACAACCCAGTATCCCGCATCCTTCATTTTTTCAACATCCTCTTTAGTTATCTTGAATCTGCCTGGTGCATCTGGGTCTGGAAATGGATATTTGTCTAGAAAGTCTTCATCAGCTCTTTCCAGAGGATGGTATATTATGCGGCTCTCTGTTCCTGCATCAGTTAAACGGCGCTTTACTCCCCACTCATCCTCCATAACGCCTGGCTCAACCCAAACCCCGATGCCGTAATGGATGAATGGCTCATAGGTTACACCTCTACGAGCGAAATCCTCCGAAACGCTTGGCCCGACGCTTCGGATACCCAGCCATAGGTCGGGGGAGAATTTGGCTAAATCTTCTTTTCTCAGTTGACTGCGGAGTTTAACTGTAAATGCTGGTGAGACCCAAATATCCAATGGAAGCTTATCTGGCTCCTCATGCTCAAGTATTCTCAGGAACCTCTCTCGCCACTCCATTCAGCATCACTTTGTTAAAGGGTATCTACCGTGTTTTTTAGCTGTTTCATAAAGGGCGATGATATTTCTGAATGGTGTGGATGGCTGTAGCCCATGTGCTGGCGCAATTATTAATCCGCCTCCGTATCCACAGGTTTTAATCCTCTTTATAACCTCAGATTTAACATCTTCCTCGGATCCAAATTGCATTGTTTCTTGAACTGATACAGTTCCATGCAGAGTTATTTTATCACCATACTTCTCTTTAATTTTGGCTGGATCCATGCAGTCTGGTTGAATTGGGTTCAATATGTTTACGCCAATTTCTATTAAGTCTGGTATTATGGGTTCAATGTTGCCGTCGCTATGATACCATATGTAGACGTCTCCATGCTTCTTCAGCTCATCTATTAAAGTCTTCATTCTGGGCTTAAAGTATTTCCTCCATAGATTTGGGTGAATAATCATACTAGTCTGCGCACCGAAGTCATCTCCCAATTGTATGCAGTCAACGCCGAGCTCAATGAAGCGCTTACCCATTTCAAGCCGATATTTAAGAAGTCGATCAAGCAACTCATTAACAAAACCCGGATTCTCATAAAGGTCCACAAGGAACTTGTTAAAGCCCCTCAATGAACGAGCTATCTCAAAAAACGTACAGTACATAACGCCCTGAACAAAGTATTCCCCCCTCCACATCCTCACAAAATCCGCAGCTCTATCGAAAACCCTATCAAAACTTGGAAACTCAAAACTGCTGAGCGGAATATGCTGGAGGGGATGATAAACAATACGCGTGTGCACTCCATCAGCGGTAATCTCATACTTAACCCCCCACTCATCCTCAAAGACTGAACCCGGCTTTTGAGCTGGAGGCAATTTAAGTTCTTCCTGCATTGACCAGCCGACCCTTCTTAGGTCAATGCCAAGCTTTCTTCGCAGCTCCTCATAGGTTTTAGCTCCCAAATAGTTTGCGGCATATACCCATGGGTGGAGATGAGCCCAGTCAATCGTCTCATCAAGGGGAACCCTATCCGGCTCCTCATGCTCCAGCGCCTTAAGAACCCTCTCGCGCGGGTTCATCCTCCTTCGCCCACCTCTTAATTATCTCTAATCCTTTAACAGCATCATTTACAGCTGCATCCAAACCATACTCTTCAATCATCCATGGTCTAGCCGCTGCTCCGCCAACAATTACCCTAACTTTATCGCGCAGCCCCTCTTCTCTCAATTTTTTCACGACCTCAGCAGTATTAACTATTGATGTTGAGAGCAGAGCCGAGATACCGATAATTTTTGCTCCCATTTCCTTAGCCTTCTCAACAAACTTCTCCGGGGGCACATCCACACCCAAATCGCATACATCGAAGCCTGCTGAAATAAGCAAAGTCTTAATAATCTCCTTACCAATATCATGTAGATCGCCAATTATAGTCCCCAATACAATTTTACCTTTACTTCCAGACCCAGCTTCCAAGTGAGGTTTCAAAATCTCCAAAACCCTCTTCATAATCTCCCCAGACATAACTAACTCGGAAATAAAGTACTCGCCGCTCTCAAACCGCCTCCCAACCTCATCCATCCCAGAACGCAACGCCTCAACAATTTTCATGGGATCAAAACCTGAAGAGAGAGCTGCCTTCACTAGATCATTCACTCTGACCATATCCATCTCTACTAATGCATCTCTCAAAGCACTTAAAACATCGTAACTCATTCAGCTTTTCTCCTTCCTAATGCTTTATGTTCACAAGGAGATTTTCATCTTCCCTATTTTAGTCTTTTCGTTGAGGTGTTGTTAGCCCAAAATTTAGGGCTTAACATTTTCCCAGTTTATGAAGTTATAATCATTTAGAGGAGTGGAAGAGAATTCTATTGGCATGTTGTATACGAATTGTGAAAGCAAGGGCGCTTATCGGCAAGGAAGCTTCGGTATCTAACAGGTGAAAGTCAGGTTAAGCACCGCACCTCTATCCTCGCCAAAATTGCATTTTACAACTTCATCTAGACTTTGAACTTTATCGCCTACTAGAACTTTAAGCACGCTTGAGACTTAGTTAACATATTCTTTCATAGATTGAGCAAGATATGAGAATCTGATGCCATACTGAATGGCTATGGCGAAAGAAACTCTCCTTTGCCCAAATGAATGTAAATTGAGTGGATGAAGCTAGAACCGGACTAAGATGTAGAAGATCAACAGCAGTTTCGCTTGAAAAGTCAAGGTCTATTTGAAGCCACACTCTTTTAGAAGTTGTTAACATATAGACTCGACCTCTTCTACTGCTCCTACAATTCCCTGCCAGTGTCCTGAATAACAGAATGAAGGTTAAAATACTCCACGCATAATGGGAGAAGAACCAGTAAATTAAGCGTTAATCAAACAGGGAATACATGAATTATATAACCACGTTAAGTTGGTTGGTAGCCCGGGAGAGATTCGAACTCTCGTCAGCGGGTCCAAAGCCCGCTATGCTTGTCCGCTACACCACCGGGCTTCGCATATGACAAGAATTTTTAGGTATTAAACCCGGTAATAACCTTAACGCTTAATATTTCAGCGAGAACGGAAATAATTATTTATTCTGTGCGCTATAGAGCCTTAAATTCATTGAACCATTTTTCGTATTGTATTAGTGATTCCTTTGAGATACTTGGCTTTCTCTTTTCCAGAACATCAAGGAAGTCACGCATTGTGATCGGTCTAGGTTCGGCTTTAGTGTAGTCTGTGTACTTCTCAAATATTTCGCTATTAACTTTAAGTTGAACTGATTGGCAAACGTCCATTATGTCGCTTCCAGAGAACCCCTCCGTCAGCCTAGCTAGCTCATCCAAATTTACGTCTGACGCCAGCTTAAGGGGTTTTGTATATAATTTGAAGGTTTCTAGACGCTGATTGTAATTTGGTGGGGGAACATAAATCCTCTTTTGGAATCTTCTTATGAACGGTTGGTCTAGATCCCAGGGCTTATTTGTTGCGCCGACAACGTAAACTCTCACTGGATTCTTCTTGTCTATTATGCCGTCCATTTCCTTAAGAAACTGGTTTCTAACCCTCGTTTCGCCGCCAACTTCAAATCGTCTTACACCCATCAATGAATCAAGCTCGTCGATAAAGATTATTACCGGCGAATTTCTAGCCTCTTTCCTAGCCAAATTAAATAATTTAGCAACGTTCTGTTCGGCTTCACCAAGCCACTTAGACATTATTGACGCGGCATCAACAGGTATAAACTTAGCCTTAATCTCATTTGAAACAGCGGCGGCGAGAAGAGTCTTTCCGCAACCCGGCGGTCCGAAGAGTAAGATTCCCCTAGGCCAACCTAAGGGGAAGAGATCAGGTCTAAGCGATGGATAGACTATAGCCTCTCTAATCGCCCTCTTAGCGTCCTCAAGCCCAACTATGTCATCCCAGGTGACGCTCGGCGGCTCCTTCATTATTAAATCTTCAAATGGTGTTCTTGCATCGCTTGTGTCTTCAGCGGTTGCCGGGCTTAGGTATAGGGAGGATTTGAGCGCCGCAACTCTATTTTTGTATGCTTCAGCCCTCTGCAAATATATTCTATTAAGTTCATAGTTTGGGTTTATTCTAACAATTTTGAGTAGGCTGTCTATAGCCTTCTGGTAAGCTTCAATCGCCATCTCCTTTTTTCCTTGGCGATCCAATGTTACAGCTTGCTCCGCATATCTCAGCGCCAGCTGCTCTAACTCTTGAGCGGCGCTCATAACCTCCCCAACACCTACTCAATTCTTATCTTCCCTTTCTTACTTAGAGATTCAAGAATCTCCATAACCTTGCTTGGAGACATATTTAGCTCTCTAGCACATTTCGAGATATTCATTTCGCCGCTATTTCGTTCAATGTAATCTAGAATTAACTCTTCTGCTAAAGCGTTTGTTGAACTACTCCTCTCATCAATTATTGAGCCGTCTGCGCCAACATAAACTTCTGAGCCGTCAATTGTTAAGGCAATGCGAGGTTTAATTGCCACTGCCTTAGCTGGCTCAGGAATATGGAGCTCAGCAGGAGGCTCGGGAATTCTCCTCTCAATCTCCTGCTTAAGGAAGTCCGATGCTTCTTTAAGTATTGCCTCAGTAGCCTCATCCTTAACAACTATGGGTTCAGGTGGCGCTAAATTCATCTCCGTTGTCATTATTAGATCATTTATAGAGCTCATTAGATTATTCAGCTCCGGTGTTAGGGATGGCATAACTTTTGCAACATCTCCAAGCGCACTTTTAACTTCACTGAAAACACCCTTAATATCCTCTAATGTTGGTGTTACGGCTTTAAAGGTCTCAAGCCTTATTATGGCTTTTTCAATAGACAATTGTACGCGTTCTATAATAGACATAAATTTCCTTATTTCCGCGATTTCATTAGCATATATTATCGCTTTATTCTTCATTCCTTTGCTTAAATATGAAGCGCATTCATCAAATAACTCTTTATCTCTCCTAGAGAGCTTTGCATGAGCCAGCTCAAGCCTAGAGTAATACTTCCCCAGCTCACTAATTGCCTCTAAAAGCGTTTCATTCAAAGGTTTTCTCGCCCTTCCAAGAAAATCTCTAATCATTAAAGACCCCGCGCGTTATTGAGAGAACGCATGGCTATTCATTAGTTATGCGTACATTTATAACTGGTTTTTGACTTACATAATCGCTTACTGCCAAGTCAACGCTCGTTTGAATGGTTATGCTAGAGACTTTCTCCTTAATCTTTAGAAGGTTCATTTTTCTATAGGAAGCATATTTTATCTCCCTGAGAATTGACAGTAGGGATTGTCGGAAGGCATCATCCTTCACATTGCCTATTCCATGCTCCATCTCAAGGAATGTCCTAGCGAGATGAAGCATTTTAATAGAATTCTCTTGAAATTGAATCTGACGTTCAATATCACTTAAGAGATTTTGGGCTTCAACTTTCATCTCATTTATGGATTTATCAAAGTCGGCGCTTAAGCTCTCGTAAATTTCAGGCAGTATCTCCTTATTTTTGAAGAGAGATTCAAGAATTTCACGCTTTCTCACTAACGTCGGGAAAATCCCGCATAACTTCTCAACGCGTCTCTCGATCTCAGAAACTAAAAAGACTTCTTCCTGACTGACCCTCAGTCTTTCAGCCGGGAACCTGATCAACTCTTCGCTTTTATTTTCCACTAAAACCTCTTTAACCTCGCCTAAAGAACCAATTATGAAAGATACTATCTTGCCTATTTCCCTACCATTCTCATCCTTTAAACTCCTACCAATCAGGGATGGAAAAATATCAGTCTCCAAAAACATACACCTCCCTTAATCACTCCGAGAACCCTGAATCCTCACCGGTTTCCTCCGCTGATCTTAGAGATGGAAGCTCAGGGAACTTCTCTTTCATTCGCTGCTCAGCTATCAAGGCTGCTTCACTAAGGATCTTTTGCGCATCATCACTGGCAACCTCAAAGTCCGGAGCCACACCAGTAACTTCACCAGCTTCAACGATTAAATCATTAAGCATCGACCCAATTTGACCGAGCTCTTTTTCAGCGTTCGGCAACAATCCGCTTAACCCGGTTCGAACGCTCTGCAAAACCTGCGTAGCCGGAGCTAACGTTGATACAACATTACCTAGCTGAGTTACCGTCCTCAATCTTAGTGCAACTCTTTCCAATGCTAATTCAGCGTTCATCATGAAGTTAGCCATCTTCCTCAGCTCAGCGAGCTCATTTGCTAAAACACGAGCTCTCTGCATCTGATGCTTGGAGTATGCCTCGACTATCTTAGAGAATAAATACTTGTCTCTCTCGCTGAGGCGACTTAGCGTACCCTCGATATATTGTATTTGGGCCTCAACGCGTCTAATGGCTAATTCAATCTTAGTCTTCAAGGGTTCAGATGGCCTTAAAGCAGCCTTAAGCCCGCTTAATTCGCCTTCCTCCCATCTCTTAGTAAACTTTGATGACATACACTCCACCATCTAACGCTAGATAAATGGCTGATTCAATCAAGAGTTTAAACTAGCTAATACGCCCAGAATATCAAAGCATATATAAAACTAATAGACTGATGAGCATACCGAGAAGACTCTTATTGTTTTTTAAGTATAAAAGCGAATAAAAAAATGGGCGTTATTTACATGAGCATAGTATATTTTATTGTATTAGATGATTGAATAAACATCTATTTAATTTTGAACATAACCTCAGCACGCTAACTTACTGATCTCAAAGCATTTCTCTACAACCCACATGATCTTACGCGCGAGATTAAGTGGAACTGGTGGGGGTGCCCCATATCGTAACGTCTTATATAACTCCTTGTAGAAGAGTATACCACTTGATTGATAAGGCTCACTTAAACGCCATTCCTCCTCAAACCATGGAATACTCTCAAAGTTGTAGCTACGGTCCGGTGTAGGTTCAACTTCGAGTTCTCTTGGCGGAAGAGTCTCGGGGTTAAAGTATTTCCACTTTAGTGAACTGGATGTTCCTGCTAATCCTCCCCTTGTTCCCATCACAAGCCATTTATCCTGCGGGTAGGCGCACGCCCTTGTCATCTCAATATCTATTAGGGGCGAATTTGGCGCCTTTAAGAGTATCTTTACGTGATCTTCAGCGTCGCCTAAAGTTAATGCTCTTTGGAGATCGCAGAAAACCTCAGGTTCTTTATCGCCAATTATCTCAAGAGCTTGAGCTATGAGATGTACACCGTTATTTCTCAGTTCTCCCCCACCGAACTTTCTTAAAGTTTGCCAGTCCCATCGTCTACTAAATGTATGATTATAGATTTTGACTAGAATTATGCGTCCAAGCTTACCCGACAGAATAACTTCTTTAACCTTTAAGTAATCCGGGGCAAATAAACTATTTTGAAATATTACTAAAATATTTCCGGTTCGCTCAGAAGCCTCTATCATCCTATCAGCCTCAGAGAGACTTGTAGCCATAGGCTTCTCGCAAACCACGTTTTTGCCAGATTCTAAAGCCATTATAGTGTGCGATGCATGAAGATGACTTGGCGTTGCAACAACCACGAGATCAATTTCTTCGTCCTTAATTAGATGCTCAAATTCTGGATAAGATTTGCATCCGAATCTTGCAACAGCCTCGCGTCTCCTCTCTTCAATCGGGTCCGATACAGCTATAACTTGATATTTATCAGATAACGCCTCAAAGATCTCCGCATGAATATTCCAGCCACTTCTCCCAAGACCGCCTATACCAACTCTGATTTTATCATCCATCGAACAAGCCACCCAGAAAATAAATTTCTCATTTTTAAGTTAAAGATTTCTTGCAAGCATAAATCTATTTTTGATTTAAATTAAAAATGGCAACAGCAACAATCTAGAAAAAGCCATTCCTAAGTGTCCTTCCACTATTTAATGGAAGAAGCCAGCTATGTTGTTGGCGAGAACTCTTCTATTGGCTTTCTATAAATTATCGGTTGAAAGCCGCCCTTTATCTTATTAATACGATCAATTGCTTTTTCAACATCATCTTTATCAGCGTAAACTGTTATAATAAGTTCAGATCGATACTTTTCTCCAGGACCGAGTTTAATAACCCTACCACGCTCCCTCTCAAACCGCTTCATATTTGGAAAACTTGTGCCCGGCTCAAATCCAACAACATATCCATCTTCCTCAGCAGCTGTGTTCCTCCAAAGCGTAAAGAACGGAAGCTCCTTAACTAGAAACCTATGGGAAACAGCCTTGTCTAAGCTTTTATTTACAAGTAAAGCCTCGCTATATCCTTCCTCATCTCCTAAAAGCTCCATGAAATAAACGCGTTCAATAAAGCCACTCTCAGGAGGACCGAACGTATCGAAGGAATCTATATCTAACATTGCTATTTTATCCCTTGGAGCCAATCTCTTAATGGGCGCTAAGAAGCGGGCGCCTTCTTCAAGGAACGGTTTACCATAATTGCAGTGGTATAAAATCTGCATTTCATCACTAACCCCACGTAAGTTCTCTATAGTGTCTGAAATTTTCAGGCTATTATCTCCGGGAAAAGTTGTTATTGAAGTTGTTAATTTAAGGTTTGAGCCAAACATGGTGCTCTCGTAAACAGTTCCCTCAACACCCAACTCAAACGGCGGCTCCAGCCCGACCTTAAGTTTGACTAAACTTGCAGGTGTGTTCGCTATTCTTCCGTGAAGAGTTAAGAGGGCCTCAATATCACGACCCATATTATTTTTCACTACATCGATACCTGGTGCACCAATGTTCCCCAAGCCGCATCTAACAACCCATTCATTGAAGCCACGAAGCCAGCCTAGACCTTCACGCTCTTCAAGATTAACGTATTTTGGATTAACTAGATATTTTACCGGCGAAACCCATCCTAAGAAAATCCCTTGATAGTAGCCCCGCCAGATGCTCATGCCCCTAGTTGGCACAACAGTGAATGATAATCTGCCATTATCAACCGTTATTATATCGACGCCATCCGATGGCCCACCGTAGAGCCTACGTTTCTCTATACACCATTCTTTCCCAGCGCCGAACTCGGCGCTCGTTATCTTCCATTTTTCCACATAGATTTCATTTTCAACATCCAGGAGAGTCTTGGAATAAAAACGCATACTTGATTCCCAGCCACCTTGATATCTCTACCAGAAAACTGTGCTCGTTGGCTTACCGGCGAGGACGGCTTCAGTTTCTTCAGGTTCAAGAGTCTTTCTCACGCCGATCTTGTAGTGCCAATCGTATAAGCAATAGCGAATAAGTTTTACACGCTTTCCCCTCAAATTCTCCGGTAAAACTTCTTCTGGCGTACGCTTTGAGAACCCCGTCAGCTCAACAGTAAAGATGCACTTCTCCCATCTCTCGCCTTCTTCATCTGTTATAAATTCGCCAGTTCGCTCAACATCAACGGCTATTCCCTGCAGCTTTCTAATTTTCATGAAGATACCCCGCTAAACTAAACCTTAAAATTCGGTATTCTAACGGCGTTTATATCTTTTTGCATCTTTAAACTGTTTAAAGGAGTTAATCCCTAAAAAATTTAAGTAAACATGCAGTCTCCTTAAAAGAGAGGGAAGTCTTATGCGTGATGTAGTGTGGGGAACTATGCTTATCATACTAAGTGTTACAGCGATGATAGTATACTTCTGGGCACTATTTCTATCGCCTTCAGACGTTAAGCTCTGGAAATTCTATATTAGTGAATGGGCTATAATCATTCCTGTTCTATTATTTGTTTATTTATTCCTCTTCGTCATAGCCTGGATAGGATGGGCGATGGCTACAACTCCACCAACATTGCCACCAAAACCTGAAGAAGAGGATAAGGGTAGTACAAGTGAGGAAAAGCAATAAAAGACAGCAATCCTATAAGTAAGCTATAAGAAATAAGAAACTGAGTAGTTATTTATATGAAGTGATCTCATGTCTACTCAAATTAGCCTAGAGGATAAGGAGTGGGTTATTAAGGGCCCGCATCACTACCTTGTTGAACGACGCCCTCTTAATGAGATTGAAGACGAGATTTATAGACTTCTAAGAGAGGCTGGACCAATGCCGTTATCCGCAATATGGAGAAGGCTTAACTGCCACCTCTGGGAGGTAGTAGAAGCACTTAGAAGATTAAAAGAGAAGGGGATTGTGGAAGAAACTGATATAGCGCAATGGATATATCAAAAATAAAATTAACTTTGCTTTTAGTTAAATTCATATTTTATCGCGTGGAATATGCTTGGGTGATAAAGATTGGAGAAGACGTCAGCAATTTCAGGATTCTATAAGATGAGCGTTGATGAGAGACTTAAAATTGTTAAAGAGTTTGCAGATTTAACTGAAGAAGAGACCAATATGCTCAAGGCTTCAAGCGCGCTAAGTCTAGACTTAGCGGATCGCATGATAGAGAATGTTATAGGAACTTTCCCAATGCCCATGGGCATAGCCGTGAACTTTCTAATTAACCGTAAAGACTACATGATCCCAATGGTTATCGAGGAGACATCGGTTGTTGCAGCGGCAAGCTACGGTGCCAAAATGGCGAGAAGTAAGGGTGGAATATTCACGAGCAGCACGGAGCCAATAATGATTGGGCAAGTGCAGACCGTCAGGGTTAAGGATCCATATAGAGCTAGGATGGCGATATTAGAAGCAAAGGAGGAGATACTAAAGAAAGCTAATGAGCAGGATCCAATGCTCGTCTCGGTTGGTGGTGGAGCCAAAGACTTGAGGGTTAAGGTGATTGAGACAATTAGGGGTCCAATGGTTATAACTGAACTTCTAGTTGACTGTAGAGACGCCATGGGTGCAAATGCCGTTAACACGATGTGTGAAGCTGTTTCGCCGTTAATAGAGCGTATAACCGGCGGCAGGGTCTTTCTGAGAATAATCTCAAATCTTGCAACAGAGAGGCTTGCTAGAGCATGGACTATTGTTGATAAAGATGCCGTTGGCGGCGAAGAAGTTGTTGACGGTATACTTGAAGCTTACGCATTTGCGGCAGCCGACCCGTATAGGGCTGCAACTCATAATAAGGGTATATTAAACGGCATAATTGCAGTCGCCCTCGCAACGTGTAATGATCATAGAGCTATTGAGGCTGGTGCGCATGCGTATGCTGCAAGAACTGGCCGCTATATGCCCCTCTCAGTTTGGGAGAAGAATGAAGAGGGCGATTTAGTTGGTTCGATAGAAATGCCCATGGCTGTTGGCATAATTGGCGGGGCAACGAGGGTTCACCCAATAGCCAAGATTGCCCTAAAGATTTTAGGCGTTAAATCGGCTCGAGAATTAGGTGAGGTTATGGCAGCAGTAGGCTTGGTTCAAAATCTTGCTGCTTTAAGGGCGCTTGCACATGAGGGTATACAGAGGGGACATATGTCGCTACATGCAAGAAATATAGCGATAATGGCCGGAGCAACTGGTGATCTAATAGATTTAATAGCTGAGCGCATGGTTGAGGAGCGCAAAATCAGAATGGACAGGGCGAAGGAGCTTCTTGAAGAGTATAAGAGAAAAGAGGCGGGAAAGTAGCGCAATAAATCATGGGCTTAACTTACAGCTCGCGACCTTGGTAAGAGGAACATTAGTGTGGCTAAATTATTCTTTTTAATTTCCGGCGAAAATCCAACGCTTCCTTTTTCTGAGATCAAATCGATATTAAGCGCTGAGGGATACGAGTATCTGGTTTTAGGCGAGTTGACTCAACTCTTGAGAGTTGAGGCTGAAGCTAAATGTGCTGAGGCCATAAGGTTCAGGTCAGCCCTAGCAAAATATTGTTGCCTAGAGATTTTTAGTTGCAACGCGACACTAGATGAAATCTTGCTTAATGTTGAAAAAGTAGATTTCACACGGTTTATTGATTATGGAGAAAGCTTTGCTGTTAGGGTTTTAAGGATTAGGGGGACTTCTCCAGATATTAGTTGTCTCAGGCTAGAGCGAAAAATTGGCGAAAAGATATTTAATAGCGTAAAAACCAGAAACGTAAGAGTTAACCTCAAGAACCCAGATAAAACCTTTTTAGGTGTGCTAACCGACGGAATGTTCTTTTTTGGATTGAAACTTGTAGATGTGAAACGCAAAGATTTAATAGAACGCGGCCCTAGAAGAAGAATCTTCTCTCATCCAGCTGCCCTTACAGCTAAGATGGCAAGATTTATGGTTAATTTAGCGCAAGTGAGGAGGGGTGAACTACTTTTAGATCCTTTTTGTGGAACCGGAAGCGTATTGATTGAGGCTGGCTTAATAGGATGCCGGGTTATAGGCTTTGACGTTGATAGACGCATGGTTGAAGGCAGCTTAAAAAATTTAAGGTTTTTTGGTATAGAACCTGAGGGGTTAGCTGTTGCGGATGCCCGTTTTATACCACTGTCTCCGAGGACGGTTGATCGCATAGTTACGGATCCACCCTATGGAACCGCAGCCTCAACGCACGGTTTTGTAGCGAAAGATCTCATAGAGCAATTTTTCTTAAGCGCCGCAAATCTAACTAAAATTGGAGGCATAATATGTATTGCGGCGCCAAATGATATAAAAGTCCGGGATATTGCCCGGAGATATGGATTTAAGCATCTTGAATCACACTTTATTTACATACACAGAAGACTTACGCGCGAGATTGCCGTCTTTAAACGTTCTGAGGATGAATAGTATTGAGTTTAAGAGTTATCTTTCTAGGAACAGCAGCGAGTATACCGACAGACGATAGAGCCCTTCCATCAATTGTCATACAACGTGAAGGTGATGTATTGATGTTTGATTGCGGTGAAGGTACGCAGAGACAAATGATTAAAGCCGGAATCGGGCTTAACCGTAAAATGGTGGTTTTCATAACGCATATGCATGGGGATCACGTACTTGGTTTACCGGGAATGATCCAAACGATGTCTCTTCTCGGGAGGGATAAACCGCTTAAAATTTTCGGTCCAAGCGGAGTGAAAGTTTTCATGGATACAATTATGAGAACTGTGAGATTTTGGCTAGGTTTCCCAATAGAAATCCATGAAATAGAACAGGAGGGTACAATTTACCAGGATAGAGATTACGAGATACAGGCTGTTTGGGCTGAGCATTCAATACCGTCACTAGCGTATGCATTAGTTGAAAAACCTAGGCCTGGCAGGTTTTATCCGGATAAGGCTGTAGCGTTAGGTGTTCCAAGGGGACCGTTGTGGTCAACGCTTCAAAGAGGGATGAACATTAAGCTTCCTGATGGAAGGGTCATTAGGCCGGCGGATGTTCTTGGACCATCTAGACCTGGGAGAAAAATCGTTTACACTGGCGACACAAGACCATCCAACAGGATAGCTGAATTATCTAAAAATGCGGATGTTTTAATTCACGAAGCAACATTAGATGATGAATTGGCTGAAAGAGCAAATGAAGAGGGCCATTCTACACCAAGCGAAGCGGCACAAATAGCCTTAAAAGCGAACGTGAAGCTTCTGGTTCTAGTGCATGTAAGTGCAAGATATAGCGAACCAAAAATCCTATTAGAGCAGGCTAGAAAAATCTTTCCGAACACTTACATACCAAGTGACTTAGAAAAAATCGAAATTCCACTTCCTAAAGAATAATATAAGCTTTTATAGCAAACATTTATCTGTCGATTATTTCTATGGCATGCTATCTGTTGAGTAGATTCTTTAATACTTGGATGCTCTCTGCAACACTGCTTTTTGATTCTATGACGAGGGCACCCCTATAGTTTATTCTTTTTAGAGTTTCTATCACGCTAGGCCAGTTTATGTTTCCATGACCTAGGCCAAGATGTTCGTCTAAATCTCCATTGTTGTCATGGAGATGAGCATGAACTATCTTCTCGCGGAATTTTTCCAAAAACTCGTTTACCTGACCATTTATATTCGCGTGCCCAACATCAAATGTTATGCCCAAGTTTATGCCATCTTTGCCTAAATCCTTATAGAGCATCTCAAACTCTTTTGACCTCTTAATTAAAAAGGGAAACGGATCTGGAACATTTTCTATAGCTATTTTTAGATCGTATTCCGCAGCCTCCCTAATAAGTTCACGAATGGAATTCAAATTAATTTTCCAGTCAAGGCCGGGAATCGCATCGCTCACAGCGCTTTGTATACCTGGGTGAAAAACCCAGCATTCAGGGCTTAATTGCGCTGATAATTTCATTGATTTCTTGAGCCGACGTATTATAGCGCTTTTTATAGTTGGCGATGTGGATGCGATATTTATGTCAGCAAACGGCGCGTGAACGGATAAGCGTAAATCTCTTGCCCTAATGACCCTCCTAAGCACATTAACTCTTCGACTGTTAAGCGCGTGAGGACCCTCATCGATGATCTCCACATGCTCAACGTCAATCTTATTTAGTAGTTTTATAACCGCTGAAAAGGGTTCTCCGAGACAGAAGAGCATTGATAAACCCAGTCGCATATTTCCGAGCGCTCCCCATAATTTGGCATTTCGCTTATCTTGCTGTCTTTGGCGTTAGCCAATCTATCAGGCTTTGTGTGTCATCGCATTGTATCTCAACCCGTATAGGTCCAAGCGGCGATTCACCATATGGTTGTGAGAATGATATATGCCCAACATATGCAACCTGTTTGTTAAGATAGAAGGTTATCTTTTTCTCTTGAACCCCCCTTATAAGAACCGTTCTCGCGGCGTCCAGTATGCGCTCTCTCCTGAGAAGATCGTGAAATTTTGCTAGAGCCCCTAATCCCTCAGCTCTTCCCACGAGTTTCTTATATTCGCCCTCCTCAACGAGCTCTAGGCTTATATCTCCGAGAACCTTTTGAACTGCAACTCTAACTTTATCCACATCTTCAGTTGGATTAACCTCCACTTCGACCCTAACCTCTACATTGACACCCATCTTACTCATCTTCTATCACTCTTTTTATAGTTCGCTTAATCTCCAGCTTTAAGCGCTCCATTGGACCTTCATTAACAATCATGTAGTCAGCTGTAGCTATTACTTCACCTATACCAACGCTTAACTCTCTCTGGTCACGCATATAAAATGTCTCCCAGTCTTTTGGATCATCACTTCTACCCCTTCTAAGTAAACGCTTAAACCTTGTTTTGGGTGAAGCATGTATGGCTATAACCTTAAACCTCGAGAACTCCTTCTTAAACTCTCTAACCTCATGTGGACTACGCAATCCATCAACCACAACAACTTGCGCGCCCAAAGCCCTAATTTTCGGTATACACCTCTTAGCTAAAACCTCAGGGCCCTCTTCAGCCCTAATCTGCAACATGATTTTACCCAAATTTTCAGGCGTAGGTTCGATCTTTCTCCGGGCGGCCTCATCCCTAATTTCGTCACCCATAACCACAACCGGGAAACCATACTCACGCACAATCTCTTTAACGGTATCCTTTCCGGCACCAGGCATTCCAGTTATACCTATAACAATAAGTGGTCTCTGCGCAGAGGACACCCTTAAACACCACTTTATTTCCCATATTTCGCGAAGGTTATTTAAAACTTAAGAGGATACAAAGATTATCTAAAACATCTTATGAAAAAGAGAAAACAGATTTATCTCTCAGCCGCTATTTAACAGATTTAGTTTGGAGGTTAATTAGGTTTGGAGTTGGTTCGCAGCTTTATTGCCTTTGATATCGATGATAGTAATGTTATTAAGAATTTAGAAAGAATTCAGTCGGTCCTTCTTGAAACTGGAGCGGATCTTAAGCTAGTTAAGCCGGAAAACATTCACATAACAGTTAGATTTCTAGGGGAGATTCCATCCTTTATGATTGATGGAGTTTATGGCGAGATGAATAAAGTTAATTTCTCACCATTCGATATTGAGATTAAGGGTTTAGGTGTATTCCCAAACATGAGGCACATAAACGTTGTTTGGGCTGGTATAAGAAAAGGAGCGAATGAATTAAGAAATATATATTATCAACTTGAACCTAATCTCCAAGCGCTCGGCCTAAAACCGGATGATAAGGGATTTAGCCCACATTTAACTATTGCCCGCGTTAGAACTGGCAGGAAAAGAGATGAATTAGCCAAGATGATTAGGGATTTTGAGAATTACGATTTCGGCATCGTTAAAGCAAGATGCTTAAGGTTGAAGAAGAGTGTTCTGACACCGCAAGGACCAATATACTCGAATTTAAGGGAGGTTTGCCGCTGAGAGTTTCTTGAGAACCATACTAACTGAACTATTTATCGAGAGCGTAGGAGTTGTGAAGTTTTGGCTGAAGTTATGAGAACTAAAATGAAGGCAAGGATTAAATATGTCTGTGAAGAAGCGCTTCGCCGGGTTACTCCAAATGAGGTAGAACGCCAAAAGACTCTTGAGTTTTCCAAACGTTTAGTTGAAACTTTAAAGTGCGAGTTATTAAGGAATGGATTGGATGCTGATGTTCAGATTGAAGGCTCAATAGCTAAGGATACTTGGCTTGCTGGCGAGAAAGACATAGATATATTTGTGCTGCTCCCTTTAGATTGCGGTAGAGAGGCTTTTCTAAGAGTTTTGGAGGCGGCTAAGAGGGTTGCGGGTGAGAACTGCTTAGAGGCTTACGCTGAGCATCCCTACTTGGAGGCTTATATTGATGGTTTCACCGTGAATTTTGTTCCATGCTTTAAGGTTAAGGATGCTAGTGAGGCTAAGTCTTCGGTTGATAGGACACCCTTCCATACACTTTATGTTAAGAGTAAAATAAGTGAGAAAGTAAGAGATGAAATACGCTTACTAAAGGCTTTTATGCACGGCATAGGCGTTTATGGTGCTGAGATTAAGGTTGGTGGTTTCAGCGGTTATTTATGCGAACTCCTTACGCTTTACTATGGCTCTTTCGAGAAGGTTTTGGAGGCTGCTTCAAGATGGCGTAGGGGGGAGGTCATAGATATCGAGGGGCATTATGGGAACCCAGAGGAGGCTGAGAGGATATTCCGGAACGAGCCTCTAATAGTTATTGACCCGGTTGATAAGGGTCGGAATGTAGCTTCAGCTGTCAGGGTTGATAGGCTAAGCGAATTCATAATTGCTTCCAGAATATTCCTTAAGAATCCGGATATAAAGTTCTTTTACCCGGAAGTGGCTGAGACTTATTCGGTTGATGAACTTTTGCGCGCCATGAACTCTAGGGGTTCGGCATTCATATTCGTTAAGACCGGGCCAATAAGAGCCGTTCCAGATATACTTTGGGGGCAACTCTTCAGGTCGCAGAAGGCGCTTATCAAATTGCTTAATCAATTTGATTTTGAGGTCACTCGTAGCGAGGTTTGGAGCGATGAAAGGAGCGTAAACATATTTCTCCTCGAGTTATCTTCGCGTTTTCTTCCAAGCGCCAAGAAGCATATTGGGCCACCAGTCGAGAAGGTAGAAGACTGTGAAAGATTCTTAGAAAAACATTTGTGCTCCAATCTTGTACTATCCGGTCCTAGGATTGAAGGCGATAGACTTGTTGTTGAGAGGAGCAGGCGCTACACTGACGCCGTTGAACTCTTGAGAGAAAATCTTAAAGACGGTGGGAGAAAGCTTGGTGTTGCAAGCCTAGTCTCTAAAGCCTTTATAGATTCGCTAGAGATCCTAGTGAATGAAGAAGTCGTGAACCTTTATTCCTTAAACCATGAGTTCGCATTCTTCTTGACAAGATATCTTAAGGGTAGGCCGCATTGGCTTTTCTAGACAACTTCACTCCATGAAATCGTTGGTAGAGGATTTTCTCTTATGCGCATCATTCCGCTGGAGAATCTTATGAATACTAAATATGGACAGATTATATGCTATCCTAGATATGAACAGAAGGAACTTGAAACTCGAGTCAATGAGATGAGAAAATTAGGCGTGAAGGCTGTATGCTTCTATGGAAATAAAGCTATCGCAGATGTCCCAGTTTTAGGCAAGGGATATTCAGGTATCGTTGTTCTCGCGCTTCTTGAAGACGGATATAAAGTGGCTTTAAAGATTTATAGAACCGACTCGGATCCTAGTAGAATAACTCATGAGGCTAAAATGCTCCAGATTGCCAACAGCATCAACGTCGGACCACAACTTCTAGGATATTCGAATAAACTCTTAATGATGAAATATATTGAGGGAATGCTCTTTCCAGATTGGATTGAAAAGTTAAGTGGCGAAAAAGAAAGGGTATTCTCAAGACTCAGCAATGTACTGAAGGATATTCTTGAACAGTGCTGGAGACTTGACTCTGCTGGTTTAGATCATGGCGAGCTTAGCTGGGCTGATAAGCATATAATCGTTGATGTTGAAGAGAGCGCGCATATATTGGACTTTGAGACCGCGAGCGATAAAAGGAAGGTGGCCAATGTAACCTCCGTAAGCCAATATCTTTTTGTTAAAAGTAGAGTTGCGGAGACCATTGCCCAAAAGTTTGGGCGCATAGATGTGGAGGGACTCATTCAGGCTTTAAGGGCATATAAAGTTGAGCGCTCTAGGAGGAATTTTGAGTCCATTTTAGGCGTTTTAGGTTTGCTTTGTTGAGGCGCAATTATTTACGATTGGACCCCAGTATTCTCTTTGTGTATATTGCGTATAAGTCTGAGTTGTCCAGCACCTCTCTTAAAGTTTTCCGCTCCCATCTTCGTTTAAACTCCTCATCGCTACAGTAGATTAGCGACCCCTCCTTTAGCACCCTTGCCTTAACCGTTAAATCAGCCTTATTCAATGAGACAACGTTAACTTTGTCTACAGGTTCGTTAAGAGCGCTAGCCAATTCTACTGCTAAGTTTATTTCTCCAATTAATGAGGACTCCTCACTAGAGAATAGAACCGCTATATCATAGTCGCTGTCCACTCTGGCAGTACCTCTAGCCCTAGAACCAAAGAGGTAAGCCAATAAAACCCCATGCTTTTTAAGCGGCTGAATTAACGTCTCTAGAAAACCTGTCGCAGATTCAGGATCTAGACTCCTCTGCTCAACTATTCTAAGAAGATCTTTGATGACTACCTCGGCTCTCGGAAGAATCTCACTCTTCATCCTTTGGAGGTCTTCTGCGCTTATTCTTCGGTAAGCGTGGGCTAGTATATTTCTAGCCGCGGCGATCATTTTAATAACGTTTTCAGCTTCCTCACCTATTAAGTTAGCCTCGCGGAGTATCTTACCAAGATCACCGTATGAACCGGGCTTCCTCAAGTTTAGATCGGCTATAATCATCGAAACCGCATCTAAAATGTTTTGTAGGGACGCGTAGATCTCCCATCTCAGCGCCGAGATCTCTATTGACGTCTTTGGCTCAATACTTTCAGCCCTTCTAATTGCACTTACAGCCTCTGAGAAGGTAACTTTTATCTCCATTTGTTCACTCCCATTAGAGGGACCCTAACAATAAGAGTTTATGGTGTTTACACGCTTAAGTGTTTACAATCTGTATGGATTTTTTATGCGTGGAGAAAATAACACGACAATTATACTTCTCTTATCTCACACCTAATTTGCTTTATTACTTCCTCAGCCTTAGCTGGGTCGACCTTTAGCGTATAGAGCATTTTTGGAGTTCTCAACTTCAGTTTAACGGCATCTTTTAGCCTCTTTATCGCACAGTATCTTGCCTTCTCAGATAATTCTATGAACTTTTCCACGTTGAAGATCTCTGTCGGCAAGACTAAAACACTCCCATTCACTTTTGCTAAAAATTGACCACCATTAATGATAAATACTTTTTGGCTCTCTAGGACCCCCTTAGGCCTTTATCAAGCGTTTAAGTGAGCAGAAATATTCTACATAACTTTCCGCAGAGAGGAGGAATCCGCCTTTATGCGTGATTAAGATTGTAGGTATTAATGCCAACGAAAACCTCTTATCATACCGTACTAAAGTGACTGACTAGGTGTGAGGGGAATTATTATAGATTGTCAATTAATCACTATAATAGTTTAGAAGTTAAGAAAATAAGTTAGAAAGAAATAAGAAGGATTGTATAACGATTTTCGCGATATATAAATTAGAAATGAAAAAATGTTTCTTTCTTTTATTTCACAAACATTTTATAAAACAGCTGAGCATTAGCTAAAATGGTGTATGAGATGTCCGATTCAGAGAAAATGAACGCTCTGGACTTCGTAATTAACGTGTTAAGGGAGCATGAAAAGAACCTAGACGCACTTATAGAAAGACTTGAAGAGATTGTTGTTGGATTGCCAGCAACCATAACGGAGACTTCTCCAGAGGCGGAAGCTGAGAGAAAAGCTGCAGAACCTGAAAAAGCACCTAAAGCAATCGAAGCTGAGAAAGCGATAAAAGCAGCAAGAGCACCAGTGAGCGTTATATGTGAAAACTGGAGTGACTTTAAGGAGGCATGTATTGGAGCAGAGTTAGTTACATTTCACCAGAATGGGGCATTAAGTGTAAAAGCGCTTCAAGGGAATATCATATACGAGTACAGGGAGATGGTGCCTACGAGGATGGAAAGTTTACAGTGTGGAGTACCAGTAAGATTTCAAACGAGTTTAGATGCTTTAGAGATAAAGAGAATACTTTCAAGAGAACTGAATGTTCCAGAAAACAAAATTATAAAAGGGGAAATTTATTTTTCAAAATAATAAAAGCATCATAGTTAGGGTTTCAGCTCGATGGTTTGAGGATTTTTACATCTAGACCGTTAATCTTAACTTGACCTTTTAAGTTCTCACCTGACAGGATCTCTTGATACTCTTCTTCCAAGAAAATTTGTATGGCGCTTTCACGGTGATTTAGGGCAAACGTGACCTTACTCTCTGAGCCAACTCTCTCAACAGCCTCAAGACCCTCGACTGGAGATAATATGGGCTTAATCTCTGCCTTCTTAATTAGCCAGTCTACAAGTGCTGAATAGAACTTTTCGTCTGGAAAAGTTCCAACATATATTGCCATTCCCTTTCCATACTTGTTTATTGTGACCGCTGGCTTCCTGTCGTAGATACCTGTATTATAGTAGGCTAAAACTTCAGCCTCTTTAGGTAGCAGTGCCTCAGCCCAGCATCGACCTTTACCTGAAAACTTATCTCCGAAGATCTGTTCAACTGTTTCCACGCTTATTTCCCCATTATCTGGTAAACCAGTGTATTCCTCAATTGTCATGCCAAACACGTCTGATAAGCTGCCAGGCAATGTTAACTCGGTTATAACGTTATTCCAGTCTTTTGCACCAGTTCTCGGTGTTGCGATCAAAACACCGCCATTTTTAACGTAAGATCTCAGCCTATCCTCAATTAACTTGGTTACCAGCATTAATGAGGGAACAAAAACAACCTTATATCTAAATAAATCCTCTTCGGATGGATCAGCAAAGTCCGCTGGCAGATTCCTTGAATACAAAATTCTATAAAAGTCTAGAACTGGATCCCAAGAGCTTAAACCATAATAATTCTTTCCACCATAGCCAACCTCAAGGTCCCAAGCCCAAATGTTATCGTAAGCAAGCGCAAACGCGACCTCTGGCTTAACATTTGTTCCCTCAATGTATGGTGCAATTTTTCTCAGATCCTCGGAAACTCTCTTAACCTCAGAGAATCTTCGTCTGGGAATGCCATCGTGATCAAGTATGCCATGCCAGTATTCCTCTGCGCCAAACCTGCAAGATCTCCACCTAAAGTATAATATTCCATCGGCCCCCCTAGCAATGGATTGAAGCGTCCATAGTCTTATCTCGCCGGGAAGAGGAATGGGAGCCGTATGAACTTTAACTGCACCACTCTGAAGCTCCATAATCCAGTATGGTTTCTTTTTCATACTGCGCATAACGTCATGCGCCATAGCCGACCTAGCGTAATCAACGCTTGAACCCCACCTTGGGTAATAATCGAAGGAGACTATGTCGAGAGGTTTAGCAAGCTTGAAGTAATCTAACTCCTTATACAAGCCCATAAAATTATGTGTTATTATATGATGTGGGGCAATCCTCCGAATTACATCAACTTGGATTTGCTGGTATTTTACCCACGAGTCGTTCATAAATCTATGCCAGTTTAAGCATAGACTAGGGTTCTGCATATCTAAGGGCGGTCTGGGTGGATAAATTTCATCCCAATCTCCATACTCTTGACTCCAGAATATGAAGCCACATGACTTGTTGAGGTTTTCTAGAGACTTGTATTTCTCCTTAAGCCAGTCTCTAAACGCCTCAATGCAGTTATCACAGTAACAGGGGTCAATTCCGAATTCATTATCAATCTGCCAACCGATAACATTGGGATTATCTTTAAAGTGAAGAGCCATTTTCTCAACGATTCTTTTCGTATGCATAATATAGTTTGGATTGTTTGGGCAATAGTTACGTCTTGTTCCCGCTGGGCTTCTAACGCCATTGTGATCTATGCGAAGCACATTCGGATGTTTTCTGATGAGCCAGGGTGGCGGTGCCGCTGTCGGGGTCCCGATTATCGCCTTTATACCCCTTCTAGAGAGAATTTCTATTGCCTCATTAAGCCACTCATAATGATATTCGCCCTCTCTGGGCTCAATCTTACTCCACGAGAACTCTGCGAGACGCACAACGTTAAAGTCGAGCTCAGCCATCAATTCTGCATCTTTAGGCCATCTCTCCTTAGGCCAATGTTCTGGGTAATAATCTACACCAAACTTTAAGAAATATGGAACGCCCATATAGCGATAAACCTCCCTTTAATGATGCAAATGAAGCAGTCTTTATATAATGATTTATTTTTTAATTATAATACTGCCATTAAAAAGATTTCTCCAACAATATACCAAAGAACTCATTTTAAGACTGGATTAAAAAATAAAAGGGAAAATTAGCACTTTAGGCCCCGAAGATCACGAATCTTATAATGTTTATTGCGCTAACGCAAATTATGCCCAGCATTTCTCCGGCTATTATTCCGAAAGCTGCGGGAACACCGATCTCTTCATAAAGTTCTCTTCCACCAACCTTGATCACTATGTATTTGACGACCCAAACTATCAGCGGAACGAATGTGCCAGACCAAGGCATCCATACATCCAAGCCCAGTGTGAAGCCTAATGGCTCTATCGGCCACCAGATATATCTTGCTCTGAGAAGCGCAAGTATGCCCGCAAATATTATTCCTGCAACTCCGTGAATCGAGTTTATTCCAAGCACTCCATTATAGGTTCCAGCGTCCCCTTCCCAGAAGTAGTCCCATTCTTTTGCTACTGGCATCTCCATGAATCCGAATGCGTGCCATATTATGAATGTTAGTGGTATTACTATTATTGCGCCTATTACTGCGCCTATTAGGCATAGTTTGAATGTCTGTTTTGGATGCAAACCAGCCATACTACCAACCTTAAAGTAGTCCATAGTACCCATTAACGAAACGTAATAGGGTCCATAGGTATCTGTTCCAACACCCCATCTACAAACATGTGTTCCAATGAATAGTTTTCCCGCTGGGAATTCAGGTGCAGCAGGCATTGTTGGACCCCAAAGAGGCTTGAAGTATCCTTCACCCGTAACGTGTAAAATGTGCGCTGCATAGGATCTTATTCTTGCTAGAACTACTGTAATCATGAATATTATCAGCAGACCAACCACGGCATCCACAAATTCAACGCCTGAAGCTATGAAGAGCGCTATTAACCCTATTGCGCCCACTATTATGAAGATGTAGCCTAAAGAATATGAAACTTCGGTTGCCGGAGTTTGTCGAGTAAATGCTTGTTTAATTGTTGTCGCGAAGTATTTCCAGTTTATCAAGATCATAAATATTAGAATCCCAACTATCATTCCCTGCTGGAAGTCTTTTATGTGCAATGGATCACCGTAGTATATCATACCCCACTTTGTCCACCCGCACCAAGATGTGTACTCGTATAATCCGCTGTAGTATCCGAAGTAGCTTAAGATTTGAGGTAGTATTATTGTAACCCCGAATATTGCCACAGTCATAGATAGTAGGCTATCTAAGGGAATTATGAAGAAGTACGCGTAACGTAGAGGATCAGTTGAGATGCCAACCATATTTGATATAGAATTTGCTATCGATGGAAAGGCGTGTGTGAGCTCGTAGTGCCCAGTGGACCATGTTGTGAAGTAGGCGCCTTTTAGCCAGCCGTAGAAGTCTGGTAGGCCTGGGTAGGCGGAGTATATCATATATGGAATATAGAATATTAACCCTAGGATCCCACAGATAAGAAAGACTTTTCTCCCTCGGCTAGGCTTCTTCTCTTGGGCGGTTAGGGCAAGCTCGCCAATCACCCAGCCTTGTGCGTGTGGGAATGGTAGTACTTCTATGTCTATCCATAGTCTTCGTAGGATTATAGCCCAGCCCATAAAGAAGAGTATAGCCACTATGTACCAGTATATGTAGTTTAGTATTACTGGTGTCCATTCGCTGGCGTATGTTACGAGTAGGTTGTGTAGGCTTCCTCTGTAGTATGAGCCTCTTACTGCGTCTGCTGATGGCATCCAGAAGTATGGTAGTGCGTATCCGTGGACCTCGGCTGTTGAGACGCGGATGTTGAAGAGTGAGCCTGGAGTTGTGTAGAAGCCCTTAAAGACAGAGAACCAGGTAGCAACCCCGGTTGCTATGTAAAATAGGGCGAAGGTGGATCTTTCAACTCTTATACCCATAGACTGTATTAGCAAAAGCATTATGAATGAAAAAACGTAAGGCAGACCTATTGCTGCAAGCAAAAGTCCAGACGGGCCGATGTTTATTCCTCCAGTACCCCATGCTGCTGGAAGGAAGTGGGTCTCAAGAGTTATCACTGCTGTTAGTATAGCCATGTAAACTATAACGTATATCCATGTTTTTGTGGATATACGTGGGGCCACAACCTCGCTAGCAACTTTTTCCCCCAAGCGCGGCACCCCAGATATAATTGTTTCCGTTAAAAATATAAGATTTACTCTAGCATTTTAGCACGCCGTCAGATTATAGGTGAAGAAGTTTTTATTATTTAATGCCACTTTAGTGAAATGTATAAAGGAAAATAGCCTTTCCATTGGAGTATCTATTGGGTTTCATAGCAACATAACCTTTGCCCGCGTATGCTTTTTAGCGTTCGCTCCAGAGGGGCTCAATGAACAAAGGATAATCTTTTTAGAATGGAAGAAGCCAGCCGGATTTTGTTGCTAAGATAGCTATGGCCCTAATTGTTTCCATTAACCCGTCACCAATTGTATATCCCATAACTATTAGTGGCCTATAGCGCATCCAGTTTGTGAAACCAAATGAGGGCCCAATAAACTTCTCGCCTATTATTGATGCAATTAACTGAGCAAAAACGAATGGTATTCCCCAAAGGGCACCAGAAATCATTATTGGCAGAAAGTATGGAATCTTAAGAAAACTGCTAACAGCGGCTATCGCCGAGCCTATACCTAAGCCAAGTATAATCCATGTTGAATTGAAAAGGTAACCCGACCAAACCCAGACTTGCATTCTAGCCCAATTAAGAGCGTCAACCGGCCATCCGACTACTGTTGCTGGGTAAGCGCTTGATGGTATGCGAGCAACAAACCAGAATATTATTGTGTAAAAGAAGCTGCTAAATATCGTTAAGGCTAGCAGTATGAGGAACGCCTTAATATATTCACCATGTCTAACCCCAAGTAGATCAGCTTGAAGCAAGCCTTGAGCAAACGTTGAGCCGCCTATTGGGACTCCCATTATTGTTGAGGCTGGACCTATGTATCCTATTGATCCGGATATTGAAAGAGGTAGAGGCGCAAACCATATGTCTCTTTTTGTGTAACCGCTGTAATATATCGCGAACTCTCTTAAATAGGGTATATTCATTCCGAGAAAAGTTACACCAGCCGAGGCTGTTGCGATATAATTCGCGAAGAAGGTTCCTCCGACAACAAACAACAAGAGTATCCAGACTGGAAACTCAAAGCCAGTTAATGCCCAGATTATTGCGACTAGACCAAGCGATGTACCAATATAAGTGGTCAATAGCATTTTAGGCGAAAATAGGCCCTTCCTAGCTCCCATAGATTTTCTTAGAGCCTGAACACCTCGGGTTAGCGGTTTAGGATTTAACGCTAAGGGGACTATCATAGCTGCAAAGCTTAAACCTATTATGAAGCTAACGAAGAAATATAGAAGTGACCTATATTGTAGCGCCCAATAGCCCCATCCCGTAGTCCACTGGCTTTCAGGAGGCCATAAATTAAGCATTGTGACTATGCGTCCGCCGATAAAATAAAGGGCAAATGCGCCAATAAATTGTATTAGAGCTGTTCTAATTGGGAGAAGGAAGCCCGGAACATAAAAAACCGGGTCGAGAGGTATAATGAAGGCGGCTCCAGGGAGTATATTATCTAAGTATGGTGTTATGTCAAAGTATGGCATTGTATAAGTGTATATTGTCAGTCCGCCGACTGCGAATGGCCCAATCATGAAAGGTAAGAATTTTCCAACTAAATGAACAATCATTCCGGCGAGCGCCGAAAGAAAAAGAGGCCTTATTAGGCTAGGGCTTCTTTCAACTAACGTTTCCACAGTTGCGACCTGTGCCCTAGCCGCTGGGAACTCAAGTTTCTCACTTACGACAAATACTTGATAACTTAAGTAGCCGATTACAAGTTCTGTTACTAAGCCTAGTAGAAGAACTAATATCTGCAGACCTATTGGGATGAGCCAAGATGCATGAAGAAAGAAGAAGGAGCTATTTAGAATCTCCATCAAATCTTGCCCTCTCGGAACGAACCATCTTGGAATGTACTCAACTATGCCAAAGTATATTGCTGGTTCACTATAAGAATAATAGACATTTCTAACCAAGTTGATGGCGAAAAAAGCGTATGCAAGCGATATTGACTGGAAGGCAACTAGCAGGAAAATCTCCTGTTTATATAGCCTTGATCTAAGGAGGTTTGCTAGTTCCGTCCATAATAGTATTGGAATCCATGTAGCTAGAGGAAGGGTTTGGTTAGTAATTAAATTATAATATATGAAGGCTGGCTGGATAAGAAAGGTGGCAAAAAGGAAAGCTAAATATACCCTCCATGTTAGGGCTTTTTGAGGGGCCCTAAATGTTTCTTCGCCTTGATAATTATTTTTAAACTTGGGCTCTCCTTTATCCTGAGAACTCTGTTCTTCTTGCAAGCTCAATATACCTCCTTCTCTCTTCCGAGGATATTGTTCTCCATATTAAGATTTGCTTTCTAACTTCATCCGCAACGTATGGGCATGAGGTCCTCCATGTCGTGGCATAACCCGCTGTTCTCCGGATAACTAACTTGAATAGGAACGGTGAATCCTTGTCCAGTCTTTCAGCATCTATAATAATGTCGCTCTTTATGCCCAAGTCATAGGGGGCCACTCTGCAGTCAGCGGTTAGTCTCAATTCTAATGCTCCTCCATCTTTTTCGATTTCTTCGACGCTTACTTTTTCAGCTGCAAAGAGGCTTTCTCTCTCCATTGAGAAGCTAAGATACTCTTTTATAAACTGGAAGATGCCGAGAACTTCCTCTTTTGTATTAACGACTATTGGTATCGTTAACTCCCATATGTCTCCTTTAGGTTTAGCTACCGATTTTTGCCATCTACGTACACGGGATGGAACCGCGAGCTTAGCCGCCAATAATGATGGATAAACCGCTGAAAGAGAAGTGACAGCAAAGCCTATTAAAAGAGCTATTAGAGCCGTGTAAGATGAGAAGTTGGGGTATAAATCCTGCGGATATACTCCTAGAATTATTAGTATTGCAGTTACGATTATCCCCGCGAGGTAGCCTGCAAATATGGCTGGTAATGCATGTGAAATAGCTTCAACGATAAAACTTAGCGATATATGGAGTGGCGACATACCTATAGCATTATAAATAGCAATCTCCCTTGTTCTTTCGTAGACTAAACCTAACATTAAGTTTAATATCGTAAACGCGACTATTGCCATTGGAATTAATAGGTACTGATATCCAAGCATCCCTAACCATTGTCTCTGGAGCAGGTAATAGCCTACTTCGCCTTTTTCAGCTATGTAAATTCGATAGGATGTCTGGAATGGGAGCTCCTTAAGTAGAAGATTTTCTACGGTTTTATTAGCAGGTTTAATAACTATCATTGATAATGGTGTTGGATAAACCAGTCTTGAGAATAGAGAATAGGGGATAATGATTACGTTAGTTGAGTAAAAGTGGTTAGGGGTTACAGCGGTCGTTGGTGAAGATGGATCTATGGGGGTTATTTTTTCTCCGTCAGGATTATAGAAGACGTCAAGTTTTTCAGAGTCAACTAGTCCTACAACCGTTAAAGTTAAACCCCATAAGTTTAACTTCGAACCTGGTACTATATCTCTACCCAACTCTTTAGATAAACTTTGAGCTACTTTATCCGGTAATATCACGGCGAAGATGTCATCTTTAAGGAACCAGCGGCCGGGTGGATTTGTTAATACAAGAAGCTCGTCAATATTTGAGACTTTGGGTTCTTCATGGGATAAGACTAACATACCATATACCTGGGTTTCCATCTTCGGAGAGAATACAATATATGGCAGTGCAGCCCCAACAGTTACGCGCGGCGGCTGAGGCGGAGGATAGAAAAAGCTTCTTGGAACAACGTCGGCTACATCACTGTAACTGGACTTTAATATGAAATATGTTCCCTCATTTAGGGGAGTCCAAGGCGTTGCCCTAACTATTATGCCAGAGAAGCTTGATGGCATAGCTGTACTTTGAACACCGCTTATCAATTGGGGAGTTATCGTAACTGATGATAATGAAACCATGCCGAACACTAATAACACCAGTGATAGGAGGGTTAGAAGAGTCCTGAACTTTCGTTTTTTCATGTTCTCTATGCCCATACTCATAGATGATGCAAAGAGACCAGATCGACTTATTTCAGTGAAGTGTGCACCACCTCTTACCTTTTCCCTTAGGCTTTTGATGCTTGATTGTGTTTCATTAATGACTAATAGGATAAGCGGGGCCAGAATAATCAGCAAACAGTTTGATACTAAAACTAAGGGAGAACTATTCGCTATTATAAAGCCTGGATGGAAGAAGGAGAAGATGAGGTTTGATACGAAGGCCAGAATCACTATGGCAAGAAACCTTTTCTTGCCTTGGAAACCGAAAATTAATCTCTCAGCAATTAAAGCGAATGGAATTGTAATTGTGAAGATAACGGATAGTGATAATATAACTTGCCATGTTAAATCCATGACTGACCCATATAGACCCAAAAGAAATGTCCACGCAAAATAGCCATAACCAAGCAACTTATTAACTTCATTTTTCTCATAGGATGAATCCCAAAGACTTAGATATTTTGAAACAAAACTATAGAATAGTTGTGTGGTGGGCGTATAAGTATAATAGCCATAAAGTTTATTGTATCTATTTAGCACAATCGTTCTCATGTTTCTAATAATTTCGTTAGGTCCAAAAATCAGCATATCTCCCTGCTTAAGAATGTAGCCTTTTCCATTCGGATTTGACGGGTCAGCATCGTTCAGAACGGCTACTGGCAATCTTTCTCCCATAGTGAGGATTATTTCTGTTGGAGTATCTGGCATAACGAAGGCCATATAGAACATATCTGAGGAAATAGCGTTCTGTCTTATCATTAAACCGTGTGCAGTAGCATGATTAATTATAACCCCCCGAATAAGTCTAAAGTCTGACGGATTAAACGCGTAAATTACCGAAATACTTGCGCATGGAAAAATTGATATTATCTTCTCATGCGGATGCGAAGTGAGGGGAACAGATTTTCCTCCTGGAGCTTGCCAAACTCCAAGGTCAGTGGCCCATGTTATCTTACCTGTCTTCCTATCAACAACAAATGCATCGACAAATCCTGTTTGATATGGCTTTAAGCCATGAATG
This sequence comes from Bathyarchaeia archaeon, assembly GCA_038859955.1. Classification (GTDB taxonomy): domain Archaea; phylum Thermoproteota; class Bathyarchaeia; order Bathyarchaeales; family DTEX01; genus DTEX01. The sequence continues at coordinate 55,444 of JAWCEH010000003.1, read as the reverse complement.
ATCGCTTCGCCATTCTTATTTATTTTAGTCACGATATTTATTCCCGAGGCGCCAGTTCCTCCACCCGTATAATAAACCACTATAACATCATTCCAGCTTTCAGGATGCCTAGTTGAGTTGAATGGATCATACCAGCTTGTAAGCAGGTTGTATTCGGAAACTTTGATTGTAAGAGTTACATAACCCCAATCATCGCTGAACCGTGATTTTGTTGGGGTAAGCCTTAAGCTACTCTCATTTAAGAGACCCCATAACGTGCAATGAATAAACATGATCTGATGATGTAGATTTTCAAAGTTTACTTTCTCCCATGTATCCGCTGGAGTTCTCTGATATAACCTAACATCGTCTGAAGTGTGGTATGTGAAGCCACAGCCGTACACAGCTAGAACAAATGGATCAGAATCAAAGAGATATGTGAATGAGTAATAATATGGGTAGCTTGTGGCTCCAACCTGGCCAAAGTAGCCGTAAACTCTAGGTTCATATGGTCTAACCGTACCTATGTAGGGTGGATGGCTACCTAATATTCCATCAACGAAGTTTTCACCATAGCTGGTTCCTAGGACCATTCTCATCTCCATAAGGTATTGCTGAAAGAATTGATTTACAAGCCAGCTATACCTAGTATTGTAGAGTATATCTGGTCGCTGGTATGGATAGGCTGAGCCAGTAGCGTAAACGCCTATTTGAGTTGAACCGCTCGATAAATCCATGCCAGCAAATGCGATGATTTCACTCTGTAGATGCGGGAAGCGTTTTTCAACAAACTCTCTTGCGCCCCATAAACCTTGATAATGACCTGCAAGGGCAACTATAAGGACGGATCTCTTGGGAGTATGCGTAGATAGGAATCTGGCTATTTCAAGCAGTTCCGCTACACCTAGAGAGTCTGTTGCGCCATAAGACAATGCAGGAACTATGGACCATGAGTCATAATATGCTGAAATAACAATTATCTGTTTAGATAAAACGTCATCTTTACCCTTAATGTAGCCAACAATGTTAGGAACCCGTATACTTTCCCAGCTCATATTTGCGTTTATATGGACTTTAACTCCTTCGGAGCCTTTCTCTTTTGCTAATTTAATTAGCTCTTCGCCACCATCATCAAATCTTACATAAAGTCTTGGAAACAATATGGGAATTAAAACTTCCTTTTGTTCGGCCTCAGTTCGAATTATTAACTCAGGATCTTCGGGTACAAAAATTACTCCCTTAGCACCACCAATTATTGCTTGATAAAAATTCCATCTTGAAGAAAAATCCATAAGTACAAACTTACCCCTGATATCTAAGCCCTTAAAATCTTTGTATTCGCCTTTTCCTAAGTATATTAATGTGTCACCTTCTTCTGGACTTGCGTAGGGGCAGGGGTTGATATAATTAGGATATAGCATATAGGCTGTTATTACTTTGTCATCTCCCAAAGATATTGAGGAACCATGATCAATTGGAACAGTAATATCAAAATACTCAAAGTATGTTCCGTTCTCACCGTATGGCTGAAGCCCATATTCCTTAAACTTGGACTCTATGTACTGAGCAGCTTCAAAAAACCCCGGATAACCAGTAAATCTTGATTTACTTGAAAGGAATTTTACATGCTCCATTATATTTGTCATGTTAATGTTATTAATAACTATGTTAAAGCCCCGCGGCGTAGTTGGAACTTCAACGCCTTGAGAAACATTTAATTCCGCTGTACTCACCTTACCAATTGGTATAGAAGACGCCGCAACTAGTAACAGCAAAATAATTATTACTACACCGGATTCATGGAAACTTTTTCTCAACCAAACCACCGGTGTTACAAGCCCCTCAATGTTAAGACAATAGTTAAGCTCCTAACCGAGTTATTTAAGTTTTGCGTAGGCGTACATTTATGCTTAATTTTTGATGAACCCGGAAATTACTTACCCTTTAAATTACAATATATTTTAATTCAGGCCGATACTTGATTTAATTGAAAATTTTCATTCAATCGCTGTAAGAAAAATTTGACATGTCAAAGGAAGCCTAAAAATCTAAAGATCTAAAAGTATAAAGGAAGAGAAAAATCCTTTGGAATTATGGCCCAATCTTGAAAATACGAATACACCTCGAATCCTTTTGGTTGGTTAAGAAGCAAAATATTTTCATGATGTTTTCCGCTGCTCTTCGGATTTAGAGTTTAATATAGCCTTAATTATTTCCCTATAGATTCTCATGTCTGAAACGTTTACTATCGGTATTTGGGTTCCCTTCTCAATCTCCAAAATTTTATTGTACTTTGGAAAATTTGCATAGCATAAGTGGCTTATATAAAATTCGCCTTTCTCAATTTCATATTCAAGTGACTTTTCATAAACTTCTAAGCATAAAATGTAGCCATCAACCCAAAAGAGACGCCCTGCGCCAAACGTTACAGCGCAGAAGCCGATATTTTCCGGTTCTCTTTGATCTAGGCCTAAAATAATAATCTTTTTAGTGGGCTTAATGCTAATTTCCAGTAAACTCACCACCAGGACTCTAAATCACATGTAAATCATGAAAACAGAGATATAAATCTCTGGAGAATTCTGGGGTTCTCTCTTACATAATTTGGGAAGAAGTATTTTCATCAGTGGTTATCTCTTAATTTAGCCGCTTTTAGAGGAGAACGTGCATCACTCCTGTTTTGGGGAAGTCATTTGCAATCTTTATGCCTCCTTGAGAAGTTTCTAAACCATCTATCTAGAAGACTTTTAAATTCTACACGTAAATTTGTTTATGTAGGGAGGGATTGTAATGCAGTTTGGAAAAGTAATACCTGTGCTTAGACCGCAAGAATTGAAGAGAGATTTTCCAGATTTTTCTGGCGGCGTTGGAACCCCTTATATAATATTTAACAGTTTGACTGGTGAGAAGTGGCTTCTATTTACTGGTTGGAAGGACCCGGTTGGATTGAAACGTGAGGGAGCCGTTGCACCCATAGAGAAAGATTTGAGCATAGATGTGAATAGGATTAAGAAGATCCTACCCTCCGGAGTGATTCCTGGAACCTATACGATGAACGCTGTCAGGGGCATATATAATCCCGTGAGAGACGAGTTCATAGTGACCGTTACACAAGATAGAGAAGCCTATGTATTCTGGTTCGATTCCAGCTGGAATAAGCTTGGTTTTAAGCGGATTCTAGAAGGCGTAGGCGATCACGGCGTTCCATTTAAACCTATTGGAGCTTATGGTTATCTCCATGATGCCGTAGCATCAATACCATCCGGAGAGAAAATAAAACTTCTATCTATTAAGGATGTGGATGATTTTGAGCGAGCGAGAGTGGAAGATTATGGAGTAGCTGCTTGGCATGGTGGCGGAAATGACGTATTGGACTTTCTTTTAATGCCCAGAATATCTGTTATAACGGAGTCTGATGAGTTTGGTAAATGGGTTTTAAAGATGTTCATGGGACCGCCTCTCAGCGACGTTAAGGGTCTTGATCCAAAGGGCGGAATACCGGTGATAGGTCTGTTAGAAGGAGATATTCTGCCAAACCTCATGGTGGACGACTTGTTTACGCAAGTTGGGCATCCTCATTATACGACTGAACCGGATGGCCATCCCAAAATATTATTTGCGTCATTTAGAGATACCTGGTCAACTAGAAGAGAGACTGGAAGAGAAGGGTATGTTCATGAGATTTACGCGGTTTACGTAGACTACTCCATTTTTGATCCAAGAAATTATGGTGTTCTCAAAGATAGGGTTTTTGTGCAAAGCCAGAGAGAACTGCCAGGAAAATGGTATTGGACTGGCCCCGCGAAAAAAGCTTTATTGATTTATAGCGGAGCAAACCGTACAAAGGTTTCGATAGAAATGTGCGAAGCTACTTCCTTAATAAACTCGGAAGATTACGTGGCTACATGTCTAGAAATGCCAGAAAACTGCGGCAAGATAACGCTGGATAATCCCGCACCATTTATCAAAGTTAATTCAATGAAGCCCGCTGAGGGGTCTTTATGGCTTATACTAAAATACTAATTATTTTCATTACTAATTTTCTGCAATGATCAAATAAGAGTGCTTGAAGACGCGCAAATGGTTAATTGCGCCATTTACAGCGCAAGTATTTACTGAATGAAAATTTAAATTATAAGTATGTTATATTGATCCTGGGCGGATTGATATGTATTTGCCATGCGAGAACGTTGGGAGGCGTCTCCTCCCAGTCTTTAGGGCTCATGTAGCCAAGGAGCTTATTGAGAAATACGGTTTCACACAGGTTGAAGTAGCCGAGAAGCTCGGGACAACACAGGCGGCCATAAGCCAGTATCTACGCTTAAAGCGTGGAATTGGAGATTTAGAACAATTTAAGGAGATTTTACCTTTGATTCAATCTGTTGCAAGTGAATTTGCCAGTGAGGTAGCTTCTGGGAAAATAAGTTCGGAGAAAATGGCGCTAAAATTCTGTGAGCTATGTCTATCTATACAGAAGAAGACCTTAAGAGCGTGAGTAAGAACAAACTGAACTATTTAAAAATTTATAGTAGTAAATTAGTAATCCTCCATGAATTAGAGAAACTATTAAGGGAGACTACACCTGTCACATAAGGAGTTAAAAATATAAATGTCAGCCATTTTTACATGATTTTTGCAGAGGTTTTCTTTGTAGATTGCTGAGCCCATTCTTCTATTCTATCCGGTGAAGCGTAGATGTTAAAACGTTTTCCCCTGACAAATCCTATGAGAGTTAAACCGAAGGCCTCCGCCATTTTTATACCCATGCTTGTGGGAGCTGACATTGAGACTAAAATTGGAATTCCCATTTGAACAGCTTTGATAATGATTTCGGAAGAAAGCCTACCAGTAGATGCTAGAAGTAACTTACTAAAATTAAAACCTTTAATCGCGGCTTCGCCGATAACCTTGTCTATAGCATTATGCCTGCCGATATCCTCAGCAAAAGATACAATCTCGCTATTCTCGTCAATTAAGGTAGCAGCGTGAGTACCTCCAGAAGCCCTAAATATTGATGCCTTAGAATTTAATGTTTCAACAGATTTAAAGATGGTTTCAGCACTAAATCTTACTCTATTAAACCTTAGTTTTTGAGCGGCATTTGATATCTGTTGCGGGAAATCACTATTGCAGAAGGTGGTTATTAGCCTAGGTAGCCTAGGTTTTCCAGGGATGCTAGGAATATTCTCCTTGGATAATTTGACATAAATGTTCTTTTCGGAAATTTTCATTTCTAAGATGTCTTCTAACCTCTCTATTACGCCACCTGTTAAGAGATGCCCTATAATGAGCTCCTTTATCTGTGATGGAAGATGATGGAAGACTGCGTAAAGATTGCCATTAATATAAAGATTGGTTATCTCTTCAATCGCAATAACATCTCTTTGAGCTGCAAAATTTCCTTCAATTTGGTTAAATCTTAAAACCTCATGTTCAATTAGCATCGGTTCGTTTTCCTCCTTCACGCGCTCATCACCATAATATGATTAATAAATGTTTTCCCTAGGTTTTGAAGGAAAGGGAGTCTATAACCATGTTATGTTTATAAGACCCGGCTCTGCAATAATACATCTTGATAAGTCTTCCCCGGGATTTAGAATGGAAGGGCCCGGCCTTAAGCCTAAGGCTTTAGTGTTACTTTCAGGCGGCTTAGATAGCTTACTCGCCACAAAGATAATTCTAGATCAGGGCCTCGATGCTGAAGCAGTCCATTTTATAACACCTTTCTGTAAATACAACCGCAATTTTATTGATAGAGTCTCTAGAGAATTTGGCATAAAAGTTCACGCAATTTTTTTAGGTCAGGAGTTTCTCGAAGTAGTCACTAATCCACCTCATGGTTATGGAAGCCAAATGAACCCGTGCATAGATTGCCGAATACTTATGCTTAAAAAGGCTAAGGAGCTAGCCGACAAAATAGGCGCCGAGTTTCTCGTGACCGGTGAGGTTTTAGATGAGAGGCCGTTCTCTCAGAGATTAAATGCCATGCAATTGATAGAGCGGGAGGCAGGATTGGAGGATAAGATCCTTAGACCTTTATCGGCTAAGCTTCTACCGCCAACTGAAGCTGAAAGAAATGGCTGGATTGACGGTGAGAGGCTATTCGCCATTAGGGGCAGGAGTAGAAAGCCGCAGATGGAGTTAGCCGCAAAATACGGCATAAAAGACTATCCAACCCCCTCAGGCGGATGCCTACTAACGGATCCCGCATTCGCCCGCAGAATAAGAGATCACTTGAAGCATGAGGGTAAATTAACTCTAAATGATGCGATTCTCTTAACGATTGGACGGCATTTCAGAATTAATAAAGTGAAAGTTATAGCTGGAAGGAATATGGATGAAAACAATAGGCTTCAAGAAATAGCGGAGCAAAACCAGATACCGCACCTAATGGTTAAGGAGTATAAAGGTCCGATCACCCTAATTATTGGCGAGGTGAACTTAGATATTTTAGAGAAGGCCGCGGCCATAACAGTGCGCTACTCAGATGCCCCAAAAAATACACCAGTAAAAGTGCTCTATAAATATGAGGGGAAAGAAAGCGAGATCACAGCAACTGCAATAAGCGACGACCAATTAGATCACTTTAGAATATAATCCAAAAGGAGATTAAATGTGATGTTAACCCAGCGTTAAACGCTGATGAGCTTAATAAACTCGAATTTAAAAGTGGTGGGCCGGGCCGGACTTGAACCGGCGGCCTTGCAGACAACCTTTCGGGTTTTCTGCGCCTCCTGGATTTTATCCGTCAGGCAGACGTCCTAACCAAGCTAGACGACCGGCCCTCTTCTCCAATGAAGTAAGATTAGTCAATTATTTTTGCGTGTCTTCTCATTATAAAGTTTATGTTTAGCGGCATCTCCGATAAGTCTTTTATAGGTTGAATTTACTTTATGATTTTGGGGATCTTCATGGATTCAATCGATCTAGAACTTAAAGTTAAAAGCTTGATTGGTAAGATGACTCTTGAGGAGAAGGTTGCGCAATTAGGTTCTGTTCCAGCATCTGAGCTTCTGGAGGGCGGGAGGTTTTCGCGTGAAAAAGCCTTGAATACTATTGGCAAGGGCGTTGGACAGATAACTAGGTTGGCCGGTAGTCCAGATTCTCCCAGGGAACCAGCTAAAATTGCTATTATAGCCAACGACATTCAGAGGTTTCTGGTTGAGGAGACAAGGCTTGGCATACCCGCGATAATACACGAGGAGTGTTTAAGCGGCTTAATGGCTTATGGCGCAACAACATTCCCGCAAGCAATCGGTTTGGCAAGCACATGGGATCCGAGTCTCGTCCAAAATGTTACAGCAGCCATCAGGAGGCAGATGAGGGCTATTGGAGCACATCAAGGGCTTGCACCAGTTTTAGACGTCGTTAGGGATCCTAGGTGGGGTAGAACCGAGGAAACTCTCGGGGAAGACCAGTATCTAGTTGCAAGCATGGGTGTGGCGTATATTAGGGGACTTCAGGGAGACTCTTTATCCTCTGGTGTTGTTGCCACGCCGAAACATTTCGCAGCTCACGGTTTTCCTGAGGGCGGAAGAAACTGTGCGCCAGTCCATGTTTCTCCTAGAGAGTTTAGGGAAGTATTTCTATTTCCATTTGAGGCTGCTATAAGGGAGGCTGGCGCCTACTCTCTTATGAATGCTTACCACGACATTGATGGTATACCATGCGCATCCTCCAGGGAACTTTTAACTGAAACTCTTAGGTATAAGTGGGGGTTCAAAGGGTATGTTGTCTCAGATTACGGCGCAATAGAAATGCTTAAAACATTCCATCATGTTGCAGCTGACGAGAAGGAGGCTGCTGTCCAAGCAATAGAGGCGGGCATAGACATAGAACTACCAATAATAAGATGTTATGGTAAACCATTACTTGAAGCCGTTGAAGAGGGAACCATCCCGGAGGCGTTAATAAACGAAGCTGTTTCCAGAGTTCTTAAGGTTAAGATCCTTCTAGGACTCTTTGATAATCCCTACGTTGATGTCAAAGCCGCAGCAAACGCTTTTGATACGCCTGAGGATAGAATTTTAGCTCTAAAGGCTGCCAGGGAATCAATAGTTCTTCTTAAAAACGATGGAATCTTACCCCTAAGAAAAGATTTAAAAGCGATAGCGGTTATAGGACCCAACGCTGACACTACAAGGGGGCTTTTAGGCGACTACAGTTACACTTTACACCTGAACTGTAAAGAAGACGCTGTTAGAATAATCAGCATATTAGAGGCTATTAAAAGCAGAGTTTCGCCTGAAACGGTAATCCACTTCGCTAGGGGTTGCGATATATATGATCCATCAAAAGAGGGATTCAGAGACGCTTTAGATGCCGCTTCAAAGTCGGATGTTATAGTAGCCGTTGTGGGCGAAAGATCCGGAATGTTCCGTCTTCCAGCCGTAACCGGTGAAGGAAGGGATCAGTCAAGCCTTTCGTTACCGGGAGTTCAGGAGGAACTCCTCAGAGCGCTAAAAGAACTGGGTAAGCCACTCGTACTAGTCCTTGTGAATGGCAGACCATTGTCAATAAAGTGGGCTGTAGAGAATGCCTCGGCAATAATTGAGACTTGGTTCCCAGGTGAAGAGGGTGGAAACGCTGTGGCAGACGTTCTATTTGGCGATTATAATCCTGGAGGCAAACTGCCAGTAAGCATCCCCCAGGATACTGGTCAAATACCAGTATACTACAGTAGGAGAGCATCATCCTTCAGAGATTACGTCTTCATGGACGCCAAGCCGCTTTTCCCATTTGGACACGGGTTAAGCTATACAAGATTTGAGTATTCATCTCTGGAGATAGCGCCAGAGAAGCTTGGTCCAGCTGGCAAAGTCTCAATAACCTTTGAGATCAAGAATGTTGGCGAGATGAGGGGAGATGAAGTTGTACAATTATACATTCGTGATCCAGTTGCATCGGTTTCTAGACCTATAAAGGAGCTAAAGGGCTTTAAGAGAGTAACACTTGAACCTGGAGAGAAAAAGAAAGTGAAGTTCACGCTCTTCATGGATCAACTTGCCTTCTATGATCGCCATATGAGACTGGTAGTTGAACCGGGCGAGTATGAAGTTATGATCGGAAGCTCCTCAGAGGATATAAGGCTAAATGGTAAATTCGAAGTTGTCGGAGAAACGAGAGTTCTATCAGCCTTACATAACTTCTTCAGCGAAGTATCAATCGAGTGAAAATGGATTCCAAAAACAATTTAAAAATTTTAAATCAACCTATAATCCCTTTTTGATTTAACGATAAAGAAATTCGGTGTTATCGGCATCGTTGAATATAGTTGCCTTTGTCTAATTCCCATAGCTATCTCTATAAACTCAGGAACCACTCTGTAGACTAGCTCTGTAGATGGCGGACCCCAACGTATTCCAGGACAAAACGGATCAATATAAACATAGAATTTCTGACCGTTATACTCAAATATGGCCTCGCTAGTGTTGCCGTATCTTGGTTTATTGAGCACTTTAAAAGGCCAGAGTTTACACGCTAATGGCTTACTGTTCTGAAGCCCGCATAACCATTGTCCATTTGGAGCCATATATAAGAAAATGCACGAGCCATCTGATCTCTTGCCCATATAAAACTTATTTAATCCAGCCTTTGTAACACCCACGCCATATTTCTTCGTTATATATAACCACTCATTAAACGTTAAAACTACCTCAAATTCTTTACAACACAATCCGCATCCGTTGCAACGCCAGGAATTCACGTGACTCCACGGTATGAAGACCATTAATGTCTCCCTTAACAATTCCTCTCTTTTCTGGAGAAAATGGAAAAAACTAATTAATAAATTTAATTTCCCCTTAGAACCGCCTTCTTCCCTTTTCCAAAAAGATCCGCCATAAATTCTCAAATGGGACTGGATTTTCTAATTTAATTTTAATTTATATATACAAAATACAATGGCTCTCCTATCTTTTGTAGAGATATAGCGTATGAGTTGGGAACCCTAGGAATGAACTTTCAGAGAAACGTTCAACTTTAGCTGGCTTCCAACCTATTATTTCATAATCGTGTGATACAACTCTTGCTCCTTTTTTAAGCTCAGCTTCAAGTTTCGGTCTTACCTTCTCGTTTGCACTAGTCGTAAGGTATAAGTAGACAACGTCAGCCATTCCTATATTAACGTTGAAGAGATCATCATGTATTATTTTAACTTTATCCTGTAAGCCTAATTCAGTTATCTTCTTCATTGCTTGCTTTGCTAAATCCTCCCTTAACTCTATGCCAATAGCGAAGGCGCCGAATTCTTTAGCAGCCATTATCACTGGTCTACCATCTCCAGCCCCTAGATCAACAAATATTTCTCCAGGTTTTAATTCTGCCATTGTTAGGAGTCTACGTATAACAGGCTCAGGTGATGCCACGAAGGGTGATATGAACAATTAATCCACCTCTTACATTTTCAGTTTAATTGCCAAAGAGTTATTTTTACCTTACGCTTTTTCACCAGAACCTTCTCTTTAATGCTTCACGTTCAGCCTCAATTATTAACTCAAAAAATCTGTCGGTGAGATAACTCTCCTTTGATAATATTTCTTTAACATCGTTTAATCTAAGTCTCTTGCCTGAAAGGGCTACTGCTGCGGCTTTACCGTACTTTGATACTAATTTCGCGGTCTCCAACGCTTCTTCTTTAAGATACTCCTCACTTTTAGTCAGCCTTTCGCCCCTCTTCTCTATCAGCGGGTAGGCTTCATCCTCCTCAGCTTCAAGCACACCGAGCTTTGGCGAACCGCATTTTGGACACAATGGTTTTTCCGGGAGATCTCTGATAGTTACCATTTCAATGTAGTCCCAGCACTCAGTACAAATAAATGTCCTAGTCTCATCTAAGAGCCTAGCCTTAGCCGACTCTATTAGAATTCTTTGCATCTTTTCAGGTGGTATAAGGTCCGTCTTCATGCTCACACGTTCTATTCCAATGCGAGCTATTGGAGTGGCTTCACCATGAGTTTCAACTCTAACAATTTTTATATCACCACGCTTCATCATGCCAAGAACATTAACAAGGTTTTTAAGATCAAGATCCTTTGTGAAAACTTCCTTCAAAGCCTCCTCATATATTACTGTGTCCTCGAAGCTTTTCATCAGGTTTCTAAGGCTTACACTCTCGAAGTCAACCCACTTTTGTATTGCGCCAAACCGCCTAGCGACATGTATTAGGCGCCTTTTGAATATACCAGTTTTAACCACGGCTCTAGTCATTGTTTCTTTAATTATATCCTCGCTTGCATTTTTAAGATCTGAAAGAATGCTGAGAACGGTTTCAATTTTAGCTTCGCCCATCGTTTGAATGAATATCCTATAGGGGTCGTGCTGAACAACGATGGAATAACCTGTTATCTCGGATAATATATGGCCCATAAGCTGGGCTAGAGCTCTATTAGTCAGTGAGCCAAAGTTGCAGTGTAGTATGATAAAGTCTTCCCATTCCTCAACGGTTATACGCTTATCGGTTGGGACCGGATAGCCCTTTCTAACATGCTCAACAGTTTCAGCTATGGCATCCAGAGTTGTCTTTTCATCAGCAGGATACCTCCTAGAAAGGTCTTTAGCTATATCTTCCGGGGTGAGACCCGCCTTTAGCTTCTCTTCCACAAAAGCTCTGATTGCGCCTACTTCTTGAGCAACTTCGAAGGGTACAGGTATCTCCTCGCCAACCCAGCTTGGTATCGCTCCTGTTGGGTCATCAACAGGCTTTACGTGTATCTTGTCCTCATCCACGCCTACTATCTTCCATGGACTACCTCGTATTATGAACTTAACTCCAGGCTTACCATATTCGGCTACGAATGCTTCATCTAAAAGGCCGACAGCCGTATCCGTCTCCTTATCAATAACGAGGTAGTGCTTCTCGTCCGGTATCATTGAGAGATTCTCGAAGAAGTACTCGAAAAGCGCTTTTGTTCTGCGTGGCTTAAGGATTACGCCATCCTCAAACGAGACCCAAGCAAGCCTTGGGAAGCGATTATGCATATACTCCAGAACACGTCTTATATCATCCATCGTTAAGTCTCTGTAGGGATACGCTTTTTTGTAAACCTCGTATATTTCATTAAATTCCAAGCGTTTTCTTTTCATTAGGAAGGCCGCTATCTGATGCGCTAATACATCAAATGGCTTCTCAGGTATGTCCACTGGCTCTAGTTCTTCCATGTAAGCTTTTCTACCTATAACCATGGCTTCTAGGGCGTCATCTGAATCCATTGTTATGATTACGCCATTTGCCATACGACCAATTCTATGCCCACTTCTACCAACTCGCTGTATTAGGCGGGTAACCTGCCTTGGACTCATATATTGTATGACTAAATCTATTCTGCCAACATCTATGCCTAATTCCAGACTGCTAGTGCAAACAAGACCGCGGAGGTCGCCTCCTTTGAGGCCCCTTTCAGCAGCAATTCTAGAGGGTTTAGCCAGCGATCCATGATGAATAGAGATTGGAAAGTTTACATCCCATATTTTAAATCTGCTCGCAAGGATCTCCGAGATCGTACGGGTATTTGTGAATAGGAGGACTGAATTATGCTTCTCAATGAGCTGACGCATTATTCGGAGCCGAGCTGCAACTTCCGGATGTGTAAATAGGATTGATGATAGCTCGTAATCTTGGGCTTCAGGTTTAGGATAAAGTATATGCAACCTCATTAATCTGGCAACTGGAACCCTTACAATTTCAATGGGCCTATCGTTTCCAACGAGGAATTGAGCGACTCTCTCCGGTGTGCCTATTGTTGCCGAGAGACCGACTATCTGGAAATCCTTACTGGTTATGGCCCTAAGTCTCTCAAGCGCCAATGCCAACTGACTGCCGCGCTTGCTATCAGCCAGCTCATGAACCTCATCAACCACAACCCATCTTATTGACTGAAGATGACGGCGCATGATCCATCCGGACAATATAGATTGAAGGGTCTCAGGCGTTGTTATCAGCATATCTGGTGGGCTTCTCGCTTGCTTTGAACGCTCATTTGCATCCGTGTCACCATGTCTAACAGCTAGTTTAACGTCTAAGTTATTGCACCACCACTCCAGCCGCTCAAGCATGTCACGATTTAGAGCCCTCAAGGGCGTAATGTATAAAACTTTTATTCCTGGTTCTCTCTTAGGCATTTGAATAAGCATATTTAAGATCGGGAGGACTGCAGCTTCAGTCTTACCACTCGCGGTCGGCGATATTAAGAGGACATTCTTTCCCTCGAGGATTTTTGGTATAACCTTTGATTGCGGCTCAGTTGGAGACTTGAACCCCTTCTCCTCAATAAGCTTACGTATGGGGCGCGCTAACAAATCAAAGGCATTCTTTTTCGCTACTTGCATCTGCTGCGTTTCCTCAGCCGCCAAATCTATCGCCGACCGTGCTTATCAAATTAATTTTAGAGAATAAAATAAAGTATAAATTAGAGTAAAAAGTGTTTTGCTTAACCATCACACGTATATTAACTAGCATGTTAACATCAAACTTGCAAAGAAATGAGTATGAAGACTGCAAATGCTATAAGGAAGGAAGCGCTTACCAAAAGTATTGCTTGAATAAACTTTTTACTCAAGATTCTTCTGCCCTTATGAATGGAATAGCCTACGAGGCTAAACCATAACAAATCGGCGGCTGAATGCCCAATTAGGAAAAGCGTGAAACCCAGAGCTCCAGCAATAGACATCGAATTTACTATTACAGGAACACCCGTTGTCAGCCACCACAAAAAGAAATACGGGTTTGAGCAACTTGCCAAGAAACCTGAAGCAATTAAATTATATAGAGGCAATCTTCCTCTCTTCTGGTCAATTCTGGAGAATGAGTCTTCCACGATCTTTATGCGCAGTGAATCCATAGCTAACCGTAAGCCCATAAATATCAATATAACACCACCAATGTAGCCTACTGCAACCTTAACACCCTCGTGCTCTAAAAGCGGACCCAGTCCTAAGAAGATCATGAATATTATAATCCATTCAATAATGAAGTGCCCTAAAATAATCAGGGGACCAGCTATTTTACCACTCCTAATAGACTCTGAAACTACAAGCGCAAAGACGGGCCCCGGAACAACGGCGCCAGAAAGAGCTGTTAAGAAGGATAAGGATGCAATCCCCAGTAGGTCAAGCAAAAGATTTCCTCTCAACTCTTTAAATACTATACATTACATTAATATACTGAGACTTTTGATACACCCCTTATCTTTAGAAATTCCGGTATAAGTTCACCAGGTATTTTTGTTTCAGTTATAAGGGTTAATTTTGGCTCAGGCGTAAGCTCCGGGTCATCAACTATCGCCTGTCTAATACTTATGTTCTTCTGCGCTATTAGGGATGCCGCTGCAGCCAGTATACCGGGTGTTTTTGCGTCGATAGGGGTTATTTCAACAACGCCAAAGTTTAGGTATTTTGCCACTTCACGTAGCGACGGCCCGGATGGACTTATACCACTAAAGATTGTTTTTAGCTCTGGGTTGCTCTCAATCATACTTATCGTCTGAGTAACAGTTCTTCTATCAACACGGGCAACTCGACTTATTCTAACTACGGGAATAACTATGTCACCACAGTAAATCCTCCCGTTCCTTACACTCAAACCATTCTTAATTAGTATCTTTGCGACATTAAGTCTCTCAGGGTAACCCTCCAAACACTTCGCTATTTTATCCCACATAATCAACCACTCATACAGAATATTAAGCAAGTTATATATTGTACAATGATGCTTTTAACCTTTCCCAGATGCATCAAATAAAAAGGTTTTTGTAGGCTACAGTTATTAATCAATTCAACCAGAGAATTAGTGCCATTCCGTAGAAAGATTTCTAAAATGGAATCCATTTTGCTTCAGCCTCGAACATTTCATTAACCATCATTTCAATGTCTCTAGGCGTTAGGATAGCCGACGTTAGCGGATCAAACATTATAGCCTGCAGGGCTGCGGTCCTGTCTTTTTCTAGAGCCGCCTTAACAGCCATCTCTTGAACATTAATATTTGTTCTATTGAGAGCTGCGCATTGAGACGGTAAGTCGCCGACGTGACATGGATGTATACCTCCTTTATCGACAAAACATGGAACTTCAACACAGCATCCATATGGTAGATTTGTTATCAGCCACTTGTTTTCAACATTACCGTTTATTCGGCAAGGTTTGCCTGTTTCCATCGAGTATATTATGTCTACGCCATACTCGTGTGATCTACTTAGCTCAATAGGTATCTCGCCGCTTATCTGTTTCTTTACTCGCTCGAAATGAGGTTTCCAGGCTTCCTTACATATTTCAAGATAGAACCACCTTGGTTCGCAATACTTTTTTCGTCTCTCCTCGGTTGTTCTGAAGTATGGTACGTATTCGCCTAGGTGGTGGCTTGACTCCGTTATAAAGTATCCTAGGTATTTCATCATTTCGAATCGAACCTTATCTTTCTCGTAAATTTCCTTCTTTTTCATGGCCTCCCAGAGAAGCGGGTAGGCATCTCTATCCTTATACTTAAATTCCAGGAAGAAAGCCTGATGATTTATTCCGGCAACCCAGTAATAAATGTCTTCGTAGGGGAGATTAACGTAGTTTGCTAGCTGCATTGCTGTTCCCTGAACGCTATGACAGAGACCGACATTCTTTATCTTCGTCGCTTTATTCATAGCCCAGCAATTAATCGCCATCGGGTTAGCATAGTTAATTAGCAGAGCGTCTGGACAAAGATCCTCCATATCGTAGCATATATCCAGCAAGACTGGTATAGTTCTAAGACCGCGGAAAACGCCGCCTGGACCGATAGTGTCCCCAACCTCCTGGTTTACGCCATACTTTAAGGGAATGTTTATGTCAATCTCAAATGCCTCTAACCCGCCAACTTGAATCATGATAACCACAAAGTCGGCATCCTTTAATGCCTCCCTGCGGTTAAGCGTAGACTCAATCTTCATGTTGGGTGCGTACTTTGAAGCTACCACTCGTGCAAACTTGCTTATTAACTCAAGACGCTCAGCATCGATGTCCATTAAGGCAACAGTCGAGTCTCTAAGCTCTGGATGGTAAATAATATCTGTGAGTAGACGGCTGGCAAAAACGACGCTTCCAGCGCCAATAAATACTATTTTAGCCACGTAAATCACCCTAAAAATTGATAGTTAACTCGCTATATAAATGCAGTAGCGGATGGGAAAGCTGCTGAGCAAAGCTTTTAAATATTCGTGTACCTTGTTTTTCAAGAGTTCACTGGAGGATCAGCCTTGCCTAAGAAGGAGAAGGGACGCTCACATTCGATCAGACCCGTTGGGAAAAGACCTCCAAGCTGGTGTAAATACACTCCAGATGAGGTTGTAGCCTTAATTGTTAAGCTTGCTAGGGAGGGTAATTCGCCTAGTAGAATAGGCATGATATTACGTGATCAATATGGCATCCCGCTTGTTAAGCCAATAGTTGGTAAGGGCATAGTTGAAATATTGAAGGAGAATGGTTTAGCGCCTAGGATACCTGAAGACTTAGAGAACCTTCTCAAGAAAGCCGTCCGCGTATCTGCGCATCTACAGAAAAATAACAAGGATAAACGTAATAAGAGAGCACTCCAGTATATTGAATCTAGAATTCATCGCTTATCAGAGTATTATAAGGAAAGAGGTGTATTACCGCCAAACTGGGAGTATAAGACTGCAGTTGCTTCCATCGCTTAAATGGGATCTTAATGACGAGTGAAACCCGCTTAAATGAGTTTATCGATGAGTCTAAAAGGGCGGCTGACGAGATACTCGATAGCATTAGCAGGAAAAGAAAAATATTTATAGTCTCACATATGGATGCTGACGGAATAACTGCTGCTGGAATAATTGGCAGGGCTCTATTTAGGGCTGGAGCAAACTTTATTATTCGGATAGAACGTTGGATGGACGAGAGGGTTATAGGTGAGGTATGCCTGCAAGGTGGAGAAGAAACGCTACCAATCTTTACTGATATGGGGAGCGGATACCTAGATATTTTAAGCGCCAAAGTTGGCGATAAGCGGGTGATTATACTTGATCACCATCAACCTATTGGAAAGCCAAAGGAATTATTCCTACAAGTTAATCCCCACCTTTATGGAATAGATGGATCCAGAGAGATAAGCTCGGCTGGAATTTCATATCTTGTAGCTAAATCATTGGATGAGAGAAATATCGACCTCGCCTGTTTAGCCGTTGTAGGAGCCTTAGGCGACCTACAGGATAAATTTAGTGAGAGAAAATTAGGCGGGGTTAATGGCCTTATCGTTAAGGATGCCGTTGAATCCGGGTTTTTAAGTATTGAAACAGACCTACTATTCTTTGGTAGGGAGACGCGTCCAATACATAAAGCATTAGCTTATACGACAAGCCCTTATATACCCGGGATAAGCGGCGAGGAGGATAAAAGCCTAGCTTTTCTAAGCGGGTTAAATATTGAGTTAAAAAGGAATGATAGATGGCGAGCTTTAAGAGACTTATCGCAGGATGAAAAACGCAGGTTATTTTCCGCTTTACATGATTATCTGGTTTCCAAGGGGTTTAGAAGCGAGGTTGCCATGAGTTTGCTTGGAACAATATATATTCTTGCAAGAGAAGAGCCTTGGACGCCGCTTAGAGATGCCAGAGAATACGCTCTTCTCTTGAATGCAACTGGGAGAATGAATACGCCTGGCCTTGGTGTGGCTATATGCATGGGCGATAGAGGTAAAGCATACGAAGATGCACTTAAGATTTTAGAAGAATATAGGCAAACAATCACAAAATATCTTACATGGCTTGACGAGAACCCAGACCGTATTGAGGAGTGGGAATTTATTTACATTCTACATGGGGAAAAAGATATTGATGAGCGGGCGATAAGCACGATATCAACTATAATATCAACAAATCTACCAAAACCGGATAAGCCATTAATAGCCTACTCATTTATACCAAAGGAGGGAGTAATTAAAATATCTGCGCGCGCAACAGACATGCTAACTCAGATGGGAGTAAACATCGGGGAGATATTGCGTATTGCCGCCGAAAAGTGTTCCGGCATAGGTGGTGGACATGATATTGCTGCAGGAGCTCAAGTGCCGTATGAGCAGAAGACGCGATTTCTAAGATACGTTGATTTGCTTGTGAAAGAGCAGATTGAGAGGCTGAGGCGAAATGGAGGTTGAGGTTGAAATAACGCTCATATATAGCGATGAGAGAGAAGCTGCCGCTATATCAAGTGGGGTATCGCCAGACAACTTAGAAACTCCTGAAGGATTATTAATAGAGACAAGGGCTTTAGACAATAAAACTGTTACTAGCATCAAATACCGGGGTGAGAACACTGCAACCCTTCTGTCAACAATCAATGATTTGCTAAGTTGCATATTGACCGCAGAGAGAACGCTCTTGGCAGTGAAGAGAACCAGTTAATACTAAATATATGCAAAAGGTTTTTTAGTCTCATTTATTTACTTCTCAAGGAGAAAAGTAGTAGAACTGATGCTAAAGGAGAGGTGATATAGAAAATGTCAGTGTTCGCCGTTCCCGGCGCGTATGATAGGGCCATCACCGTTTTCTCTCCGGATGGCCGCTTATTTCAAGTTGAGTATGCACTAGAAACAGTTTATAGAGGATCAACTATTATTGGTATAATGTGCCCCGAGGGTGTTATTATAGGGGCTGAGGAAAAGATTGAATCTAGACTACAGAATCCGAAATTTAGTCAGAAGATATATGAGGTTGATGAACATATAGGAGCCGCCGTTGTCGGACTAAGCTCCGATGCGCGAGTGTTAATTGATGAAGCCAGAATATTCGCTCAAAGTAGCAGGCTTATGTATGATGAACCAGTTGACGTAGAGATGGTTGCTAAGAGAATTGGTGACATAAAGCAGATGTATACGCAGCATGGGGGGGTTAGACCTTTCGGCGTTTCTATAATCTTCGCAGGTGTGGATAAAGGTGGATGCCAATTATTTACAACGGATCCTAGTGGAACATACAGGTCCTATAAGGCTGTTGCTATAGGAATTGGACGTGAAACAGCGGAGGGTATACTTAAGGAAGAATATCGTGACGACTTAACGCTTGATGAGGCTATAAAGCTAGGCATTAAGTGTCTACTAAAGTCAATGCAGGCTAGGGGAGAGCAGCCCAGAATTAAAATAGCTGTTGTTCCGGCTTCGACCAGGCGGTTTAAATTATTAGTGGACGATGAGATTGAGAAGTATGTAAAGGAAGTACAAGGGTAGCTGAAGGCGATGAGCAAGAACTACACGATTGCACGCATAAGCATAGATGGAGAGAATTTCGAGATTCTCGTTAAACCTGACCCGGCGTTTGCCTTTCGTAGTGGAAAGTCTGTTTCTTTATCGGACATATTGGTTACAGAGGTAATATTTACTGATGCAAATAAGGGTTTAAGGGCTCCTGATAAGAAACTTAAGGAGGCTTTTGGAACAACAGATCCAATAGAAATATCTAAAATTATACTCAAGAGGGGAACTCTACAGATAACTGCTCAGCAGAGAAAACAATTGATTGAGGAGAAGCGTAGGCAGATAATTGATTTCATATCACGAAATGCCGTTGATCCAAGAACCAAGCTGCCACATCCACCAACTCGCATAGAGCAAGCTCTTGAGCAAGTTCGCTTTCCTGTAGATCCGTTTAAGAGCGTTGAGGAGCAGGCTAATGAAGCCATTAAAGCTCTACGCTCAGTCTTACCACTGAGTGTAGAGAAGATCTCTGTTGCAGTTAAAATACCGCCTGAATATGCCAGCAAATCCTATGGAACGCTTAAATCCTTCGGTACAATAAAGAATGAAATTTGGTTAAGTGATGGCTCCTTATCGGTTATTTTAGAGATGCCAGCGGGATTCTATGGTCCCTTCCTTGAGAAGATGGGCGAGATGACTCGTGGAAATGTTGAAGCTAAAATCGTGAAGTGATATTAAGAAAACTAGGAGTTTTTGGAGGTTTTAGACCATGTTTTATTTTGAGAATAGGCAGATTGTGACTCCAGGGGACCTTTTAGCTGAGGGGGATTATGTAGCTGGAAGTAACACGTATAAAGATGGATTTAAAATTTATGCAAGCAGACTTGGGCTTGTCGAATATGAAGGGAGAACTGTTCAGGTTGTCGCGTTAAACACCATTTATATTCCCTCGCCCGGGGACCAAGTTATTGGTAAAATAGAAGATGTAAGTGTTAATGGCTGGACCGTTGACATAAATTCTCCTTACAAGGCTATTTTAAGGGCTAATGAAGCCCTAACTAAGCCATTTAAGCAGCAAAAGGATAATTTGGCTAGTTTCCTTGATGTTGGGGATTTAATTTTCGCAAAAGTTATAGCGTTTGATCGAACGGTTGACCCAACTCTCACGATACGGGAACCGGGGCTTGGAAAGATAACGCAGGGGCAGATAGTTAAGGTGTCCCCAGCTAAGATCCCGAGAATAATAGGCCGTAAAGCTTCGATGATAAATATGCTTAAGAGAGAAACCGAATGCAAAATAACTGTTGGACAGAATGGTATAGTATTAATTTCCGGGCCAAGCCCAGAGCATGAGAGATTAGCCATTCTTGCGATTGAGAAGATAGCGCAAGAAGCGCATACATCTGGGCTAACTGACCGAATAGCTGAGATGATAAAGAAAGAAAAGGGTGTAAAGTCATGAGTGGAAGGATTAAGTTAATTGATGAAAATGGCTTAAGGATTGATGGTCGAAGACCAAATGATCTTAGGCCAATAAAAATGGAAGTAGGCATACTAAGTAATGCTGATGGATCAGCATATATTGAGCAGGGAAAAAGCAAAATACTGGCTGCCGTTTATGGCCCTAGAGAAGTTCATCCTCGGCATTTAGCCCTCCCAGATAGAGCCCTCCTTAGATGCAGGTATCACATGGCGCCATTCTCTGTTGAGGAGCGGAAGACTCCTGCTCCATCAAGGCGTGAGATAGAGCTTTCGAAGGTTATAAGGGAGGCGCTTGAACCAGCGATATTTCTCGAGAAGTTTCCTAGAACCGCTATAGATATATTCATTGAGGTATTACAGGCTGATGGTGGAACAAGATGTGCCGGTACAACTGTTGCTGCGCTAGCTCTGGCTGATGCTGGAATACCCATGAGGGATCTCGTAGTTGCATGCGCTGTCGGAAAAGTTAACGGTGTCCTAGTTTTAGATCTCAATGATCTTGAGGATAAGGAGGGAGAAGCCGACCTACCAATAGCATATATGCCTAATTTAGGCGTGGTCTCGCTTCTACAGATGGATGGAATTCTAACTATTGACGAGTTTAAGCAAGCGCTAGATCTTGCGATTGAAGGCTGTAAGCAGATATATAAGCTCCAAAAAGAAGCCTTAAAAGCCAAATACGTGGGGATTAAGGAGGAGGTTGAATCTTGTCTTCAATAATGGTTTCACGTATAAGGCAGAGACAAATATATCAGATGGTTGCTAGTGGAAAGAGACTCGATGGCAGGGGACTTAACGATTATCGACCAATTAAAATAGAAACTGGAATGATTGAAAAAGCTGAGGGTTCAGCAAGAGTTCTGCTCGGTAAGACAGAGGTTGTCGTTGGTGTTAAAATCGAGATCGGTGAGCCGTTTCCAGATAGACCTAATGAGGGGGTTCTCACGGTTAACTCGGAGTTTGTGCCATTAGCTTCGCCCGAATTTGAACCTGGACCGCCAAATGAAGAGTCTATTGAGCTTGCTAGAGTTGTTGATAGGGGTATACGTGAATCTCGAGCTATCGAGTTGGAGAAACTTTGCTTAATTCCCGGAAGAAAGGTTTACGTAATTTTTGTTGATATTTATGTTCTTAACCATGATGGAAACCTAATAGATGCATCGTCTTTAGCATCCTTAGCCGCCTTACTAAACACTAAAATACCAGTATATGTTGTTGAGAATGGCGAAGTTAAGAGGACATCGGAGTACATGCCATTACCTATGAGAAATTATCCTATCTCTATTACGTTTGCGAATATAAGCGATAGACTGGTGGTTGACCCGTGGCTTGAAGAGGAAGAAGCTATGAATACCCGGTTGACGATAACTTTTGATAAGGATGGTAGAGTTTGCGCTATACAAAAGGGTGGTCAAGGAGCCTTAACACCACAACAGATCATAGAAGCTGCTTATATAGCTAAAGAGAAATCTGAAGAATTAAGGAAGCTGGTGGTGAAAAACTATGGGTAAAAGAACTAAGAAGGTTGGTCCAGCAAGGGGATTTGGCCCAAGATATGGCGTATCGGTTAGAAGACGCTATGTTAGCATACTCACTGAAATGAAGAAACGACATACATGCCCACGATGCGGCCTTAAATCTGTGCGGAGAGATAGCGTTGGCATCTGGGTTTGTAGAAAGTGTGGTCTTAGATTCACTGGTGGGGCATATACGCCTATAACTAAGCTCGGCGTGGTGGCTGAGCGCGCTGCTAAAAGCGCTTGAAACCTTCATAAAGGATTAGCCAGGAATGATTCTCTTAACGACGTCACATAGACCTACAAGAAGAGTTAGGAGCTTATGCAACGATTTAGTGTGTTTAATACCGGGCTTAATTAAAGTTAACCGCGGGAAAATGAGCTTACTAGAGGTTGCTGAGCGAGCCGCTCAGCTCGGTGCTAATAAGTTCATTGTTATTGATAGATGGATGGGTGGTCCAGGCAGAATAAGACTCTTCAAAATAAATAATGGAGAATTTGAGGAGAAACCTCCACGAGCGTATATTTC
This sequence comes from Bathyarchaeia archaeon, assembly GCA_038859955.1. Taxonomy (GTDB): domain Archaea; phylum Thermoproteota; class Bathyarchaeia; order Bathyarchaeales; family DTEX01; genus DTEX01. Next base: position 32,772 of record JAWCEH010000003.1, on the reverse strand, counting down.
TGGTGTAAAGTTGAGAAGAGAATTTAGAAAATCATTGGAGAGGGTTAAGGAGAAGATCAATTTATTATTTTTTGAAGTAAATGAAATAATGGATCAGCGCATAGAGAAGTTTAGCATTGAACTCTCAGAGTTCCTAGAACTACCTATGCTTAAGTCAGGTATTGAGGCATTAAATTATGAGGCATGTATGCGCGTTTCTATTGGGGAAGATTGCTGGGCATACATATCGTTCTTCCTGTTACCTGGCAATGTGGAGGTTGGTCCGCGCATAAAAATCTCTCACGTAGTGTGGGATATATGATTAGGGGAGCCCGAGCTATTTTACGCTTCACATTTCCATCAGAAAGAGAGGCTGAGATTATAAGCAAATCTATTTTGCCAGAGACGGAAGCCACGGCCAGATACCGCTCGAGGGTTAAAGCCACTAGGGAAGGTAATTGTGTTACGCTCACCTTTGAGTCTAAGGATACAACCGCTCTAAGAGCTTCGATAAACTCCTACTTAAGCTGGATTATACTTCTAAGGGGCGTTTACAGCTTTCTGGAGTCTCAAGAGCGATAAGGGTGGAATGAAAACTGTGAGGGAGGGAGATAAAATTAGAGAAGTAGCCATAAACCGCATTAAGCGGTTATTCAATCTCGCTATCGAAATGTTTGATGAGAGGCCGGATTTATCTCAGAGATACATTGAAATAGCAAGAAAAATAGCTATGCGCACTAGAACCCGTCTACCAAAAGAAAATCGCCTATTGATATGTAGGTATTGTAAAAGGTTTATTCTTCCAGGCGTGACCTCGCGTGTCCGCATACAGCCGAGAAGGGAACCCCACATTGTTACTACATGTTTATATTGCGGTAAACGTATGAGAAGACCGTTAAGAAAGAGGAGGAACACTTGATGCGGGTGCCATTAAACCCCAGAGAAAAACCGCCCCTAGAACCTACTATTCACGTGGGGAAGAAAGGCGTAACTGATGCGCAGATAAAGGAGACAATTAAGCAACTTGAGGCTAGGCGGATAGTTAAGGTTAAAGTCTTAAGATCGGCCTTAACAGGTGATACCGTTGAAAATATCGCTCAAAGACTATCTCTGGAAACTAACTCAAGGATAGTTCAGATAGTAGGTCACACATTCACGCTTTATAAGCCGAAAAGACGACTCCAGAAAAGGATGTAAAATAGGTCCTTTTTAAATTTTCACTTATAAGATAACTATATACTCTTCAAGAAGTTAAAGTATGAAATCATTCATTTAAGGTAATCGACACCCTTTCTTAAAATTCAGCAAATAAGTATTTATAAGACTCCCCTTTAGAATAGTGAAAGAGAAGATGTGATAAGGAAGGAATAAACATTGCCGACACCATTCGATGTCCCTCCATCAATGTTAATAGATCGTTTAGCTAAATATCTAAAAGATAATATAGATGCGGTTGAGCCGCCAAAATGGGCACCATACGTGAAGACTGGTGCACATGCGGAGCGTGCGCCTCAGAATCCAGACTGGTGGTATACTCGTTGCGCATCCTTACTTAGGAAAGTTTATGTAAAGGGGCCTATAGGTGTAGAACACTTGCGCTCCGAATATGGTGGAAGGAAGAATAAGGGCACAAGGCCAGAACATGCTATTAAAGGCGGTGGAGCAATAATTAGGAGGGCTCTACAGCAGCTTGAAAAAGCCGGGTTAATAGAGACCATAAGAGGAAAAGGTAGAGTTGTTACACCTGAGGGAAGGAGACTGCTAGATTCCCTTTCAGCAGAGATTAAGAGGGAGATGGAGAAGATTAATCCGGCCCTAAGTAAGTATTAGCATATAGGGGGCAATAATTGGGCTATGAGCTTAGATGGTGAAGAAGAACTTGAGGCGATAAGAAGACGTAAGATGCTTGAACTACAGCAGAAAATATTACAAGAGCAGGAAGCAGCTGAAGCCCAAAAGCAAGTTGAAATGCAGAAGCAAGCCATGTTGAGAAGGATACTCACGCCAGAGGCTAGACAGAGACTCGCGAACCTGAAGATGGTTAAACCGGAGTTTGCCTCGCAGCTGGAGGCGCAGCTCATCCAGATTGCGCAACAGGGAAGAATAAATACGCCTATAGATGATGAACAACTGAAAGAAATTTTAAGAAGGCTACAAGCAGGTAAAAGGGAGATTCAGATTAGGAGGATGTAGGTGTTTGGCTAAACATAAACCTCTCGCAAAGAAGCTTAGGCTAATAAGCGCTGGCAAAAAGAATAGGCCCATTCCATCATGGGTTATAGCGAAAACCCTTGGTAAAATCACGAGAATACCAAAGAGGCATTGGAGAAGAACAAAGATAAGGGCTTAGGAGGAAATGGGATGAGTGAAGAGAAAAGTCGGGAGCCGGTGGTTGAAGAGAGAAAACCAGAGGAATCTGAGAGCGAAGTAGTGGAGGAGCGAATATATACTGTTCCGCTCAGCAGAGCGTGGATTGCGCCTGCAACCAAACGGGCGCCAAGGGCGATGCGCATACTCAAAGCCTTTATTAAGAGGCATATGAAGGCTGATGAAGATTTTGTAAGGATTTCTAATGAAGTTAATGAGAGAATATGGAGTAGAGGCATTGAAAAACCCCCGCGCAAGATTAGAGTAAGAGCTGCGAAGGATAAAGATGGGTTAATAACAGTTTATTTGGCCGAAGGAGAATAAATATGGCGTTATTTCTTTTAGACGCTTTCGGAAGTGCAAGTATAGGTGTATTTATGCGCGTAACAGACAAGTTTGTTATTATACCAAATCAGCTTCCGGAAGCGGCGGTAAGAAAGATTGTTAAGTGGTTTGGAATCAAAACTATAAGGACGAATATAAGCGGATCAGTGCTCGTGGGCTCTCTAATATGCGCCAACTCGCGTGGCATAATTTTACCGCACTCAGTGCGAGAGGAAGAGCTTGCAGCCATAAAAACGCTAACGGACGTAAATATAACCGTAATGGAGGATAGCAAGAAAACAGCTTTCGGAAATCTTGTTCTTGCCAATGATTATGGGGCGATAGCCGACCCTAGATTAAAGAGAAACGAGATAAAAGTAATATCTGATACATTGGATATCGAAGTTATACAGAGTGAGATAGCCGGGTTACCATACGTAGGCTCACTCGCTGTTGCAACAAATAAGGGAGTTTTAACTCATCCAATGATTAAGCCTGAAGAAGAAAAACTTTTAGGTGAGATTTTAAAAGCTCCAGTTACTGTTGGAACAGTCAACTGTGGAATCCCATACGTGGCCACAGGATTGGTAGGAAACAGTCAAGTTGCTGTAGCAGGCTCACTAACAACTGGTCCAGAGATATTTATAATAAGTCAAGCCTTAAAGGTGGCTGATAGAAATGAGTGAAATTAAAGTCTACAGAATAATTGGAAAGATAGCAAAACCGAATCTTGAGACAACCTTTAGAAAAGAGATTAGAGCCTTAAAACCAGAGCATGCTATAGAGGAAATTTACAAGCTTCTTGGTAGTAAACACCGAATCAAACGTTTTCACATAAAAATCACAAATATTGAGGAAGTACAACAGGAAGAGGAAGAATACTAATTTATTTAAGTCTCAATATTCATCTATTCTCGGTGACTAATTTCCATGTCAGCGTCTACGGAACCCTCAGAGGATGAAGTTAGAAGACTTATAGTTGAGCTTAGAATACTTGAAAATACCGCTGAATACTTGCAGGCAAGGGTAAACTTTGTTAACGCCGCTTTAACGGAGCTTAATTTGGCTAGTATGTCGCTTGAGGGTATTGAGAAGAAGGAATCAGACTCCATATTTGTTCCAATAGGTGGAGGCTCGTATATTAAGGCTAAGCTTGAAGATACTGATAAGGTCATTTATGGGATAGGTGCTGGAGTATCCATCGAGAAGCCAATAAAGGAGGCTAAGGAGGATATAGCAAATCGCATAGCTGAACTGAATAGGGCTAAGGCGGCCTTGGAACAACAATTAAACCAGGTTCTAACTAGATTGCAAGAAGGGCAGAATAGACTTCAAGAGTTAACATCCATGCTCAGAAGATAAGTTTGAGAGAGAAAAATGCGATGTTCGAAAAATTACGTGAGGCACTAAGCGGACTTGTAAGTAAGGTTTCAACTGTAGAGTTTAAACCAGAAAATCTTCATGAGATACTCTGGGAGTTTAAGCTTACACTCTTAGAAAACGATGTAGCTTTAAGTGTTGCTGAGTACATATGTAATGAAATTGAAAAGAAGATTGTTGGCTTAAAAGTTGGCAGATTTGAAGATAAACGCAAAATAGTTAGGGAAATATTAAAGGATATTCTTCTAGATGTCCTTAAAACCCAAAATGGGGTGGATCTCATCGAGATAATTGAGAAGAAGCGGAGCTTAAGAGAGCCTTGCGTGATTGTTTTTGTTGGGATAAATGGAACTGGAAAAACAACAACAATAGCCAAGATAGCAAATCTACTACTCAAAAGAGGCTACTCTGTTGTCTTGGCATGCAGCGACACGTTTAGGGCTGGCTCAATAGAGCAACTTGAGCAGCATGCTAAGAGACTTGGAGTTTACATGATTAAACATAAGTATGGCTCAGACGCTGCCGCCGTAGCCTATGACGCTGTGCAATATGCCAGAGCCAGGGGAATAAATGCCGTTCTTATAGATACGGCTGGGAGGATGCAGACAAATAAGAACCTTATGGCTGAGATGGAAAAAATAGTTCGCGTTGTTAAACCAGATCTAACGATTTTCATCGGCGACGCGCTAGCCGGGAATGATGCGATCTCGCAGGCCGAGGAGTTTAGCAAGTATATTGATATAAGCGGCTCAATACTAACGAAAATGGATGCTGATGCTAAAGGCGGAGCGGCAATATCAATAGCATATGTAACTAGAAGACCAATATTATTTTTGGGCGTAGGTCAGAAATATGAGGATATAGAACCCTTCAAGCCTGAGGTAATAGTAAACCGAGTAATCGGTGCATCCTAAATATTAACTCGCCAGCAACGCTTTGTTCCAAAATGGTTAAGTAGCGCATTTTAATCCTTGATTCACTCAGGAGGGGATCATACGGGTAAGGCGATGGTAGCAGTAGTTAAAGACAAGGATCCTTACACTGCTTTGAAGAAGGCATTAGAGTTAATAGATGCCAAAAAGCAGATAACCCATGAAGATAAGGTTCTCATTAAGCCTAATTATGTCGTTGCTAAGCATCCATCTACGGGGGTCACTACTGACTCGCGTGTAATTGAGGGCGTAATTAATTTTCTTAGGAGCATAGGTGTTAGTAGTATAGTTGTAGGTGAAGGCGGAGCGGGTGATACTGAGAGAGCCTTTGATGTGGTTGGCATAAAAGAGGTTACCGAGAAGTATGGCATTAAGCTAGTTAACCTAAATAGGGATTCCATAGTTAGCATAAAAATCCCAGGAGCTTTAGCATTGCATGAAGTTGGTGTTGCTGAAACAGTTCTTAAAAGCACATGTATAATAAATGTTCCAAAACTCAAAGTACATCACATGGCTTTAGTTACGCTTTCCATGAAGAATTTAATGGGATTAATACTTCCGAAAAGCATAATGCATAATCAAATAAATGAGAAGATAATGGATTTAGCGTTTCTTTTCAAAGATAAAGTTAAACTTAACATTATTGATGGATTAGTAGGCTCGGAAGTGGACGAAGTTCATGGTTCGCCAGTGAAAATGGATCTTATTATTGCAGGCACAAACATTGTTGCCGTTGATACCGTAGCTACGGCTGTAATGGGCATAGACCCCAGCAAAGTTAGATACTTAAAGCTCGCTGAGGACAAGGGTCTAGGAACGACAAACTTAGGAGAAATAGAAGTAGTTGGAGAAAAAATCGAGAATGTGAAGAGGAAATTTAAAATACCTCCTTCATTTGAAATTTAAAACTTTTCAGTCAAGGCATTGGGTCAGTGGAGTAACTCTCGATCACAGCTTATATGCTCTATGCTCTTCCCACATCATCCCCAAGACGCTATATCTAAGCATGATATTTAAATTATTCGCTCAGCATAGAAAATTTGTTCAGATAAACTTATATGTTGCTGGGCGCTGAGGGATATGGCTAGACTATTCATTCCCGAACCAGTTTCAGCGGGGATATTTTTAACATATAAGTGCACAAATGAATGCCGACACTGCATGTATGCGTGTTCACCAAAATGGAGGGAAGATTGGATAAACCTAAAAGATGCTGAGAAAATCCTAGAAAGCCTATCAATAGCATTCAAGAAGCGATACCCGAGAGGATTTAATCAGATTGGTGTTAATCTTGGCCTACATTTCACTGGCGGCGAACCATTCCTAAACTTTGACCTACTATTGAAGCTTGTTGAGCTGGCTTGCGAGTATGAAATACCATCTATTTTTGTTGAGACGAATTGTTTTTGGTGCATTAATGATGAAGAAACAAGGGTTAAGCTCCAAAAGCTGAAAGAAGCTGGTTTGAACGGAATTCTTATTAGTGCCAACCCATTTGTTATTGAGCATGTTCCATTCGAACGGATAAAGCGGGCTGTTGAAGTAAGCAGGCGCATATTCGGTAGGAACACAATTATTTACCAAGAGCTTTTCTATAATCAAATGAAGGCAATTAATTTGAACGGAAGGCTCTCCTTTGAGAATTATCTCGCAATTATGCGTGAGAAAGATCCATTAGGCTTGCATCTCGGACTGAGCTATCCATCAATGCTTTTAATGGGAAGACTTCCCTATAGAATAGGTAATCTATACAAGAAGAAGCCTGCTGAAGAATTCTTTAATGAATCATGTCTAGAGGAATTAACTCGAGACTGGCATGTTCACATAGACAATTACTTTAATTACATAACTGGCTACTGCGCCGGCCTATCTTTGGGAGACGCAAGAAAATTAGAGACATTATGCCAAGAGGGAATAGAGTTGGATGACAACCCCATAATTGAGAAGCTTGCGTCACCAAAAGGGTTAGGAAAACTCTTTGATTATGCATGTGAAGAGCATGGTTATAAGGAGAGGAAGGAGGGTTACGTATCAAAGTGTCATCTCTGCCTAGATTTAAGAAGGCATATTATAGAGCAGACAAGCGAATTTAGAGAGCTAAAACCGAGAGAATTTTATGAAAACCTCTAGATTTACTTAATTGTCAATATGGTTTCAGAAAAATTTCCATAGTAGAAGCCGAAGGGTTAAAATGTAATTTATAGCTAGAACCCCACATATACATTATTAACCTAATTTATTATAGACATAAATTTGCGGCAAATATTTCCTCAATAAGTTTTTATTCTCAAATAAGATAATTATTTTCGATTAGTTCGGAAAGTAAGTTCTGGAAGAAAGTGAAATCTAATGTGTCCCCAAAATTGCCCAACCTTAAAAAAGAGGGTTGAAGGCGAATTCATTGAGGAAGATGCGAACATTAACAAGCTTGTTGAAACGCTTATAAAGAGTTTTTTGAGGACTGATAGCGATTACGGTGCAATATCCGATATAAAATCTGATGTAAATTATATTTATAGGCTTGTGAAAAATTACATTTCCGAGGAAAAGCTAGATATATACGCATTAAAACTTGGAAATCGTATACTCATGTCAAAAACAAATATAGGTTTTGATGAGATCTACGAGGTCATAAAGGAGCGATCACGCTTAGAGGCGAAAAAAGGCATAATTGAGGTTTGGAATGACCCTGAAAGCGGAATAATACATTTCTTAGTTTTGCCATTAAGAAAGCATTTTCCAATAGAATATACAACTGATAACGAGAAAGAGAATATAATGAATACGCTTCTTGAAGAATACGCAGATATTTGACGTTATAAGCGGAGAGTCTTAGCGCCTAGGCTTCTCCTTTCTACCTAAAACTAAATCCTTAAGCGCTATTCCATTAACTGTTATAACTTTCCATCGGACTCCTGGGATATCGCCCATCGACCTACCCCTAGAGCCGCCTATTCCCTCAATAACTACCTCATCATGTTCATCGACAACGTTCAGCGCACCATCACCTGGCAGGAAGGCTGTAACAACCTTACCATTTTTTATCAGCTGAACCCTTACACATTTCCGTATTGCGCTGTTAGGCTGCTTGCTCTCTCGTCCAACTTTTTCCAAAACTATTCCACGGGCCATCGGTGCACCCTCAAGCGGATCTGATTTAACATCCAACATGAGCATGCGTCTTTTATAGTACATGCTCTTCCAACGCATCTTCTTTCTTCTTCTTATAAGTTTTCTTGCCGCAAATTCACCTTTAGGCTTCTTCGCCATTCTGCTTAGCTCCTATTTATTCAGTATACTACATTTTGCTGAATTAGCATCTCTAATTATAAACGTTTCGTTCCGCCTACTCACGTTCCCTATCACGTGGTTTAAACGATTAGAACGTTGCTTATCTTAAAGTAGCGTTTCGCTAGAAACCTTATTTTTTCAGCGTTCCGGCCGTTCTTACCTATTGCTATGCCTTTGTCCTTGCTGTCCACGGAGACAACGGCGATCGTGCTTCCGTCCGGCTTCCTGGTTATCCGCACTTCCTTAACATTTGCGGGTTTCAAGGCATTCTTTATTAATTGAACTGGATCATCTGAGAACTCAACTACCTCATATTTTTTGCCAGTGATCTTTTCAAGAAGAGATATGTTCTTTCCGCCCTTGCCTATAGCTACGCCCGCCTCGCCCTCTTTTATCACGAAAATTATTCTATCAAATTTTGAGTCGATTATGCAATCCCTTACCATTGCTCCAGTTAAGCTCTCAAATAATCGCATATATTCCAGTTCATCATTAGTAATGCGAATTCCCCTAGACATTTTCACCACCCGCAAACTTGAGTATATCAGAGTCGCCCGGATCTCTTATTGCTAAAGCAGCAACCATGAAGGGTTTTCCACAGGCTGAACCCAAATCTAGGCTTGAACCAGGATATATGATTAGCGGTACATTTGACAATTTGCAATAATACTCAATTTTCTCGCGTTTACTCTTTGGGCAATTGGACGCTACAATTACTAGTTTAACCCTCCCGGTTATAGCGTTTTTTATGGTAAGATTTGATCCAAATAAAATTTTTCCGGTTTTAACCGCTATGCCTAGAGATTTATCAATTTCGCTTTTACTAAAGCTGCTCAACCACTCTCACTCTCCTTTTTGCTTATGGTTGCGGATGGAGCGGACATGTAAATGTCAACTAGACCTGTTCCTACTGGTATGGCTTGTCCGACTATAACGTTCTCAGTTACGCCCTTAAGCGGATCAGTCTCTCCCTTAATTGCCGCCTCAACAATATTTGGAACCGTTATCTCAAACGCCGCTCTAGCTAGAACGCTTGGCTTTTCACCACTAACACCATGACGACCTATCTGCCTAATGCTACCCGTCACAGCCATTATATCAGCTACAAGCATTACATGTCTCACATCAACATCTAACCCCTGCTCCTCAAGAACGCTCATAGCCTCCTCGATTATGGCATTCCTTGCAGCCTCTATACCTAAAGTCTTCTCTATCTCATGGATGCTATTTGTGGTTGTTCTCGTGGGATCAACTCCTGAAACTTCAAGAACCCTTGGTAGGTTGGAGCCATCGGTCCTTATAATCCATTCTCCCTCTTTTTCCGTTACGTAAACCCTCTTTATTCCCTGTATACCCCTTACATGGTAAGATGAAACTTTGCTTAAAAGTTTTTTAGCATCCATCTTCTTTTTGGGTTCAAAAAACATCATATCGCCTTCAAACTTCAGTGAGCAGTTTGGTACGTTTATTATCTCACTTAACTCATCTATTGATATACCTCGTTCATCCATTCTACGTTTACTGAGCTTGACGATAATTCCGCCGCTGTCTGGATCTATGTAGGTTCCCTCCGAAATGTCTTCGATTGTTGTATACAAGATTTTTCGAGCGACCTCGGTTGCTTTCTCCCGACTTCTTCCATGCTCCTCGTCTAAATATATCGTCATTATTGGTGTTGATGGTTCCCTCCTAGCATCAACAATCTCGATTAAACGCGGTAGCCCAAGCGTTACATTCTGCTCCCTAACACCAGCATAATGGAAGGTTCTTAGTGTCATTTGTGTGCCAGGTTCACCTATCGATTGCGCCGCAACAATACCGACTGCCTCTCCGGGCTCAACTAAAGCTCTTTTGTAACGTTCTAGGGCTAAGTTAATCGCTAGGTCCACGCCCTCTCTGCTGAGACCGGATGTTGCAAGACCCTCCATGAGCTCGCGTACGAGAAGTGGTGTAAGCTCGTCTTTAACCCTGTTTACTTGCTCTTCAATATATTCTCTTGAGGCTGGCTCGCCAACTTCGATCATAAGCTTGACTTGTTCAACAAGTCTACCGACGTTAACAGCCTTGCCATGATCGCTTTTAGCCGGATCTACACCATCCTCACCGTATCTGAATTGCACTATTTCGCCTAATGGGTTTCTTACTGTTTCATCGTACTCAACGCGTAAATGCTCAAGGGCGTTAATCAATCTTCTCTGCATGTATCCACTTTGCTGCGTTCTGACAGCGGTGTCAACTAAACCTTCACGTCCACCCATAGCGTGGAAGAAGAATTCTATTGGATCTAGACCATCCCTGTACGAGGAGTATACGAAGCCTCTAGCTTTCGGAGATGGGTCGCCAATTTCAAAGTGCGGCAGAGCTCTTTCTAGGTATCCTCGTATAACCCGCTTACCTCTAATCGACTGTTGACCTAGGATTGCGGCCATCTGCCCAATGTTAAGCGTTGACCCTCTAGCACCAGTCTTCGTCATTATTATACCTGAATTATCGAGGCTGAGATCGGCTTCAGCGACCTTTCCAGCTTTCTCTCGGGCCTCAGCTAATTCGTTCATAACATAAAGTTCGAATGAGTCGAGAAGTGTTTGACCTGGAAGTCTTTCAAGCGTCCCTTTATGCAGCGCCTCAGTTAAAGTCTTTATCTTCTTCTCGGAGTCCCTCATGATCTGGCGTATTTTTCTTCTTGCCTCAGGGGATAACTCAAGTTCGTCAAACGAGTATGTAAATCCGCGGATAGATACAAAGCGTGTGAACAGACGACTTATCTGGTTAAGGAAGCTTCTGCCAGCTTCGGTACCGTAGTCCTTTATTATCCTATGTAGAATGCTTTCCGATTTTTCGGCACCTATGGAGTTTTTGTCGATTACACCCCTAATCAAAACACCGTTTTTAATAACCACGTAAGAATCATAGGGACACTCATCCTTTAAACATGATTCACAGTTTCTACAAATGCTTGCCTTAAGTGTATAATTAAAGTCTTTTGGAAGGAAGAGGCTGAAAATCTGCTTTCCAGTCCAAAGAGACTCTGGTTCTTTTACGGCTGGTTCAGGTAGTGGTCCATCGTAGCCTGTAGCCGCCAATAGTTCGCAGACCTCTTTTTTACTTAGAAGTGTTGATTTACGAGTTAGGAGGAAGGCGGCGGTTATGAAGTCTCTAATGGCGCCTATTATTGGGCCACCAAATCTAGGTGATAGAATATGATCTTGAACTTGCATGAGCAGGCGGGCTTCAGTCTGAGCTTCCTCGCTCTGGGGGACGTGGAGGTTCATCTCGTCCCCATCGAAGTCAGCATTGTATGGTGGGCAAACGCATAAGTGTAACCTAAAAGTCTTGTAGGGAAGAACCTTCACATAATGTGCCATTATTGACATCCTATGCAGTGAAGGTTGCCTATTAAATATAACTATATCACCATCTTGCAGATGTCTCTCAACGATAAAACCTGGCTCAAGAGCGTCAGCAAGCTTCTCTCTATCTGTGACGAACTCAAGCCTAACGCGTTTACCGTCAGGTCTAATAATATACAGAGCTCCCGGATATTTATCCGGACCATTCTTTACAAGTTCACGCAACCTCTCAATATTCCATGGGGTAACCTTTTCAGGTAAAGTTAACCTCATAGCTACGCTTATCGGAACCCCAACCTCATTTATGTCTAAATTTGAGTCTGGACTAATAACTGTACGCGCTGAGAAATCAACTCTCTTGCCTGAAAGGTTGCTTCTAAATCTTCCTTCCTTACCTTTTAAGCGCTGAGATAATGTTTTCAGCGCTCTCCCAGAGCGGTGCCTGGATGGTGGTATGCCAGAAGATTCATTATTAAAATATGTGGTGACATGATACTCAAGAAGTTCGGATAAATCTTGAATTATAAGTGTGGGCGCGCCAGCCTCCATATTTTCTTTTAGCCTTTGATTTATTCTAATTATATCAACGAGCTTGTGCGTTAGATCATCCTCGGATCTTATTCCAGATTCAAGAGTTATAGAGGGCCTAACATAAACTGGCGGAACTGGCAACACTTGTAAAATCATCCACTCTGGGCGGGCATATCTGGTATCGAAACCTAGAAGCTCAAGATCCTCATCGGGTATTCTCTCAAATCTCTCGCGTATCATGCTTGCTGTTAAGCGCTGGGATCCCCCCTCCTCAGTGTATTCGTGGAGAATTGTTGGTTTAGTGAATTCTATTTTGTACTGCTTTGCACCACAGTATGGGCATTCACGATTCCTCTTTGCTTCTTCAAAAACTCTAGCATAGAAGGAACTTGGCACATGACCGATCATCCTATTCAGTCTTTCCATCCTAGTTCTAAGAGATTTAACTGTTTTCTCTGGAAGCAAGATACGCCCGCAGTTTCTACACGCAACCTGCAGAAGATTGTAGATAACCTCAGCAAACTCAACATGTATTATTGGTACCGCAAGCTCAATATGCCCAAAATGTCCTGGGCATCCTGAAGAAGTATTACCGCATGTTCTGCATCGTTGCCCTGGTTCCAACACGCCTAGACGGTTATCCATGAGCCCTGAGGGTATCACCGCTCCATCTTCATCATAAGTGTCAGCTGTTTGAATCTCTACAACCGACATCTTTCTTATTTCCTGTGGTGAAAGAATGCCAAATTTTATTTGATCTATCACTTTTTGGTAAGCTTCTTCAACTATCGCCATTTTACGCCCTCTCCTTCAACTTTAGTCTAGGTGCAATACACAAACTCATTAACTCTTGAAGTAAGAGCTTAAACGCGTATGAGACTATAACTGGTGAAACTCTAGCTTTATCTCCGCATAAATGACATACATATTTGCGTTGCTTCATATCGTGGTAGGCTATGAAGCCGCAATTCTCGCAAACATGCAGCATATATTTGTCCGACTCTTCGAGAAGCCTATCCTGAAGAAGCATTGCAGCTCCATGCCCAATTAAGCAGTCTCTCTCCATCTCGCCGAAACGTAATCCACCACCCCTAGCTCTTCCCTCAGTCGGCTGCCTAGTTAACATCTGCACTTGTCCTCTAGCCCTCGCATGAATCTTATCAGCTACCATGTGGTGTAGCTTCTGATAGTAAACGACGCCGATGAATATATCCGCCACATATTTCTCACCAGTCACACCATTATATAGAACTTCACGCCCAGTGTAGCTAAAGCCAAGGTTTATAAGCATGCGTTTTAATGTTTCGCCCCTTCTCTTACCTACAAAGGGTGTACCATCCATAAACTCACCCTTCATAGCAGCTACTTTGCCAGCCATCGACTCCAGGAATTGCCCAATCGTCATTCTCGATGGTATAGCATGAGGGTTAATTATCACGTCTGGAACAATTCCATCGACGCTGAAAGGCATATCCTCCTGCGGTACGATCATGCCTATGACGCCCTTCTGCCCGTGTCTTGAAGCGAATTTATCACCCAGCTCGGGTATACGCTCATCTCTCACTCTAACTTTCACGAGCTTGTTTCCTTCGTTAGTCTCAGTTATGAAGACTGCGTCAACAACGCCTTTCTCTGAGGGCCTCATTTCTATAGATGAGTCCCTCATGGTTGGACCTCTAACCTCAAATTCCTTATACTCCTCAAGGAACCTTGGTGGGCTTACCCTACCTATCAGAACATCTCCACCGGTCACTTCAGCTTCTAAACTCACTATTCCATCAGACTCCAGAAAGCGATAGTATTGCTCTCCACGGAAACCCCTTGTTCCAGGTTCAGGAACTGTTAAGCGATCTCTTAATCCACCTAAATACTGTCGGCACTCAGCTTCATAGAGCCTATAAAATGTAGAGCGGGCTAATCCCCGTTCTATAGAAGCCTTATTAAAGACTAGCGCGTCCTCCATATTATATCCTTCATAAGAGAGAACTGCAACTATGCAGTTTTGTCCAGACGGCCGTAAATCATATCCTATTATCTCCATAGGTCTAGTTTTTACAAGAGGCTTCTGTGGATAATGAAGAATGTGAGCACGTGAGTCAACACGGAATGGAAAGTTGGAAGCGTATACACCTAGGGCTTGTTTTGCCATTGCTGATTCATAAGAGTTACGTGGCGACTGATTATGTTCGGGGTATGGTATCAGCGAAGCACAGATTCCAAGAACCGCGTATGGTGTTAGCTCAAGATGCGTGTGTTTAGGAGTCAAATCTTCAGGGTAAAGTGCTATGTAGGCGTTTTCTTCCTCTTCAGCGTCTAGGTATTCAATTATGCCATGCTTTATGAGGTCACTCCAAGTCCATTCTTTCGATGCAACTCTCTCAATATGCTCCTTCTGTAGCCTAGGCACGCCATCCTCAACTATAATTAGGGGTCTACGTATTCTCCCTTCATCACAGTTCACGTAAACCTCACGTTTAACACCATAAGCTTCAGAGAAGTATGCGACGTTGATCTCTGAAGATAATTCACCTCTCCTCCTAGCTCTTCTCATCTCCTCAACAAGGGTTTCCGGGTCATCATGGTATCCTACTGGGACACCATTCACAAAAACCTTTGCGCCATTAACTTTCAATCTTTCATCAGCTTCGATTAATGGAATGACTCCACGCCGATATAATTCGCGTTTAACTCTCTCTGGATCCACGCCGATGGATGTTGAGGCTGACAAAGCTAAGTTCTTAACCAATCCACAGTTGGCGCCTTCAGGGGTCTCATTTGGGCAGAGTCGACCCCAATGTGTGGCGTGAAGGTCTCTTGCTTCAAAGTTCGGTTGACTACGGCTTAATGGAGATTGTAATCTCCGAAGGTGGCTGTACGTTGATATAAGGTTGGTTCTATCTAGAAGCTGCGTTATGCCAACTTTTCCACGACCCCAGTTACCAGTTGCCAGCGCATGTTGGAGTTTCTCGGTTACTATGCCGGGTCTAACGGCTATTGAAACGCTAACCATGCGTCTTTTTGAACCCATCCTTTCGAGTTGGTACTTTACGTCGCGACATAGATTTCTGAATGCAATACGAAATAAATCAGCAAGTAGCGGTCCGGCGAGTTTTAACCGCTTGTTTTTAACGTGGTCTTTATCATCCGGCTTTCGCTTACCAAGTTTTAACTCAATGATCCTAGCGGCCATCTCGCCAAGTAAATAGGCTTTTTCAATCCTCTTGCTAGGGGTTCTTCCAATGTGTGGTAGAAAGTTTCTATCAAGAAGGAGTTCAGCTCTCTGAAGGCGATAGCTCTTAACTTGACCATGGGCTACTCTATTCCCAATAAATAGAATGGCATCTTCAACGCTGGTTACTTCAGCAGCCTCCTCAAATGAGGGTTCCAGCTCGCTTTGTATATCTTTATCTAATGATACAGCCTCTGCTATTTCTTTATCCGACTCAAGTCCGAGAGCTCTCATTAAAACAACGAAGGGTATTTCTGAGGGAACCCCAGGTATAGAAACGTGAAGTGAGCCGTTAGGTTTCATGCGCATTTCAATTCTGGCTCTAAAACCAACTGTTGTTGAGAAGATCTTAGCCCTATAAATCGGTGTTGCCCCTTTGGTCTCAACATCCACAAGTATACGGTTGGGAGCTAAATCTTCAAGGGCAACAATAACTCTTTCAGAGCCGTTAATTATAAAGTAACCTCCGGGATCTAGGGGGTCCTCACCCTGCCTGATTAGTTCTTCTTCAGAGAGACCGGAGAGATGGCAATATTTAGATTTAAGCATCGTGGGAAGATCACCTATATAAACAAGCTCCTTATCGACCTCCCTACCGCCAACAACAGGCATCATCTCAACTGAAACCGGCATTGCGTAAGTTAGGTTCCTTAAACGGGCCTCCATCGGGTAAATCTCGTGACGAGTGCCATCAACCTCAGTAACATAAGGCCCATAGATAACGCCATTTTCAGTTTCACGCGCAATAAAGATCTTCCCAAACTTTATTTTATATGGTCCTTCGGGAACCTCTATCTCTATTTCGCCAATCTCATCTATAATCTCCTGAAGCCCATGCTCGACAAATTCATTGTAAGAATCAAGATGCTGCCTAACTAGCCCCTTTTCTTCAAAGAATGATTTAAAGACTAGGAAGGCGTCTTCTGGACTAATCAACCTCTCAAATTCCTCCCCATAAAGGTTTAAACATAGCTAAACCCATACTGCACATGAGGTACACCATTAAATCATCTCATTAACTTAGCCGCTACATGCGTATAATTCTAAGAGCAAAAGCTAAACAACAAATGAAACTAATAAACTTTGCCTTTTCTAGCAACAAAAACCCCGCATTTCAGTATGGCATTAAATTGATTCTTAAGCCTAAAGCTCCAGCTCCGCAGGCCGACGTCCTAATCCTGACTAGACTACGGGTCCATTCACCTCTCCTTTTTCATTAGATTTAATTGTGTGTGGCGGACCCGGTGGGATTTGAACCCACGATCTCCGGCTTTCTGCACTGGAGCTTTAGGCTTAAGTGAAACTAGGGCTACAATTTTAATTTGGGTGCAAAGATATTATAAATACTTTACTTGTCGCAAAAATTTGAAAAATGTATGCTAAGATTTTCGGGTTATTTTGGGGTTATTTAATGGTTTAAGGAGAGAGCCTTTATATTCTTGACTGCTGAATTACATTTAGGTGTTTGTGTTGGGTGTTCCTATATCTCCTGAGGAGTTAGCTGGGGCGGAGGATGTTGACTTCGTTGAGGAGAAGGAGGATTGGAACGTCTATAGATTAAGCGACGGAACGATACTTAAGGTTAAACTTGTATTGACAGGCGTTAAAAGACTTAAGAAGTGGAATCCTGATGGAACACCTATTTATGTAATAAATTCACAGAATATTGTGCGCGTTGTAAACGTTCCAAAGGAGTTAAAAGCCAAACCAAAAGAGCCTACTTTCAAGCCTATGTGATACGCAAAGATTTAGGCTTTACTTCTTCAATTACATGAGTTTGTCGAGACCCTTTTGCCAGCATGGGAACTTAGAACAAATTAAGTAGGATGTGGTTTTTGCTGATTTTCATTTATCAATATATGAATATGTAGGGCATAGTTTATTATTGAAGCCCTATCTCTCTGAGTAACCCATTTATGCAGTCCCTCATTGATTGCACAAAAGGATGCTTTATTCTCCATAAGTCTGACATGTTTTCCAGTCTCTCTATTCTGAACGATAAAGGAGGATGCGGATCGAACCCAAGCCAGCTGCCAATTCTACCTGACGCCCTTTCTGCCCATAATCTTCTATAACCTATCTTCCTTAGGGCGTTAGCTAAGGCATCGGGTCTTCTAATCACAAGCGCTGACTCTAAGTCGGCTCTTGCCTCAAAGAATTTCGCGATGAAATATATGAAGCTTAAAGCAAACAAGAAATATATGAAGCCAAAGAAGATAATAAAGGGTAAAAGAATGTAAACCCTAAATAAATATTCTGCAGAAGTTAATATAAAAAGCATAAGTGGATCTCTACCCTTAACATGGCTTATCTCATGTCCCACAACTGCTAAGATCTCCTCTTCATCCAGCTGAACGAGTAAACCCGTAGTTATTAAAACGAGACTGAAACGCGGAGATGGACCAGTTGCAGCGGCATTAGGAATTATAATATTCGCCAGTCTAACTTTGGGAATTGGCATATTAAATTTGCTAGCAACCTCTTTAACGATTTTATAGACATCTATGCTCTTCACTAACAGATTTTCGGGTCTAATGTTTATGCCATGTCTCAAGAAGACTTCTTGAACTGTTAGGATATCAATTGGTTTTCCAAGCGCTAAAGTCTCGTAGTAAATTTCTTTTTTGATCTGAATAAGCCGCTCTCTAGGGTAATTCTGTTTAATGAAATTGAAATCTTCTGGGGGAATATGGTATTGCAGTATGTATACATAAGGTGATTCCTCTGTAATAGACCAATCGCCCATTTGCATTATGATCTTATCCGAGAAGAGAACTAAGATAAACTGGGAGAGAACTAAGATAATTGGTGCGTAGGTTGGCCCAGCCCAAAGAAAAACTAGGTAACTAAAGGTTATAAAAATAACGAAGAGCAACCACATATTTCCCGTGAAGATTTGGCTTAGAATTTTTTTCCTTTGTGTAAGCATCTTCTCGCTTACAATAGACTTATTTGGAACCCATGCAAAATAAAGGGTTGTCCTTCTGATTTCATCTTCAAACATCTGGATTGCAACTATTAAGTCTTCTTTAATCTTGTTTAGGATCGAGTGGGGAATATGCGTATCGCTGGGTCTCATATTTATCTCCACGGGATTTCCGGCTGTAATCTCGACATCAACAAACCATGTGCTGTTGGGGACTAGAAAAGTGAAGGCCAGAGTTTCTCTTCCCTCAAGAACCCAGCGCCTGACATTTGCGAAATTGCGATAATATGGAACTATATACTTCTGGTATATATAGAGGAGTAAATCACTGTAGTAGGCGGGTGAAACTTCGGTTTGCACCTTAAATGAGAACCCCTCTAGAACCTCCATTCTTTCATCATTCCACTTCTTAGATAACTCTTGTACTCACTCATTATTAAGCGTGTTCCCATAATAGTATTGATCGAAAAACCAATAGAAATTAGGCTTGGGTTTTTAAATCTTTGCAATAATGCTTTTATAGAGAAAGATTAAATTTGTAGTAGCAGTAGTTTGGCGATGAATCTATGGAACCCAGTAAGAAACCATTAAATGTGCTGATAAAACAGATGAACTCTCACATCGGTGTAACTCTAAAAAATAATATAGAGTATAGGGGTACAATGATACATTGTGACAGTTACATGAATATTATATTGGATAGCGCGTCAGAGTATAACGGCGACCAGCTAATTGCGAATTATGGTAAAGTTTTAGTCAGAGGAAATAATATACTTTATATAACATTAAATATCCCACAAAAGAAGGAACAGCAATAGCGGCTATAATGGCATACGCGTATCTTTCGCAAAAACTTGGAGAGAACCTATGAAATGAATAAACGGTTCCTTTTGAGTGTAGTAGTAAGCATAGCCATTCTAATCATCATTTTCTTAAACTTTCTGCAACTTGAACAATTTCTGGAAGCACTGTCGGGAGTAAACTTCCTTCTATTCCTAGCTAGTGATATACCTTACTTAATCCAAGCGGTTCTGATGGGATATAGGCTTTCATGGGCAATGCGTAAAAGTGGAGTCAAGACTAGTTTATGGGAGAGTATTCTCGCGCATTTATTTGGGATGCTTGGTAGCGACTTCAGCATAGGGAGAACCGGGTATTTACTATCTTCATTACCTTTCAAATCGAAGCTTGCCGGCAATATTGGTGTGGTCTCAACGCTAGTTGTTGTGGACGTTATCATGAAGGCAACAGTAGGTGTTTTTTCCGCAATATTCTTCATTTACTTTTTTGGAGTAAAAATCAATCCATTTTTATTCATGTTCGCTACAACGGTAATTCTAGGTGGCATCCTATTTTTTCTCCTAATTAAGAGCCATAAAAGCATAAGAATCGTTGCCAGTATCCCCTTAATTGGAAGAATTATTTTACCATATTACCGAGATTTTAGAGAGTCCCTTGAGAGTTTAAGGGGAAAACTATTATTCCTTTTAGTTTTTCCGTTTCTCGGATGGATTCTGCGGGGGGTTGAGTGGAATATTCTTGGATTCGCTGTGGGCATAGATTTCCCCTTTTTTGTTTGGCTTATGTTACACCCGCTTTTATCGCTTGTTAGATTAATTCCAATTACTTTAACTGGGCTGGGTGTTTTTGAATTGACCTTTATCATGCTTTTTCCAGAAATCGACCCCGCAAAGCAAGTAACATTCGGCATACTGGATATGGTAAACAATAGCTTTATTGACGTACTTGGTTTACTTTCAATATGGAGAATAAGGAAGATTAAAGATCAGCCTTGAGAAAAGCTTAGGCGTGAGAGAGAGTAATACACGATTTCCCCTCTTCTGTTTATCACTGCGAGGATTAACATTTTCTTCAAGTTTTGCGCGCGCTTTAACACTTGAGCCAAATCTTCTATTGAGAGAGGCATACCCTCATATATTCCATAAACCATGTAGTCCGCCGAATCCTTATTATACTCTCCTCTTTCATAGAGGCGGAAGTCTGTACCTAATCCAAAGCCTTCTCGAACAACGTATCCTCTACTTCTTAAATCACGATAAATTAAGTATTTAACCCATGCGTTCTCCTCGATGAATTTGTATTTTTCAAGTAGATCCTGAAAATTAACAGGCTTGTTGGTTTTTTCGTTTGTAATTTTAATTAGTCCCCTGCTGTGCAGGTACATAGCTTCGTAAAATGTTAGGAGAAGACCTTCATCTTTCTGTATTCCATATCCTCTAGAGTAGAGTTTCTCTGAATCCTCGCTGGATTTAATGAGAACGCCATCGTCTTTGAGTGATGCTTCGATGGGTTTTTTACTAATCTCGCTTTCCTTCCTCCCATTGTTGGGTGACAGCATGCAATTACCCTCATATTTCTTAGATTATTATTCGACTCCTCCCTTCTCAGCCAATCTCTTAAAGTCTTCTTTATTTAAAATTCCCTTTTCACATATTATGGCATCAACATATTTTAATGGAGTTATATCGAAGGCTGGATTTAACGCGCTGACGCCAATAGGGGATATTCTGATGGATCTTATTTGCGTCACCTCTTCTGGATCTCTCTCTTCTATAATTACGTCTCTCGCGAAGATGCTAAGATCGAAAGTTGATAGGGGGGCTGCAACGTAAAATGGGATATTATGCTCATGGGCGAGGACTGCAATAGTGTAGGTGCCTATTTTGTTTACGACGGCGTCGCGAACTATTCTGTCGGCTCCAACAATAACCTTATTAATTAATCCTTTAGACATCACATACCCAACCATATTATCAGTTATTAGGGTTACTGGTATTCCATCACGAGTAAGCTCATAAGCCGTTAATCTAGCACCTTGAAGTTTAGGTCTCGTCTCGGTGGCTATCACCTTTATGTTTTTGCCATCCTCCCATGCAACCCGAACGATAGCTAGAGCTGTTCCGTAATCTACTGTGGCTAATCTTCCAGCGTTGCAATGCGTTAAGATGGTGTCGCCGTCACATATTAGTCTTGAACCATATTCACCAATCTTTTTGTTAACAGCCACATCTTCATCAGCTAGATTTTGGGCCTCCTTAATAATGGTGCGTCTTAAAAACTCAACATCGCCAAGCGTATTTTTAATCTTCTCCAAGATGCGATCTACAGCCCAGAAGAGGTTAACTGCCGTAGGTCTCGTTCTCTTAAGAATACTTGCGGAGTGCTCGATCTCCCTTAGAAACTCTTCTCTATTTTTTGCCTTTGAATAAAATGCAGTTAAGGCTAAACCATAGGCTGCTGCTACACCTATTAGTGGAGCCCCTCTAACCTTCATTTCCTTGATGGCTTCAGCCACTTCAAAGCAGCTTCTCATTTCAATCCATACTTCTCTATCGGGAAGCAACGTCTGGTCTAATGTGACTATAACCCCATCTTTCCACTCAATAGTTCTCATAATCCGCCACCTGAATTAGATACGAGATTGCAATTAATTTAAAAGCCAAGACCGAGCTTCCAAAGGTATAATGTAGCTTCAGCAACTATAAATACCATGATTAGTAACATGATGCCTATCCGTATTAGTAAAGATGCCTGGCTTGGATTACGCCTATATTTCGCACTTTGGTATATGAGCAGCAGTCCTAAAGCACCTAAAGCATAGGCTATCATTATAGCTATACTCTCGTTTAGCACTTGGTCATGTAATCTCGGGTATAAGAAAATGAATCCTCTATAATATGGCACTGCACTTATAGCGGGCATAGAAACGTCGTATACACCTCCACCAAGCAAGAATATGGTAATAACCATTAGGATTGCGGCTATAACGTAGGTTGGTGGTCGATAATTTATTAGTCTACCGATGTTTTTTCGTAAATAATACATTGTCGAGGATGAAATTTTCTTGCTCATTTCTAACAGCCATTCCAACTACTAAATCTATTAGTTATTAAAGGTAAACTGCTTAAACAGATTTAAGTGTTACTCTAATCTTTAAACCTAAACATTCTTAACTTTTCTTTCTGGGAACGAATGATAGAGGGGCGAGGTTATTGGGAAGATTTAAATGTCTTGCCATTTACACTACTAGTAGTAGGTGGAAGATAGCTATGCCTCAGCGGGTATTATGCGATAATTGCGGGGAAGTTCTCTATCAAGGTGTTGACATTAAGTCTCCTGAGGAGATATATCAAATACATAATGGGAGGTGCCCGAAATGTGGGAGAAAATTATCGCTGATGCCTCAGAGGGTTAGGGTTTTACCGGCGAGAGAAGCGTTAAGGGGCGGTGAAAACTTCGATAAATGAGGGCTAGAATTAATGTGCTAACTTGGGTGATGGTAAAAGATAAATAGGCTACTATCTTTCTACTATTAGTCCAAAAAGGGTGCTTCAATGAAACTTACAGATGCCCTAAAGGGTTTTGGTGCAAAATTGCGTAAGATTCCGTCGCTTCGTCCTAGGATAACACATTCATCACTTATTAGGGGAGTTACACTCATCTTAATTCTTGTTGTGGCTTCCGGAATCAGGTTGCTACCTTTACGTTGGGGCTTCTATTTGAATGAGTTTGACCCCTACTTCCACTATTATGTGGCTAAGCATATAGCCGATAATGGGCTTGCGTATCTTTTTTCATGGCATGACTCCGCTGGCTGGTATCCCTATGGGCGTGATATGCGTTTCTTATCTAATTTGGGGTTAACTTTAACGGTTGTTGCATTATATAAGGTCTTAAGTTTTCTCGGCACTCCGTTAGTTTTCGGTTACGGTTTGAACCCTCTTGATCCTTTAATCTCCGACCCCGTGTATAATCTATGTGTTGTCTTTCCAATTATAATGGCGGCATTAACATGTCTCGCCATATATTTTCTCGGCAGGGATTTAGGCGGTGAAACTGTTGGTTTATTATCGGCGCTTTTGCTAGCCATGGATTCCTCCCATATTGGGAGAACCTCCCTTGGATGGTTTGATGACGAAACTATTGGAATATTAAGCGCGATTCTTTTAATACTATTTTTTAATAGAGCAATAGACTCGAGGAGAACATTAAAGAATAATGTTACATACGCTGTTCTTGCCGGATTTTCACTTGGTTATCTTTGTATGTCTTGGGGTGCGGCCCGCTACCTAGTTGTTATAATTGCGCTTTTCGCTTTCATACTACTTCTCATAAGGAGGTATTCGCCTCGCCTTCTACTCTCATATGTAATAACTTTTATCTTGGCTCTATCCATAGCGGCTGTTAATCCACGTACTGGATTCGGCTTTCTATTAGAGGCAACTAATCTATCAGTCTACGGTGTCTTCTTCCTATTATTTATAGCAGAGATAAATAGGCGTGTGCTGCAATTAAAAAGAAAGGTAATCTACATCTTCGTCTTCGTTCTCGCATTAGTTGTTGCTTATGGTGCCTTATTATCTATGGGAATTATGAATCTTCCCGGTGGAAAATTCCTTTATACGCTAATTCCTTCTCTACGTTCGGAAAGCCCGTTGTTTGAGTCGGTTGCTGAGCATAAACCCTCCTCCTGGGCAACCTTCTACTACAATTTTGGTGTAAGCGTTATATTCGTGCCAGTCGGTGTTTTCTTCGCCACTCTAATGGCAACCAACCTGAGTGTGCTCACGGTTATATATTGCTTAACATCCATATACTTCGCAAGCTCAATGGTGAGACTAAACATTCTCGCAGCCCCAGCCATATGCCTTCTTTGGGCGTTAACATTAAAACGCATCCTATCGCCGCTCATCTTATCTTTAAAGGAGAAGCCTCCATCGCTTGGACGAAAAGCCAAGTTTAGGACGCTTGAGAAGGAGCTTATCGGCGGTCTTCTAGTAGTGATGTTTGTTTTGTTCTCTCTAACCTATGTTTTCGGAACAGACTTCGTTTTTGGACCTAGAGCTCAGGGGTCAAGAGTTCTATCTTATGCTGATTCACCAGTAACCATTTCTGGAGCAAGCCTTTCAGCCAAGCCGTCTTCAACTGTTCGAGACTGGATTGACACGCTGGTATGGATGCGTGAAAATCTTCCTCCCAACGCTGTTGTTGCGAGCTGGTGGGATTATGGCTATTGGATAACTGTGATCGCTAATAAAACAACTCTTGCAGATAATGGCACAATTAACGGTACGCAGATAGCTCAGATTGGAAGAATGTTCATGTCAAATGAGACTGAAGCCGTTGAGATCCTTAGAAAATACCATGTAACTCATGTTGTGGTGTACGTGACTTTCTTCAATTATCAATACGAATATCTGCAGATTGGAGGAAACGTTCGCCCTAATGACGCCTACGAGTATGGCGGGGATAATGGCAAATGGATCTGGATGGCCCTAATCTCCGGGGTTGAAACAAGCCATGATAGCGCTCAAAATAGATTTGGGAACTATACGCTTGGATGGAATTATAATGACTCTGATAGAAATGGGCAGATCAGCAACTATGAGATATTTCCAAGTAATGAAGGGCAAAACACGGTATTATACAAATTGATGTTTTATGGCAGAGATATGACCCTCTTCGGTTATTCATCAATCACTCTAAATCACTTCAAAAAAGCCTACTTCTCCCAGAAAGAGGGTTCACCTAGCCCGGCGTCTGGAACCTCAATTATTCCATTAGTATGCGTATATGAAGTAATTTATGATTAGCAATATATCCCCTAGAACACACGAAACACAAATAATGTTGGCAAACCAGTTTTCTAGTAGGTATAGTAATTGGGCCCGTGGCCTAGTCAGGATCAAAGGCACCGAACCAAAAATATAAGCAATAATGGTGTGCAAGCCTCCGGAGCCGGAGATCCCGGGTTCAAATCCCGGCGGGCCCGCCAAAAATGTTTTTCCTGCCCTATTTTTGGAAAGCGGCTTGAAATTTGTTGTTCTGTAGGTATATAAAGTTTTAGGTTTTTCGTTGGGGCCGTCTCAAGATCGCCCTAATAGGAGGTTTTCGAGGTATTGGTTTATGCCTATTCCCGCCTCTTGTGCTTTAGCCTTCAGGAGAACGTAAACTTCCTTCTTTATGGTTAAGCCAGCCATACCTGGCTTAGGCATTTTTTTCACTTCTTCATTTTGTTTATCCTGTTTAAAGGTTTAGGCTGGAAAGCGTATATGAAGTTTTGGTCTGAACTGTTTAAAGGTTCTGTTTGAGCCTATTGGTTTGCAAAGCCCTTTTAGGTTAATTGCGTGAGTATTTAAACAGTTTCAACAGTTTTAAACATTTCGGTTTTCCAGGATTCTCTTTCCCATAAGCCAAATCTTTTCTCCACAGCCTCTCCAGTTAGGAGAGGTGCAAAGCTTTGGAAGCAAAGTTTAGCCATTAGCCTAATAATTGGGTTCCTCATATTTTAACGGGTTCATATCACTTTCGAGACTTTTTGCAAGCTCCTTAACCCAATTGCGAATTTCATCCCAGTTGCGCAAGTCATAGACATCTGGTGCAACTTTGAAGCCGTGTTTTTCAAGTTGTGGTTTGAAGAATTCCATACCCTTACGTGCTATGAAGCCCATTTTGTTATAGTCAATAACTCCGCCGAAAAAACCTAACGCTATTGGCTTAAGACCATACTTCGCAACCTTATCCTCCAAGGCAAGCTTCCTCGTTCTTGTAACATCATCCGTCATCCCTTCTTTTTCAAAAAACGTTTTCATTGTTGAGACAAACAAAGCCAGCTTTTTTCCTTCGAATTCCTTCTTGAATTTTTTCAGAAAATCTTCCGCCTCACTTGCCCATCTGCAATTTCCCATGCCACTACCTACAATGATTAAGTCATATTCTGATATATCTCTAATTCTTTCTTCTTTCAGGTTAACCACCTTGGTATCAAAGCCTTCCTCTCCTAGTATTCTGGCTATTTCCTCTGAAGTTCCGGCAGTTGCTCCATAACGTGTGCCGTATGCAACTAGCACTTTCACAATATCACCTGAACAGTAGTTCTCAACTCTAGAATTTATAAATATTGTCTTGAACTGGCAAACGCAAGTAAATGGGCTAATAACAAAAGCATCCCGCCTAAGGCTGTAACATGAAAATTTCTGTTAGGAGACGCTAAAAGAAATCCGCCTGTCATTTTAATTTTAGGTGGAGGGTTTATCGGGTTTTAATTTTTGAAATTCTAGAAAAGCCAAAACTAACATTTTCATCATGTTTTGTTAGTTTTCTATGCTAACATTATTTCTAGGTTTCTGTGCTTTCTTATAGCGGAATCTAATCTGATTTTGAGCTTGATTTCGAGTTTTCGGAAGTCCTTCTCAAAACGTCTTGTAACTCTAAGCTTATATTTCTCCAGATTTTTTCAGCTCCTCGATGAATTCATTGTAGCCTCTGACTCTTCCAGCTTTAATGTCATCTTCAGCTTCCTTAATGGCTTTTAAAGCCCCTTCATCTTCAAGCAGGTCAAGAGTTTCCAAAAGCTCCTCGAGTAGGCTGCTAACCTTCAAAAGAAGGACCCTATCCTCGTCGGAAAGCAAGACACGACCAGCAGTCATAACTTCACCAAAATAATAACAGTTGGAGCTTCATAAAAACTTTTAGAAAAGTCCACCGATTCCTCTTGCTGGATAAGCTTTTAAGTTTGAATTGAGGACTTGAACCCTTTTTTGGTCTAAATCCCGGGCCAGCCACTTGAAGTTTGTCTTTGGATCACTCTTAGATTTTTGCTCCAGTTTTTTGTTTTATGTCTTCTTTCCCCCGGAGCTCATAAATTAGGGTATGGACTTAATGAGTGGAAAAAATTGTACAGATGCATTATACAAAATTTTAAATTCAAAATGGAAAATTTAGAAGTTTTTCTTGGTGTATTTCGGGATTTAAGTTTCTTTTTTCTCAATATCTATGATACCTATTTCTTTCTCAGAGACTTGTGCATTAGCCAACCTAAATTTTCCTCCCAATACTTCTAATATTCAGGGATCTGAGAAATGATCCCGACAAAACAGTATAAATAGCACCTGTATCGGCTAGAAGAAGCCTCCTTAACGTTTTCTGGGCTCTCAATATTCCATACTTTAGCTTTTACCTAACAAGCCCTATTAATCACCCCTTTAACGATCTCACCAACCATTTAAACTTAATTTTCTTCCATAGCGGCGACGGGTTTTTTGATCACTTTGCTACAATTTCTCGAGACCACATAAAATTGTGGTAGGTGGGCCCACCTCTTTAGCCCCCTCCCCTATCAATTTACCTCACTTTTTATTTTATTGCAGGGTAACTGGCTTTATAAAAAATACCTTTCTATTAAAAAGCCGGAGGCATTAGTCTATAAGGGCGAGGGGCTTAGCCACAGGAGCTTTAGGCTTATAATCCCTTTCAAGGTTATATCTCATGGCTGAACACTTTAGCTTTGGATTGAATAGAGCATGCGAGATTATGGAAGACATTTAGCTTAAGCAAAGTTTTATCAACATATTTTATTGATAAAGAATTGGTGTAAAATATGTTAAATGGTAAATATGCGCATTTAGTTAAGCCTCTTCCAATACGTGCGGATCCTTTTCCGAGAGTTTTGATGGATTCCAAAGATTTAGAAGGTATAGGAGTAAGCTTTGGGCGGGGAATAATTCGGCAATCTGGATTTCTTCGCGGAGATGTAAGGGCCCATAAACATGACTGCGACGAAATTCTGTTCTTTTTGGGAATGAACCCAGATGACATTGGGTATTTAGGAGCTGAAGTCACCATTGGAATAGGTGATGAAGAGCATACGCTAACGGAGTCTAGCGTAGTCGTCCTTCCAAAAGGCATACTCCATGGACCTTTCAACTTCACTAAAGTAGAGAAGCCATTCATGCTATGTCATCTGCTACTTGCACCAGAGTATCAAGTTGAAATAGTGTCGAAAGAAACCGTTAAAAACGAGAACAAGTATGGCTACTTAATTAAATCCTTAAAGTCGGCTGGCATCATGAGATGGTCTACGGGAGAAGCTGGGCACGGCCCAGGAAATGCTGACCAAGTTGTATACTTTAGTAGCAAAAACTTAGAGGGCATCCCCCTAACCTTCACGTGGGGAGTTTACAGTAAACCAGGCTCCTGGAGCAAACCTAATGCAGCCAATGCTTTAATGGCTCACATGCATACTTTCGACGAAATTTTAATATTCATAGGCCTAAATCCAGATGATATAAACTATTTGGGCGCACTTATAGAAGTAAACTTGGGTAAAGAGCGTGAAAGATATTTCTTCGACAAACCTACTGTACTAGTTTTTCCGAAGAATGTACCTCACTTACCTATAATCAACTGGTGGGTTGAAAAACCCTTCGGCGTATTCGTAATTGCACTTCATCCAAGCTACAGCCCAACAGACAAAACCACAACCCAAATAATTCAATAAACATCACCTCTTTCTTTTTGTAGGGTATCAAAAGTTTAAGTAGGTCCACCACATCTTAAGTTTAAAGGGATGTAGCAATAACTCAGTTACCAGACTTAAATATAGTTGCATATAGTTGAATTAAATTTTCTAGTAAACTTTATTTCGCACATTCTAAATATTAACGGTGGCTACTTTAAAAAGGGAATATCCAAAAATGAAGCTCGATTTGAGTAGTATTAAAAGCACATATGCTGCCATTCTCCTTCTTGGTGTAGTAAGTCTTATGGGAGATATCGTCTATGAGGGGTCACGTGGGCTTGTTACGCCATACCTACGTTTTTTGGGGGCTTCCGCCTTCGCTATCGCTTTCGCCGGCAGGTTTGGGGAGTTTTTGGGATACGCTTTAAGGCTTGTTAGCGGAAAACTTGCGGATACTACAAGGGCTTACTGGTTTTTCATGTTTTTAGGTTATGGATTGATTTCCTCTATTCCTCTCTTAGGTATTACAGGCATTTGGTGGATAGCTGTAATACTAGTGCTTCTTGAAAGGATTGGAAAGGCAATTAGGTCGCCCTCAAGAGACGCCGTGCTATCAATCGTAAGCAAGGGTGTTGGCGCCGGGAAAGCCTTTGGAATTCATGAGCTCCTAGATCAGGTGGGGGCGATTCTCGGTCCTTTGATTGTGGCGGGCTTAATGTTCTATACCAGCAATAATTATAGCTTAACTTTTGTCTGTCTCTCACTGCCCTTCATTATGCTTTTAGCGACCCTAGCATATACTTACAGGAAGATCGACTGGAGAAAAACCACTAAGCCGGAAGCAGAATCTGAAAAAAGCGAAAAAGAAGGAAAACTGGGAAAACCCTTTTACATTTACACATTCGCCGTCTTACTAAACACCATTGGACTAATACCGTTCGAGATCATATTATACAAGGCTACTGAGATTCTTGAGCCAACAGAGCAACTTTGGATTGTTCCCTTAATTTATACGTTGATACAAGGGGTGGATGCGCCAACCGCATTAATCGCGGGGTTCGCATATGACAGATTTAAAATTAGAGTTCTATTATTACCCTTCATTCTCTCGATTATTCCAACGCTCTTCGCAATGACCAATGCAAACCTAGTGATGCTGAGCGCCGCCGCAGTGTTCTTCGGTTTAGTTTTGGGAATGCAAGAGTCAATTTACCGCGCTGCCGTTTCAGGCTTTGCCCCAATATCTTCGAGAGGAACGGCCTACGGTATATTTAACACAGCCTATGGAATCGGCATGCTGGCTAGTGGAGCCATATACGGCTTAATGGTACAGTTGAACGCTCCATACGCGATAGTGATCCCCTACGCGATTGCGACGCAGGTTGCCGCCATAATATTGCTTCTTAACACCTACCCTAAAACTCAAACAAAATAGAAAAACTTTTGAAAATACAAGACGCAAAAAGTTTTAATGAACTATAAGGTTTAGGGAAGCATTTTTCGATCCACGATTTTAAAACGGGATCCACTCATCATATTATCCTTCAAAATTATTGCTTAACAGACTCGTCGGTGATATTGTCGGAAAATTTATTAATTCTGAATATATTATTCTATCTGGTAATAGTGATGTCTCTGACCGTAATGTCAAGAGTGGGTAAGAAGCGTACGCTTGTGATACCGAAGACTATAGCTGAGAAAATCGGGTTAAATGAAGAGTGTAGGGTGAAGATTACCGCCGAGGAGGGGAAGATAATAATAGAGCCCCTGTGCGATGCTGTCTGGTTGTCGCTTTATGGAAAGAAGATCACTAGGGTCACCCTTGAGGAATTGGAGCATGAGAGCATTGAGCAGCAAGAGAAGTACATCAACTCTAACTAGAATACTTGTGGATACAAGTTTCCTTCTTCCAGCCGTGGGGCTTGATGTTGAGGAAGAAGTTTATGACGCTGTAAAATGCTTTCATAAGGTGGCGGTATGCTATATTGAAGCTAGCATACTGGAGATCATATGGAAGGCCGTTAAGATTGTGCCTGAAAGCGAAATGAATTTAGTGAGGATAGGTATTGAAGCAATAAGAAGCACTTACACGCTTATAACGCCTGGAGCATCCGCCCTCCTAGAATCATATGTTTTGTATCGCAGAGTTCACAGAGACCTAATAGATAATCTTTTATATGCTGTATCAAATGAACATAAGATTCCGTTATTAACGATAGATAGAAAATTTATACAAACTCTTGAAACGAATGGAAGAGATACATCTAATATTTTGACGCCTGAAAAATTTGTGAAGACACTTAAGAAGTAACTGGGACTTAAGGTATCTAGTATCCTTTCAGTTAGGACGCTTAGATTGGAGGACCACGGTCAGTAATTTTATCTTCGACCATCATAAGTGTTATTATTTTTCCGATCATGGTGCATCACCCATATTTCTCATTTTCTAATTTTTTTAATATGAGAAGGTGCTTATAAATTTTTCTCAATTTTAAAAATTCTTATAATGCGAAAAATTTATATATGTTCTCTTCATCAATAAAAGGGCAAAATGGGATCGTATGGAGAGCTGAATATGAGCGATAGCAAATATTCAATCATGGTTATGCCAGAGGTTAAGCTAGTGGAGGTTAGGTTTACCTCCTCAGTGAACTTTAGCCTGATGGAGAACGTAATGAGCCAGTTAAGGGATTACATCGCTGAGAATTATCGAATTAAGCTTGTCGGCTACATAAATAAGGAATGCAATTACATTAGGGCTTTTATGCTCGCACTCTCTCTTTTTGGTGATAAGAACAGAGTTATTCTCGAGAATAGGGCAAGGTATAATAAATCCGAGAGAAGAAAGAGGAGGATGCAAGTTAGGGAGCTGAGGGATAGGGGCTATAGTGTTAAGCAGATATCTGAAGAGTTAAACGTACCATTAAAAACCGTCTATAGGTGGCTTAGGAGAGAACCCCAATAGCATAATAGATGCTCTTTTCTAATAAATCTATATTTAACACGATAGAAGCGTGGCTGAACTTTATTACAACTAATTTTCGTTCCATAGCAAATAATTGAGGATTGAGAGATAGCATATATTTATTCTCGAGTAAAGAAGAGTAACATAAATTCTATTAGGTTTAGCGTTTAAGTTTATAGTAGATGCCGATGAACGCTGCAGATCTTTTCGTAATTAATCCCAGCATTAATGTTAGCCCCTACTGTTATTCTATCTTGAAAGTTGAACCTTACTTGACATGCAAGCATGAATGCATTTATTGCTTCGGCCGCTGGTATAGAACTACAAGCCCGGGTGAAAACGATATTACGCCTAATGTAATTCAGGGTTTTAAGAGAATACTAAGCTCCCTAAAGAAAAGGAATTTGAAAACTATTCCCTATAGGTTATCTACGCTAGTTGATCCATTTCAGCCCAAAGAAGAGAATCATCACGTGAGTAAGCGTATAATGGATATATGCCTAAAAAACGAAACCCCACTAATAATTAATACAAAGGCAACACTGCTTTTAGATAAAGAGTACTTCAATATTCTAAAGAAATTAAGTGATAAAAGCATAGTTGTAGTGCAAGTTTCACTTTCAACAATTAACAACAGGATCGCTGGCATATTAGAGCCCGGTGCACCCTCGCCTGAAAAGAGATTAGACATGGCGGAGAAACTTTCAGGTGAAAATATCCCAGTAATCGTTCGATTGCAACCCTTCATACCTGGGATAACAGACTGTGAGGTTGAGGAAATCCTTAGGCAATCTCGTTACTCTGGCGCAAGGCAAGTGATAGTTGAGGCGTTAAGAGATGAAGTTGCGAATTTAAAGATTTACGAGAATCTAGCATACGACAAAGAGTTATACGAGGATTGTAGCGCGTGGGTTTCCTACTCTCCATCGGTTGAAGTACCATCTAAGATTGCTCGCCCGCACATTAAATGGAGATTTAAGGTTTATGAAGCTGTCAGGAATTTATGTGATAAACATGGGCTGGAGTTTTCAACATGCAAGGAGGGTTTATATAATTATCATACAGCGGAGAACTGCTGCGGTTTACATCTATTAGACGGTTCAAAATATATGCTTAGGCCAACACTAAATGAAGTATGGAGTTATTATAAGAGAAACAATAAAATCCCCTATTTTGAAGAGCTAGTTAAGAATTTACCGGATATTTACATATTTAAAGATGGGTTGAAGAGTTATCC